>DATFAZ010000071.1:0-33678 GCA_035254105.1 Noviherbaspirillum sp. | reverse complement strand
TGACATCGCAAAAGTCACGTTCCAACTACGCTCATTATTTTCAGGAGATCAGATGCTTCGTTCCGAAACGCTTTTTGGCAAGCGCGAAACCAATACGCCAAATTCCCCGCTCAACACCACCAGCGGCATCGTCCCGGCTGGTACGTCGGGTCTTACCAAGCCGACTACTCCTGCCAGCACACCGGCAACCGATACGTCCTCCAGCACGAACGAAGGTGGCAGCAAATTGATCGTCGGCCCGAACATCAAGCTCAAAGGCGTTGAAATCACCGATTGCGACACGCTGGTTGTCGAAGGCCGCGTGGAAGCCACCATCGATTCCCGCGTGATCCAGATTGCCGAGATCGGTGCGTTCAAGGGCTCGGCCGAAATTGATATCGCTGAAATCCGCGGCGAGTTCGACGGCGAACTGACGGTCCGTCAGAAGCTGGTGATCTACTCCACCGGCAAGGTGTCCGGCAAAGTCCGTTATGGCAAGGTTGTAATTGAAGAGGGCGGTCAACTCTTCGGCGACATTCAAGTCGGTACGGCTACCGCACCGGCAACCAAGGGCCTGTCGGTTGCCAAGGTTGGCTGATTAGACTGATTGGAGCGACACGCTCAATGTCTTCATACTGAAACCCTTGGCTGCCGCATGTAGCACACATGTGGCACAACAAAAGGGAAAGGCCCGCTGTTCGGCCTGCATGAAACCCGGATCTACGCTTTGCGTATCCGGGTTTTTGTGTTTCTGGCGGATTGTCCCGGCAGCAAGGCATGCGACAATAACAGCCTTTAGCTTGCTGCAATAGTAAAACACCCATGACGCATCCGGAATATATCCTCACCTTGTCTTGTCCTGATCATCGCGGCATCGTTCATCGCGTGTCGGGTTTTTTGGCCGAGCATGGCTGCAATATCATCGACTCGGCCCAGTTTGGCGACGCCCAGTCACAACTGTTTTTCATGCGCGTGCATTTCGCGGCAGAAGACAGCGCGGTCAGCGACACGCAATTACGGTCGGATTTCGCCGTGGTGGCGCAGGAACTGCAGATGAATGCGCAACTCCACGATGCACGCAAGAAGCCGCGCGTGATGCTGATGGTGTCGAAGATCGGTCATTGTCTGAATGATTTGCTGTTCCGCTACAAGAGCGGCCTGCTGCCGGTGGAAATTCTTGCCATCGTTTCCAATCACACCGATTTTTATCAGCTCTCGGCGAGCTACAACATCCCTTTCCACCACTTGCCGCTGGCTATCGGGGCGTCAGCAGAAGCACGGCGGGCGCAGGAAGAGCGCGTGCTGGAAATCGTCAAGGCCAACGATATCGACTTGGTGGTGCTGGCCCGTTACATGCAGATACTGTCGCCCGAAATGTGCGCTGCGCTGAAAGGGCGCGCAATCAATATTCACCATTCCTTCCTGCCCAGCTTCAAGGGCGCCAAGCCCTATTACCAGGCTCATGAGCGCGGAGTGAAGCTGATTGGCGCGACTGCGCATTTTGTGACCAGCGACCTGGATGAAGGTCCGATCATCGAGCAGGATGTCGAACGGGTTGATCACGCGATGGAGCCGGATACGCTGACTGCGATCGGGCGCGATGTCGAATGCGTAGTGCTGGCGCGGGCGGTGAAGTGGTTTGTAGAACACCGCATTTTGCTCAACGGTCACAAGACCGTGGTGTTCAAATAAGCGTGAGCGTCTGACAAGCCCTTGCTGGGACGATCATAACGCCCAGCCAAGTTATGCCAGCACGCGCTTCAGCCAGGCGCTGATGTCAGCGATCTCTTCTTCGCATACCGAATGCGGCATCGGGTAATCATGCCATTCCACCTTGTAACCCAGCGTCAGCAGCATGTCGCGCGACTTCTCCGCACGGTCGATCGGAACGATCGGGTCACCCCGGCCGTGTGCGAGGAAGATGGGTGTTTCATGATTCGCGCCATGACGCTCTGCGGCCAGCGTCGTATGAAGCGGCAGATAGCCCGACAGGCATAGAAGACCGGCCAGTTTTTCCGGATGGCGCAGGCCGGTTTGCAGCGCCATTGCGCATCCTTGCGAAAAGCCAGCAAGAATGATGCGGCTGGCGGGAATGCCGCGCGCCTTTTCCTGCGCAATCAAGTGCTCAACCATGGTTTGTGATTTGCGCAGGCCTGCTTCATCTTCGCGTCCGGCGATATCGATGCCCAGAATGTCATACCAGGCGCGCATCATGTAGCCGTTATTGATCGTGACCGGCATGAGCGGCGCGTGCGGAAAGACGAAGCGGATCGCCGGGCAGCCGGCAAAATCCAGTTCCCGCACGATCGGCACGAAATCGTTGCCGTCAGCACCCAGGCCATGCAGCCAGATGACAGAAACCGTCGGATTGGGCGCGGTTTCGATCTCGATGGTTTCCAGTGGCTTGTTGCTCATGTCGATACTCTTTTGATGGGTGACGGCTATTTCTGCCGGATCGCCGATTTCGGGCGGAATGCCTTGCATACCGCCTCGTTGGTTTCGATATAGGGGCCGCCGATCAGGTCGATGCAGTAAGGGACTGCTGCGAAAATGCCCGGCACTACCTGCTTACCGTCTGCGTCCTTCAACCCTTCCAGCGTTTCCTTGATCGATTTCGGCTGGCCCGGAAGGTTCATGATCAGCGCCGCATGGTCCGCCGTTTCGCGGATGACCGCCACCTGACGCGACAGGATGGCAGTCGGCACGAATTTCAGGCTGATCTGGCGCATCTGTTCGCCGAAGCCCGGCATTTCCCGGGTACCGACGGCGAGCGTGGCTTCCGGCGTGACGTCGCGCCGTGCAGGGCCAGTGCCACCGGTGGTGAGAACCAGGTCGCAACCCGCTTCATCGACCAGTTCTGTCAGCGCCTTCTCGATCTGGGCACGTTCGTCCGGAATCAGGCGCGTTTCCATTTTCCAGGGGCTGGAGAGGGCGGCGGAAAACCAGTCACGCAGTGCCGGAATGCCCTGATCTTCATAGACGCCGCTGGAAGCCCGGTCGGAAACCGATACCAGGCCGATCAGCAGTTCGTCCGGATTACTCTTCTTCGGCTTCGTCATTTTGTTCAGGTTCCTGTTTGGCGGAAGGCGCCTGCAGCTGCTTCAGGATCTGGAAGATTTCGCGGTAGGCTTTGGGCGGCTTGCTTTCCGCCTGTTCCTTGCGCGCATTGCGGATCAGGGTGCGCAATTGCTGCACATCGACTTCCGGATATTTTTCCTTGAGATCGGTCAGCGCCGTGTCGTCGGCCAGCAGTTTCTCGCGGCGGCGCTCCAGCGCATGCATGGCGGCGGTTTCCGCCTTGGATGCGCCTTTCCAGCTGTCGAGCACTTTCTGGATTGCAGCAATTTCATCCTCTTCCAGCAAGCGCATTTTCTTGCCGACGTACTGCATCTGCCGACGGCGCCCCTCGTGATCCTTGATTTTCTGACATTCGAGGATCACCTCGCGCACGTCTTCCGGCATCGGCACGCGCATCACCCGATCTTTCGGCTGAGAGACCAGTTCTTCGCCCAGTTCCTGCAACGCGGTCATTTCGCGCTTCAATTGCGACTTGGACGGACGGTCGTACTGCTGTTCGAACTCATCGGACCTGAAGCCGACGGCACCTCTATTTGGATTAACCATGATGTATCAAAGCCATTCGGTAAACGACTGCTATGATAACCGTTTTAAATACACTTCCAGAAGAACAAGACTATGAGCAACCCGGTATTTACCCATACTCAGGACCAGTTAAAGCAACTTGCGCAGGACGTACTGCGTTTCGCCAGGGAAAAAGGTGCGTCGGATGCTGCGGTCGAGATCAGCGAAGGCACTGGTCTGGCGGTAACGGTGCGCAAGGGAACGATCGAAACCATCGAGCAGAACAAGGACAAGGGTATCGGCGTGACCATTCATCTGGGCGCGGAACGTCATATCCGGCGCGGTAATGCGAGCACCTCGGATTTTTCCACCCAGTCGCTGAAGGACACGGTCGAGGCGGCCTATAACATTGCCCGCTTTACCGCCGAAGATGATTGCGCCGGTTTGCCGGAGGCCGACATGCTGGAAATGCATCCGCGTGATTTGCGATTGTGCTATCCGTGGCTGATTTCAACGGAAGAGGCTGTAGAGATCGCAAAGCGCTGCGAAGCAGCCGCCTTTGCAGTGGACAAACGAGTGACCAATAGCGAAGGGGCAAGCGTGTATGCGCAGCAGTCGCATTTCGTTTCTGCCAATACGCGCGGCTTTATGGGCGGATACCCCTATTCCCGCCACACGCTCTCAGTTTCGCCGATCGCGGGCAAGGGCGGAAACATGCAGCGTGACGACTGGTATTCGTCAACGCGCGACCCGAAAAAATTGGCTCGGCCGGAAGATATTGGCCGCTACGCTGCCGAGCGTGCGCTGGCGCGGCTGAATGCCCGCAAGCTGGATACGCGCAAATGCCCGGTATTGTTTGAAGCACCGCTGGCAGCCGGACTGCTCGGTGCCTTTGTGCAGGCGGTGTCAGGCGGGGCGCTCTACCGGAAATCGACCTTCTTGCTCGATTCCATCGGCAAGGAAGTGTTTGCGCCCCATATTCAAGTGCTTGAAGACCCGCATATCGTTGGCGCGGTCGGCTCCTCGCCCTTCGACGAAGAGGGTGTAAAGACTAGCAAGCGCGATGTAGTGAAAGACGGCGTGGTGCAGGGCTACTTCCTGTCTACTTATTCGGCGCGCAAGCTCGGGATGAAGACAACCGGCAATGCGGGCGGCTCGCATAATCTTTCACTGACATCGACACTTACGCAACCCGGCGATGATTTCAAGGCAATGCTGCGCAAGCTCGATACCGGCCTGCTGGTAACCGAGCTGATGGGGCAGGGCGTCAATTACGTGACCGGTGATTATTCGCGCGGCGCGTCGGGCTACTGGGTAGAGAATGGTGTGATTCAGTACCCGGTCGAGGAAATCACGATCGCAGGCAACATGAAAGAAATGTTCCGGCAGATTGTGGCGATTGGCGCGGATACGCTGATTCGCGGCACGAAAGAAACCGGCTCGATCCTGATCGAAAGCATGACCATCGCTGGGGGCTGATGCACTTGTTCGTGCATTGCCCCGCTATTTGACAGGACTGTGAAATAAAATCAGGCAAAAAAACAGCCCGGAAACGGGCTGTTTTTTATGGGTATTTCACTTCCGGTATCGCGTTTGCAGGCGACCGGCAGGAAAATTATCAGGCTGCAGCCTTGTCGCCAGGCATGTGCAATTCCACTTGATCGAGCACATTTTCCGGTGAATCGGCTTCTTCCACCGTTTCATTATTCAGATGCTGTTGCATGCGTACCGTGTCGACATCGCCCGTCCATTTGCCGACCACGATCGTCGCGACACCATTACCAATCAGATTGGTTAATGCCCGTGCTTCCGACATGAAACGGTCGATGCCGAGAATCAGCGCAAGGCCGGCAACCGGCACGCCGCCTACCGCGGACAATGTTGCCGCCAGAACGATGAAGCCACTGCCGGTAATGCCGGCTGCGCCCTTGGATGTCAGCAACAACACTGCCAGCAAAGTGATTTGCTGCATCAGCGACATTGGGGTATCCGTGGCTTGCGCAATGAATACAGCCGCCATCGTGAGGTAGATTGAGGTGCCATCCAGGTTGAAGGAATAACCGGTCGGGATTACCAGGCCAACGACCGACTTCTTGACCCCCAGGTTTTCCATTTTCGCCATCATGCGCGGCAGCACCGATTCCGACGAAGAAGTACCGAGAACGATGAACAGTTCTTCCTTGATGTACTTAATGAACTTCCAGATGGAAAAGCCGTGGAAAATTGCGATCAGGCCGAGGACCACGAAGATGAATACCAGGCAGGTCAGATAGAAGGTACCCATCAGCTTGCCGAGCGACAGTAGCGTGCCGACGCCATATTTGCCGATGGTAAAAGCCATCGCACCGAATGCGCCGATCGGCGCGAGCTTCATGATGATGCCGACAATGCCGAACAAGACATGCGACGATTTTTCGATGAAATCGAACACCAGCGTGCCGCGGCCACCAAACTTATGCAGCGCGAAGCCGAACAGCACTGAGAACAGCAGGACTTGCAGGATATCGCCCTTGGCAAACGCATCCACTGCACTGGTCGGGATCACATTCAGCAAAAACTCAGTAGTCGTTTGCATTTTCCCCGGTGCAGTGTAGGCAGCGATGCTCTTGGTATCGAGCGAGCTCGGGTCGACATGCATGCCGGCGCCAGGCTGCACTACATTCACGATCAGCAGGCCGACGATCAGCGCGATGGTGCTGACCACTTCGAAATAGAGCAAAGCCAAGCCGCCGGTCTTGCCTACTTTTTTCATGTCTTCCATGCCAGCGATGCCGATCACCACTGTACAGAAAATGATCGGGGCAATGATCATCTTGATCAGTTTGATGAAGCCGTCGCCTAGCGGCTTCATGTCGGTGCCGAGGCTGGGATAAAAGTGTCCTAGCAGTACGCCGATGATGATCGCTGTCAGCACCTGTACATAAAGTGATTTATAGATCGGCTTCTTTTCCATTTGACTTCTCCGTGAGGGGCGCTGCTGTTACTTATGCAATGTTCCGGAAACGCCCTCCAGCAAAGGAGGAAAGCGGCTTGGCGCGGGAATCAAAACGAAGAACGGATAAGCAGCAAAAAATGGCGTATTTTCGGTTCACGTAAATGGAGCGGCAATTGTGGACATCCACACATAACGCATGGAACGGGCCAGCAAGAACTTGATTTCCCCTATGGATTATTTCGGTGAAAGAGGGTATCGGAACCATCACAAAAAATGAGCAGCTCCGTAGAACGATGTCGTTCTTGAAACTGGAATGAGCACTTCGACATCAAGTCGCTTGCTTGCTATGGCGCTTGATAGTAGGTCTGGTATGGAACCTGCAACCCCTTTCGAGATTTTTTGAGGGGATAGCCATGGCAAGCCAGGAACAGAAGCCTTCCATTCTACCACAGCATCAGGACCATCAGCCCGGTTCAGAAAATGCGATGCAACCGCGCCCCGATGCCGAGATGAAGAATTACAAGGGCAGTGGCAAGCTCAAGGGGAAAGTTGCGTTAGTCACCGGCGGTGACAGCGGCATCGGTCGTGCGGTTGCTATTGCTTTTGCAAAGGAGGGCGCGAATCTTCTGATTGCTTATTACGATGAACATGAAGATGCCGAGGAAACGCAACGCCATGTCGAGGCAGAAGGGCGGGAATGCGTGATTCTTGCCGGCGATGTGGGTGAGGAGGCATTCTGCCGCAGGATGGTCGATACAGCAGTTTCTTCGTTTGGCCGGCTGGATATCGTAGTGAACAATGCCGCGCAACAGTATCCGCAATCGAGTATTGTCGACATTACGGAAGAACAGTTGCTGAAGACGTTTCGAGTAAACATCTTTTCGATGTTCTTTACGGTGAAGGCAGCCTTGCCGCATTTGAAGCAGGGTGCTCGCATCATTAACACTACGTCGGTCACCGCTTATCGCGGCAGTCCGGCATTGCTCGATTACTCCGCAACCAAGGGCGCGATCGTAGCCTTCACCCGCTCGCTGTCACAGCAACTGATCGAGCGCGGGATTCTTGTAAATGCGGTCGCGCCGGGGCCGGTCTGGACGCCGCTGATTCCCTCCAGTTTCAGCCCGGAGCATGTCGATCATTTCGGCGAGAAGGCGCCAATGGGAAGGCCGGGGCAGCCGGATGAAATTGCGCCTTCGTATGTGTTCCTGGCGTCGGACGATGCCTCGTTCATGAGCGGGCAGGTGCTGCACCCAAATGGCGGGGAGGTGGTCAATGCGTGACGGAGCCTGCTGCGCGCAACTGGGGCGGGCGCTCTTTAACCTTGGCTCTCTTAATAATCCTTGAGGCGGTTATATAGTGTCTTCAGACTGATGCCGAGTGCTTCGGCGGTCAGACGCTTGTTGCCGCTGTAGTGCTTTAGCGTGGCGAGAATGGTTTCCTTCTGGGCATCGGCCAGGGGAGTGCCGACAAAAAAATTCAGATAGCCTTCATGCACAGTGGGTTTTTTGACCGACAAGTCGGAGATGCATTCTTCGATGTTGAGGGTGTCGCTGCCGAGAATGAAGGCACGCTGCACCACGTTTTTAAGTTCCCGCACATTGCCGGGCCAGGAATAGGAGCGAATCACTTCCAGCGAGGCGCGGGAAAAATTTTTCTGTGTGTTGCTCTTTTCATTCAACAATTGGAGAAAGTGCTGTGCCAGCAATTCGATGTCGGCACCGCGCTCGCGCAGAGGGGGAATCCGTACCGGAAAGACAGCCAATCGATACATCAGATCTTCGCGCAGCCGGCCTTGCCTGACAGCCGTTTCTAGATCGCGGTTGGTGGCCGCGATAAGGCGCACATCGACGCGAACTTCTTCATCTCCTCCTACGCGGAGAAAAGTGCCTGACTCCAATACGCGCAGCAACCTGACCTGCATGTCCAGCGGCATCTCAGTGATTTCATCAAGAAACAATGTGCCGCCCGACGCATGTTCGAAGTAGCCGACATGCTGGCGCACCGCGCCTGTGAAGCTTCCTCTTTCATGGCCGAACAGGGCTGCTTCGATCAGGTGCGCGGGAATGGCGCCGCAGTTGACTGCAATAAATGGTGCATCGTGGCGCGGACTGCCCTGATGGAGTGCGTTGGCAATCACTTCCTTGCCGGTTCCGCTCTCCCCGACCAGCAAAACCGTGGCTTCGGTTGCCGCCACTTTTTCCACCTGCTGGTAGAGCCGTTCCATGACAAGCGAAGCACCGTACAGGATCTCGGTTTGCTTCAGGGATTTGTCGAGGATCATTGGAGGCTCTGTCCGTTCACCGGGATAGGGGTGTTCGTTACGCTCCACTGGAAGCATGGGGTTCGGTGTCATCATTTTTGCATCAATACTCAAAGAGACTTTTGCGTTAACTCGGCTCCTGCATACAAACACTCATTGGTGGATCGTTTGTTTGTCCGCAGAAAAAAATCGGTTCTATTCGGAAGTAAAAACCTTTTGGCCGCAATAAATAAAGGTAAGAGGCAAGAAGGAAAGGCCTTGCGACATCGGTCAACAATACACGATATCCGTAATCGCGTGTTCACAGGATAAGCCCGTAAATACTGGTGGAAACGTATTTCTCTTGATGTGCGGAAGTGAGAGTTTAAAAAAATTTTATACGTTATAAGAAGCAGAGCGCCGACCAAGTTTTGCGGAAGAAATGATGGTCAGGTATTTCGTTGCATGAATATTTTGTGGATTAACCTACTGTAATCCTTACATTGAGACTGAAACTTTTACCTAAATTCATAGGCTATTGCGCCCTGCGGAGCGCACTCAGAAGAAAACATAATGAGGAGCAATACCTTCGAACATATATGGTGATGCGAAAGCTGCCCGCCTGCAGCGTAGTCTTTGCGAAAAAGTTAAGAACTTATCGTAAATGACATGGTCAAGTACGAGACACCGCCAACTTTAATTGAAAGGAACAAGAATGATTTCACTCAAGAGCACATCGAAAATTCTGCTGGTTCTTGCCGCGTTGAGTCTGACTGCTGTCGGGTGCAATCGCCCGAACAATCAAAGTTCCGGAGCAAGTGGTACGTCGGGCACCAGTTCAAGCGGCTCGGGCATGTCGGGTTCAGGTTCGTCCGGTTCTTCGGGCAGCTCGGGTTCCGGAGGTTCGGGCAGCTCGGGTTCATCTGGCTCCAGCGGATCAGGCTCCAAGTAAAAGAAGGAGGGGCAGTATGAAAACGGTCAACAAAACTCCGAGAACGGTCCTTCTGGCAGCCTTGTTGGGTGTAGCTCTGGTGGGATGCGGTCGTGAATCGTCTGAGAAAACTGGCGCGGCCGGCACAGGTGCGACGGATTCGGGGGCGGCCGGGACATCTGCCACGGCTCCGCCCAGCAGTACTGCCGGAGCCGCAGGCAGCACTGGCACGGCTCCCGGTACCTCAAGCAGTTCGGCTGGCTCTACCGGCAGTACGGCTCCAGGTTCTACAGGTGCGGCAGGCAGCCCGGATTCCAGCGCTGCGGGCACTACCACACCGGCCACGCCAAGCAACGGCAGCCCGGGAACTGGCTCCGCTGCGGGAACAACCGGCACAACCCCGGGAACAACTCCAGGGGCAACACCTAGCACACCGCCGGCGGGTGGAACATCGGGATCCTCTAGCAGTCCCGGTACTTCATCTTCCTCGTCATCATCCGGAATGTCCGACAGTACGACTCCTGGAGCAATGCCGAGCACGCCTTCTTCTGGCGGAACTTCAGGGTCATCCGGCAGCAGCCCCGATTATTCGTCGTCTTCATCCTCTTCATCGCCCTCCGGAACATCCGGGAGCAGTTCGGACGCCTCGTCCTCAGGTGCATCTGGCACCGGCGGCGCGGCCTCCTCTGCAGGGGCAGTCGTTGACGACAGCATTATCACTACCAAGGTAAAGACAGCACTGTTAGCTGATTCCGAAGTGAAAGGCACGGATATCGTTGTCGAAACCAAGAAAGGTGAAGTGCTGTTGAGCGGCTTCGTGCGCGACCAGGCGCAGCTCGACAAGGCGGTAAAGGTGGCCAACGGCGTCGAGGGCGTCAAGAAGGTCACGAACAAGATGGTTGTCAAAAAATAGGCTGCAACCTTACTAATTTGGCGATGTCAGAGTGAGATGCCATGGTGCCTCGTGCAGGCTCCATGGCATTTGCATGAGCGTGTTATTGATAGCGCCGCGAGCAACAACCCTTTGCAAGTGATTTAGTTCATCAATATTGAAAATCCTGACGCAGGCAATCAGGTTTGCGATAGCGGCTTGCGATAGCGGAAACCACGTAAGGATGCACCATCAGAAAGTCGAAAAAATTTCCTGTTTTTGCTCAATAAGAATGCACACCTGGCTGGACACTCGCCCATGAAAATATATGCTGGTGACTGTCCTTCTGAAGAGGCAAGCGAGGTCGCAATCCAGTGAATTTCCGTGCGAGGCGATAGCAGCAGTAAAGGGCTAGCCTAAGCTTGATAATGTGACGACTGCGTGTAAAGGCTGCGGAAATGTATCGGTGTCTCTCTTCTGGGTGCGCGGGCACATGGCGGAACCGAGCGGTACGCAAGTACTTCGATAAACGCTTTTCAATTCATGCCTGCGATTTTTCCCTTCTTTCTTTATAGAACCGCAACTGATGCAAGGATGCTATGTGTCTGATCAGGATGGTGTGTCTTGAAGATATAAAGGGGCAAGAAATTTTGCAGACAAACCGTAGAGACATATTTTTATGCCGCATGTACTAATCGTTGACGATGATGTCAATACACGTGAAGCCCTGGCTGAAATCACTGCTGCCGAGGGGTTTACCAATGCAGTTGCCGGCACCATACGCGAGGCGCAGACGCAGATCATGCGCCAGCGCCCTGATGTCGTCCTGATTGACTTGAAACTGCCGGATGGCAGCGGCATGGACCTGTTCAACGACATTGAGTCGCGTGCCACGACTGAGATCGTTCTTATCACGGGGCATGCCAGCGTGGAGACGGCGGTCGAGGCGCTCCGCCTGGGAGCGGCCGATTACCTGACCAAGCCGATTAACTTTCGCCGGCTGAAGGCGCTACTATCGCGCATACCACGCACTGTCGATCTGAAAGAAGAAATTGGCGTGCTGCGCAGCGAACTGCGGCGTCTCGGCCATTTCGGCCAGATGCTTGGCGCCGCTCCGGTAATGCAGAAGCTCTACAATCATATTGGCCGCGTCGCCATTACCGAGGCAACCGTGTTGTTGCTGGGTGAAAGCGGCACCGGCAAGGAACTGGCAGCGCAAACCATTCATGACCTAAGCTTGCGCCAGAAGCATCCATTCCTGCCGGTAAATTGCGGTGCGATTTCCCCGCAACTGATCGAGAGCGAAATTTTCGGACATGAAAAGGGAAGCTTTACCGGCGCGGATCGGCAACACAAAGGCTACTTTGAGCGGGCCAACGGCGGCACTCTGTTCCTTGATGAAATCACCGAAATGCCGGTCGAACTGCAGGTGAAGCTGCTTCGGGTTCTAGAGACGGGTTCCTTCATGCGCATAGGCAGCAATCAGGAAATTGAAACCGATGTGCGCGTGATCGCCGCAACCAACCGTGACCCGGAGGCCGCGGTTGCGGACGGCAAGCTGCGACTCGACTTGTACCACCGCCTTAATGTATTCCCGCTTCGCCTCCCGCCGCTGCGCGAACGGGGCGCGGATATCGAGTTGCTGGCGCAGCACTTCCTGGATGAGTTGAATGCCGCGCATGGCACCAGCAAGGTATTGTCAGAAGATGGTATCGCCTGCCTGAACAACTATCACTGGCCTGGCAATGTGCGCGAGCTGCGCAATTACATGCAGCGCGCCTTCATTTTGTCCGACCATACCATTGATGCGACAGCGCTGGCGCCGGTCATCACCACGCAGTCCCCTGTCGGATTGACGCTCGCCATTCCGGTCGGCACATCGCTGGCGGATGTCGACCGCAAGCTGATATACGCGACCCTGGACTTGTGCGGCGGGGTGAAGAAGCGCGCAGCGGATATCCTCGGCATCAGCCTGAAGACGCTGTATAACCGGCTGGAGGAGTACGGGCCGTATGAAGGGATGCAAAAGAAGGATGAAGAATCGCTTCATAATGGCAGCGACACCTATCATTGAGGCCGGCATCACAGACGTTGCGACTGAGTGCTTTTCAGGCATAGCGGGATATTATTCATTGGTGATTTGTGCCGGTTGTTCCTGCCCCTACGTAGTCAGGTGCGCGGCGCCATAGTATCGATCACCACAATCAGTTCTTCCGGTGCCACCGGTTTCGTCACGTGCATCTGGAATCCAGCCGTCAGTGCGCGGATGCGATCTTCTCGTTGTGCGAAAGCGGTCAGTGCCAGTGCCGGCATGCGCAACAGTGGCGTGCTGCCATCATTCGCCTTCCATGCCCTGATCTTGCGCAGCACCGCGTAGCCATCTTCACCCGGCATCGCGATGTCACACACCATGATGTGCGGCAGGCCTGTGTTGCCCAGCGTCGGAAGCCAGTTGAGCGCTTCGCCGGCTGAGCCTGCGGCAAAGACTGTCGCGCCGGCCGAGGTGAGGACAACCGTGAGTGATTCGCGCGCTTCGGCCTGGTCATCGATTAAAAGAATGCGCAGGCCGTCCAGCGAGGGCAGTGGAACGTTGTTGGCGTTGGCGTCGTCAGCCGGTGAGGCGAGAATGTATTTGTAGGAACCTGCACGCAGCGGGAAATAGGCTGAAAAAGTCGTCCCTTTTCCTTCGCCTTCGCTATGTGCCTCCACCCGGCCTCCATGCAACTCGACCAGATGGCGAACCAGGAATAGCCCGAGGCCCAGGCCGTTATGGACGCGCGTGCTGGAAGTGTCTTCCTGGCTGAAGCGGTGGAACAGATGCGGCAGGAAATCGGGGGAAATGCCGATGCCGTCATCGCGCACCTTTACGCAGATGCCCTGGCCGGAGTGCTGTGCATCGATCCAGACGTGGCCACCTTCCTGGGTGAATTTGATGGCATTGGAAAGCAGGTTCCAAAAGATCTGCTGTACCCGGTCCGCATCACCGTCAATCTGCTCGCTGGTGATCTGGAAATTGCATGTGATCGCGATGCGCTTGGCGGCTGCCATGGTGTGGACGCTTTGCACCGCCGCTTGCAGCGTTGGCAGCAATGCCAGCGGTTGGCGGATCAGGCGAAGCTTGCCGCTCATCATGCGCGTCACGTCGAGCAGGTCTTCAATCAGGCGCACCTGCTGACTGACGCCGGTCTTGATGCCTTGAAGCGCGCGCTGCGCCAGAGGCGTCGAAGCGGCATCCTGAACATAGCTCTCCAGTACATGTGCCCAGCTCTGGATGCCGTTGAGCGGTGCGCGCAGCTCATGCGAGACGATCGCCAGGAATTCGTCGCGTGCGCGCGCGGCGGTTTCAGCCTGGATGCGCGCGGTGCGTTCACGCGCCAGAAGCTCGTCGCGTTCCTTTTCAATGCGCGCGCGTTCAGTCACGTCATACGCAATGCCGACTACCGACTCGATATTGCCGTAGCGGTCGACCTCCGGTATTACCCTGCCGGAGAAGTAATGCACCTGGCCTGCGATCAGGTGGTCGAATTCCAGCTTTTGTTCGAGGCCGGTGTCGAATGCTGCATGTGCAGCATTGTCCCAGGCGCTAACGACCATCGGCGGCAGGCCAAGCTCGGCTTTTGTCCTGCCAAGATAGGCGGATGCCTTCACGCCAGACAGGATTTCAATCGCAGGGTTGGCATACAGATGGCGCATGTTCCGGTCGATACGGGAAATAATGTCGGGGGAATCCTCAACCAGCGTCTTGAACTCGCGCTCGCGGCGCTGCAGTTTTTCTTCCGTATTGCGCAACTGCGTGACGTCGTTCATTGCCAGCGTTAATCGGTGCGTCTTGCCATTGTCGCCGGGCTCGGGTACGTACCTGACGCGCAGATAATGCTCGCCCGTGTGCGAGGACGTCCTGATCTCATATTCCTGCGGAGTGCCTTGCAAGGAGGCGTCGATATACTGGCGCTGCGCAGCGAAGGCCTCTTCGCCGATGATTTCAGACATACGCTTGCCGACCGCTTCTTCTGGCTGGATGCCGTAATGTTCCGCATACGCCTTATTGACAAATCCAAGGCGGTAGGCGGAATCGCATTGTGCAATCAGGACCGGCAAGCCGTCCGCCATCTCGCGCAAGTTACTGCCATTCCCATGTGCGGACTCTTCCAGCAGGCTGTCATCCACTGCTGGAAGTGCTTTGCCGTTTGGCTTGCGTTGTGCCTGATATTCCTTGCCGCCCATATAAAGAACCTGATTGCCTGACCCTGTCATGACGAAGACGACTCCTTGTTTGGGTTGCCAGCGCTGTGATGTTGGCGTGGAATCGCTTAGCCGGAATAAATGGCTCACCTCTTGTGCCGGTCGCACTGGCTTCGCCCGGCAAACTGATCTCCAATGCTACCGTGTGCCCGGCTGCATTTGTTTCCCTCAAAGCAGCGGCTTCGCCCCCGGTTCTTGAGAAACAGCAAGAATGTGACAGAAACACATACCTGTCTTCAGGAGGCGGGGGCGGAGTTACAGTCTTTCACTCTACCTTCATGCCATGCTTAAGCCATTTTGCTGCCGAACTTTACGTTCTGGCGATCAAGCTGTAGTTGTGCAATAAAACTGCCAAAGTCTTCCGCTACTGCCTGATGCTTCAGGGCGTAGACCACGGTTGCTTCCAGGTAGCCCAGTTTGGAGCCGCAGTCGTATCGCTTTCCCTTGAACTCATAGGCAAGCACCGGATGCGTGCTCAGCATGGCGGCGATGGCATCGGTCAGCTGAATTTCCCCGCCCGTTCCCGGTACAACCCGCTCAAGGTAGTCAAATATCTCCGGCGTGAATATATAGCGCCCGACCACACCCAACGTCGAAGGCGCATTTTCTGGCTGCGGCTTTTCGACGATGTCGACAATGCGATGAATCCGGACCCCCATCGATTGCGGACGCACGATACCGTATTGTTGGGTCTGCTCCAGCGGCACGTTTTGCACGCCGATGACCGAGCAGGCATGCTGCTCGTACAGGTCAATCATCTGGCTGAGAACCGGAACATCGGCATCGATCAGGTCGTCTGCCAGTACAACGGCGAAGGGTTCGTCGCCGACCAGCGAGCGCGCGCACAGTACTGCATGGCCGAGGCCCAAGGCTTCGCTCTGGCGTACATAGGAATAGTGCACATGGTCCGGCAGCAGGCTCTGTATTTCCTCGAGCTGCTTGATCTTGCCGTGCGAGGCCAGCTCCGCCTCAAGTTCATATGCCTTATCGAAATGGTCTTCAATGGAACGCTTGCCGCGACCGGTGATAAAAATCATTTCGGTAATTCCCGCTGCCGCGGCTTCCTCAACTGCATACTGAATCAGAGGCTTGTCTACGATAGGAAGCATTTCTTTGGGCGATGCTTTTGTAGCGGGAAGAAAGCGCGTGCCAAGGCCGGCAACGGGAAATACTGCTTTACGGATCTTGGTCATTTTGTCGTCTCTTTGGTCCAGTGGTTAACAAACAAATCAAATAAAAATCAAGCCAAATCCAGTCTGGCATGCGCAGCAAGCAATATAGCGCTGTAAGGCAAGAAATCCCATTAAGGATTGCTGGATGGCTGAATCCTTGTGCCGAAGAAATTCTTGCAGGCGACGCCTCGCTGCAGTGCTGCGACCTCATGCGGATAAGCAGGAAGCATACCGGCTAAAAAATTTATTTAAGAAAGCATTTCCTCCAGTCCTTTCGGGAATGGAGGCGAGGAAACAACTCGGGAACTTATGTAGGTTTTACCGCTGTTGGTAAAAACGTTCGGCGCTGCAGCAATCGGGGAACGCATGGTTTCCGTGCACCGCCCCGGGAGCGCGGATCGGCATAGCTTTTGCGTTAGCTCGCCAGAGCGCGTTGACTGTTTGCGAGGCACTACGGCAGGCCGGACAGGCAGTGTTGGGGCCTGCAAGTTGTGACAACTTGCGACAACGCATCCCGACATCGGGCGGACAGGCGGAAGATAAAGCTTGTTCGCTACATCAGCTTTCATCATTTACTGCGCAGGCATGACGATGGCGATTGCTACAGGCCGGTTCGTCTGCATTTGCGTAGCCAGGAAAACCATGCCGATGGGTTAAATCACTCGCTGACAATGAGAGGAGGGAGCCGCCGCATAGCCTTTCCTGATGCCTTGTATCACGCTTCACCGGATATCGCCATCTATAGCTTTATCCGTGTTATCTCGACTTATTACGCCGTTACGGCAAGGAGAAAGCATGGCTTCTGCAATCATTGTTTTTTCGCATCTGCGCTGGGATTTTGTTTTTCAGCGTCCGCAACATCTGCTATCCCGCCTGGCCGCCCATCATCCCATCGTATTTGTCGAAGAGCCGGTGCATCATGAGAGCAATACGTTTTTCAAGACTTATTCACCCGCGCCGAACATTCTGGTATGCCAGCCGAACACGCCGGTGAACATGCCGGGATTCCATGACGATCATCTGCCGCATTTGCAAAAACTGCTGCGTCAACTGGTGCGCGATTACAGCGACCACATTGCCTGGTTCTATACGCCGATGGCGCTGCCCTTGCTGCAGGAGTTGCGGCCGCGCGCGGTAGTGTACGACTGCATGGATGCGCTGGCCTCTTTCAAGAATGCGCCCAAACAGCTGTTGCAACGAGAGAGCGCGTTGCTGAAGGTGGCTGACATTGTGTTCACCGGTGGCCAGAGCCTGTATCGTGCCAAGCGTGACCGCCATCCGAACGTGCACTGTTTCCCGAGCAGCGTGGATGCTGCGCATTTCATGCAGGCGCTTGACCGCACCAATTCACACCCCGCGCACCGGAGCATCCCGGGGCCACGGCTGGGTTTTTTCGGGGTGATCGATGAACGCTTCGATACCGAACTGATTGCGCGTGTGGCCGATGCGCATCCGCAGTGGCAGATTGTGCTGGTTGGGCCGGTGCTCAAGATAGAGCACGACAAGTTGCCGCAACGACCGAACATCCATTATCTCGGCCAGCAGCCTTACGAGGCATTGCCGCAGTTCCTGGCCGGATGGGACGTGTGCCTGCTGCCGTTTGCCATGAATGATTCGACCCGTTTCATCAGTCCGACCAAGACGCTTGAATACATGGCAGCCGAACTACCGATTGTCAGCACTCCTGTAACTGATGTCGCCGACATGTACCGCGATATCGTTGCGATTGCCGATGATGCCCCAGCCTTTATTGCCGCCTGTGAATCGGCATTGCTGGCGCCTCCGCAGGAGCATGCGGAGAAAGTCAGGAAGATGCGCAAGGTGCTGGCATCCACTTCCTGGGACTCGACTGCTGAAAATATGCGCATGCTTCTTCAAACTGTGCCGAGTCGCAAGGAGCCGGAGACAGTTGCTTCGCAGTCGGCAGATGCGGCTGCCAACGTCAATCGGCTGCGCCAGCATGAGGCCATGCGCTATGCAAAGACGGTGATCATCGGCGGTGGTCCTACCGGACTGTCTGCTGCATATCACCTCGGGCATGATGCCGTGCTGCTGGAAAAAAATGCGACGGTTGGAGGATGGTGCCGTTCGATCAAGGACAACGGTTTCACTTTCGACCATGCGGGCCACATTATGTTTTCCAACGACCCGTATGTGCTGAAGTTATATGAAATTCTTCTCGGTGCGAATGTGCATTGGCAGAACCGGGAGGCTTGGGTGTACAGCAAGAATGTATATACCCGCTATCCATTCCAGGGGGCGTTGTATGGCTTGCCGCCGGAAGTGATCAGGGAATGCATCATGGGCGCAATCGAGGCCCGTTATGAAAGCGCTTGCAAGGCGCCTGCCGTAGCACCATTGGCACGGGCCAATGACTGCTGCGCTGATGGCGGGGTGACGCTGCCTGCAACCAATCTGACGCCGCCAACAGAACGCAAGCCGGAAAATTTTGAGGAATTCATTCATCAGGTCTGGGGTGCGGGGATCGCGAAGCACTTTGCGATCCCGTATAACCGCAAGCTGTGGGCGGTGCCGCTTTCGGAAATGGAGACTTCCTGGCTTGGCGGGCGCGTGCCGTTGCCGAACCTGGAAGAAATCATCGATGGCGCGCTGCAGCGGGTGGCAAAGCCGATGGGGCCGAATGCGCGCTTCGGCTATCCGCTGCGTGGCGGCTTTCAGGCATTGATGTCGGCGTTTGTTCCGCACATCAAAGGGACGATCGAACTGAATGCCGACGTCATCCGCATCTCACCGAGGCAGCGCAGCATCACGCTTGCCGACGGCCGCCGCTATCAATACCAGAACCTGATCAGTACCATGCCCTTGCCG
Source organism: Noviherbaspirillum sp. (assembly GCA_035254105.1). Taxonomy (GTDB): domain Bacteria; phylum Pseudomonadota; class Gammaproteobacteria; order Burkholderiales; family Burkholderiaceae_D; genus Noviherbaspirillum. Next base: position 14,898 of record DATFAZ010000071.1, on the reverse strand, counting down.
GAGCTGGTCAGAATCATTGGTGATGAAGCACCGGAGGATGTAGTGCAGGCGGCAAAGGGATTGAAACATATCTCAGTGCGATGCGTGAACCTGGGCGTGGCGCGCGAGAACATCACTGAGAAGCACTGGATCTACTATCCGGAAGATACGATTTTTCATCGCATCTTCGTGCAGGGAAACGCCAGCCCGGAATGCAATGCGCCAGGCGGATTCGGCATCACCTGCGAGATTACCTATTCACCGACATACAAGCCGCTGCCTGTCAGCGGCCAGGCCCTGATAGATCGCTGCATCCGCGATTGCGTCAAGGTGGGAATGTTCCGCGAAGACGACAGGGTCATTGCGGCGAACGAAGTCGACATGCCCTATGCCTATGTGGTGTACGACCATGTGCGGGCAAGCAATGTGGAAACAATCAAAACCTGGCTTGCACAGCATGACATCGTGCTGGCAGGGCGCTACAGCGAATGGGAGTATTACAACTCGGATCATGCATTCCTTGCGGGAAGGAAGGCGGCCGAGGTGGTGAAGTGGGCCGAGCCGAAGAAGAGCGCTGCGGCAGTGGAGTAATACAGGATATTGCCGGTACTCCATTGCGAGCAGATCATCGCTCCGGGGGAAATGGCGAGATGCCCGCATCTTCGCGAAGACCCGAAAGCAAGGCCGCACCGGTGCCAACCCTATAAGAGCGTCTATCAAAATACCGCTTGCAGCGTTCCTGCCTGCATGTACTGGCTGCGTCGAGGGGCCTTGCCATCGGCATTTTGATAGACGCTCTAAGCATTTTCCTGGCTATGCAGCACGCCTGCAAGCCTTACAAGTACCTTGCACGATTTACTCGGCGGGCGCATTGCGTTTCAGGCAAGCGTTGTGATGAGCGCCGTGCTGGCTCAGCTATTACACATTGAATTCCACGCCGATTTCCCGTTGACTGTTTTCCTGGGCCATTGGCATAACGCTTGCTCTCTTCTCTTTCCTGACGTTGAAAGGTCTTCTCGATCTAGCCGATGGAGGAGGTTCATGGAGCATTTCAGGAGCGCAGTTTTATTGGCGGTTTTTTCCTTGTGCATCGCTGGGACGGCAAAGGCGCAGTCGATGACAGAAGCTGCCAGGCAGGAACTGGAGCAACGGCAGCAGCATGTCTACCGCGGCAGCAAGATCATTGGTGCCGCGGTGCGTGATGCAAAAGACAAGAAGATCGGGGAAATCAAGGATCTGGTGCTCGATGGTGCACGTGGCGAAGTTGCCTATGCGGTGGTGAGTTTCGGCGGCGTCATCGGCGTAGGGCAAAAATACCATGCGATTCCCTGGCGGGTGTTGCAGGCATCCGATGATGGCAGGTATTACGTACTTTATGCCGACAAGGAGACGCTCACTCAGGCACCCGGCTTTGATAAGGGCAACTGGCCCGATATGGCCGACAGCAAATGGAGCGCCGATATTGATCGTTACTGGAGCCGCAGGCTTGGAAGCGGCCCGCCTGCGGAAAGGAACCTGTCTTCCGGCGCCTCTGGTGCCAGCAATGTGCCAGCACCTGAACGCCGTTCGGGACGGGCTGGCGCAGAAGGTGGCAGTGCGAGATAGGCTGCCTCCTGATATTCACAGCCACTCATTAACTGAAGAAAGGAAACGCTATGGCTCAACAAACTACTACTTCTTCTGGCGGCGGTGCCCGCATTGTCGGAGGTCAGCCGAATTTTTCTGGCCCCGGCCCGGAAGTGATGGCAGCCGACACGCTGCAGGGTGATAACGTCGTCAACACCAAGGGCGAAAGCCTGGGTGAAATCGAGGACATCATGCTGGATGTGCCAAGCGGGCGCGTTGCCTATGCGGTGCTGTCGTTCGGCGGCGTGATGGGAGTGGGCGATAAGCTTTTCGCCATTCCATGGAGCGCGCTGACACTGGATGCCGATCGCAAGTGCTTCGTGCTCGACATCGACAAGGACCGGCTGAAAAACGCGCCGGGTTTCGACAAGGATCACTGGCCGTCGATGGCGGACACGACTTGGGCGGAGCAGGTGCATTCGTTTTATAACCGGACGCCATACTGGCAATAAAAAATCATTGCCCGAAAAGGTTTTGTTTGAATCGTCATGGCGCCCTTCCGGGCGCCATTTTTTTGTGCGGTCGTGCGATGCCAGGAGGGATGAAAAATGGAAAACATGTTCTCCGTCGACTGGAGCGAACTTTTTCGCTTCAGTCTTCCCGCAGCGGAAATCATCGTACGCGGCAGTGCCATGTACTGGTTCCTGTTTTTCATTTTCCGCTTTGTCGTGCGGCGCGATGTGGGTGCGGTTGGTATTGGTGACCTGCTCGTCCTCGTCATTGTTGCCGATGCTGCCCAGAACGCGATGGCGGGGGAATACCGTTCGGTCAGCGATGGCATGTTGCTGGTGGCAACACTGATCGGCTGGAATGTCTTTCTTGATTGGCTGAGCTTTCGCTTTCCGGCATTTCGCCGCTTCGCCGAGCCTTCTCCCATCTTGCTGGTCAAGGAAGGGCAGATCTTAAAGCGCAATATGCGCAGGGAACTGATTACCGAAGAAGAGTTGTGGAGCAAGCTGCGGGAGCAGGGCATTGACTCGCTCGACGAAGTGCACCAGGCATATATAGAGTCTGACGGCCAGATCAGTGTAGTAAAAAAGAAAGAATAATTGTATTTGCAGCAAGTGCTTCGTTCTTTATTTTTCTTATCAGCAAACTTTCCTCGAATCTAGTTGTCATTAGGAATCTTCACTGCTTCCTGACAACGTTAAATGATTCGGCTTAAGCAACAGCATAAGTGGCAATTACAACAACTGCGCCAGGCAGTTTCCTCGAAAACAGCCGTGTCTACTTTGCTGCTCGTGCTCGGCCTGAGCGCCTGTGGCGGCGGGGGCGGCAGTGGCAGTGCGCCCGCAAGCGGAGATCCGGCACAACTGCGATCGAGTGCGAGCAATATCCCGGGCCGCCTGATTATTTCCGAAGTCGCCACAAATTATTACAGCAATGATGTAGCCTGGCTGGAGCTATATAACCCCGGCACAAACCCGGTTTCCCTGTCTGCTTATGCACTGCGCAGCAACGGGATCAATCCGGATACGGGTGCCAGTTCTTCCGGGCCGGTGACGTTCGCGTTGCCGGCGATTGAGGTTCCGCCAAACGCCTATATTGTCATCGCCGGCAAGGTAGCCGACCGGCTCCAGGATAACAGCCAGATGGTGTATGTGAAGAATGGCAATATCGTGCCATTCTGGAATGCGAATGGCGCGCTGGAACTGCTCGACAATGGCGTGACAGCGGATTTTGTCCGCTTCGGCAATTCTGAAATGCAGCCCCTCACGGGCGGCTGGAATGACAACAATGTCGCAGCGCTGCCTTCGGCCAGCGATGAACACGGCAAATCAATAGTTCGCCTGGCGACGGGTGGAATGGCCGATACCGACAAGGCCGCAGACTGGTCTCTGGTGAATTTTTCAACGCCTGCCGGCATGAATGACGTTCCTCCCGGTGTCATCGATTCCGACCGGGATGGCATACCGGACAGCGCCAAGGTCAGCGGTGGCACCTATGGCGGCCTGGACCTGTATGCGATGGGAGCGCGTCGCGGCCGCCGCGATGTCTTCGTTGAAATCGATTACATGCAAGGTGCGGATCCCGCCACAATACCGCGGCAGGAATCCCTGAAAAAAATGGAAAGCGCCTTCGCCGCGAAAGGCATCGCGCTGCATCTCGATAGCGGCAACTTGTACGCGGATGCGTTTGATCCGGTGCGGTTCAATCTCGGCGGCGGCAACGCCGTGGACTTCGCCACCTGCATCCAGCTCGATTCGGTGGGTAGCAGTGCCCGCGCAGGCTGCGCATCCTATATGGGCTACAAGCTCGCAAACTTTGATGTGCGGCGTCGCCTGGTATTTCACTATGCGCTGTTTGGCAATTCACTCAATATCGACGGCAGCGCGGGATCGTCCGGCACCGCTGAATTGAATGGTAACGACATCATCATTGCGCTGGGTGGCTATGGTTTTACTACCGATCCCGGCACCGGCCTCAACATGCTGATCAACATGCAGGCCAGCACGCTGATGCATGAGCTGGGTCACAATCTCGGCTTGCGTCACGGCGGCAATGAAAACGTCAACTACAAGCCGAATCATTACAGCATCATGAATTACCTGTATCAGTTTGCCGGCCTGAGCGCGACGCCGGATAGCGTGCATGCGGCGGAGCGTTATTACCTGATCAACGGCCTCAAGGGAAAAACCTTCTGTGGCCTGGTGGAGAACTCGCCGTGCGGCGACAACTTCATCATGGATTATTCGGACGGAACAGGCGCAGACCTGGATGAAACCCGGCTTTCGGAAGCTGCCAACATCGGCCGCGGCGCAACGGGCGGGGCGTATGCGGATTGGGATAGCAACAATGCGATGACAGCCGGCCTGATTGCGCTTAACATCAATCCTCTGGACGGCGCTGGCAAGACCGTCCTGAAGGACTATAACGAATGGGCAAATTTGCGAATGCCGTTTTCGCGTACTTTTTCCGGCAGTAATTCGGGCAGCAACTCCGGTAGCATTTCCGGCGAGGCATTATCGAAGCAACCGTTGCAATCAGCACCACTGACGCAATCGGGGCCGCCCACATTACAGCGCCAGAACAGGATGCACCCGCATGTACGCGAGCAGATCATCGAAGAGCCGCTGCCAGCCAGCCTGCACAGCATGATTCGCAGCTTGCAAGCACGCAGCCATCCCGACAACGACAAGCATCAACACACGCACAAGCACTGACTAGGATGAAACGAAGCATTCGGCACTTCCTGATTTGGGGCATGGTCGCATTCACCGCCGCGATGGCGACGCCTGCGGGTGCGGTACGCATCGAGGGGATGAGTGCGACACCTTCTGTAGCCGTCGTCCGGCCGGTGGTGCACGACGGCGGGCTGGAAGTCCGGTTTTCCGAGCACAGCATCCTGACCATTGCTCCCTGGCCGGCATACCTGCCTCAGCGTTTCGGGGTGCAGCAGATTAGCGCAAGCCGGCAACCACATCCGGCCGGTCCCGTTGACCGGATATCCTTTACCCGCACCGGGGAAAGCAAACCGTGGTTATTGGTAGGGCGCGGGGCTCGCCGTTCGCTTGCCATCGTCGACGACTGGAAACTGCAGCTATCCGGAAAAGAATGGATGCTTAGTAACGGCAGCAAGGAATACCGACTGGGAAATGGGATGCCGCCTAGCGTACCGGTCAGGGTCCTCGTCGGACGTGAGCGCTGGTGCATCCATCTGCTGGAATCGCGCGTGCCGCACGATGCGTCGCAAGAGCAGCATATTGTTGCCGAAGAAGAGCCGCAGGCGGACTGGGCTGCGGTCAGGCTGCAGCGCGGACAAAGCCGCTGTAAGGTGCGCTGAAAGCGCTCTAACAGCGCAGACGTCGGCGTTGAATGGTAATACGCCGGCTGCGTGCCCTGTTTCCTCGCATTGCATAACCGTCGTGTGGATGCAAGGGCTGGCGAGTCGCCGACCACAGGCATCTTTCGTCGATAAGTTCGGCGTCATCCAAAAGGCTAGCCAATTCCTCCACGAAGAATTCCTCGGTTTTTTGTTCTTTCATTTCATGTTCCCCCAGCACCGGAAGATCCGGCTGGAATGCCGGATGGCGCGAGCCGTGGTGTATGCCGGACCTGCAGCGTGGCATGGTCATCGCGATGCCTGCTGCCTGGCTGATGTCTTCATCTGGTTGGGGCGGCCTGTCCGCCTCGCTTACCCAGCGCAAGGTGGCCAACATCAGAGACTGGCCTTGCGGTACCAGGATGGCCAGATGTGGCTGCGTCTGGATCACGACTTGAGCAATGCCGATTTTTTGGCTGCGGTGCAGTTCATCGCATAACAATGCATAGAACTGCTCGCCGCCAGATACCGGGGCGAGGCGGTAAGGCGTTTTGAAATACAGAAAGGGGATATCCCGGGCTTCGATAAAAGCGACGATGTCTACCGCATGAATCTGGTCGGCATGCGAAGCGCACGCCACGGAGTCGAATTCCATCACCACGGGAAGCCTTTCTTCAAAAGATGACCTGGAGCCGGATAGGGAGCGATCAATGCACGTTGCGGCGCGTCTGCGTGCGTGCGGAATCTTCTTCGTCGTCTTCATCTTCTTCGATGGACGGAACGCCCAGCTCATCGCGCAATTCAAGCTTGCGCTGGCGGATTTCCTCGCCCAGTTCTACCAGGTCGATCTTGGTCTTCTTCAGTTTCGGAAATAGCTCCTTTTCTTCTTCCTTGATGTGGTGCTTCACGTATTCGCCAAGCACCTTGAATTTCGCTGCATACAATTCATCGCCCGGCTGCATTGCGGCCAGTTCGGTAATAAGCTGGCGTGCGGACGCATGCTCGACTTCGGCTTCATCCAGCAGATCCATGTCGTCAATGGCTTCACGCGCGGCAGGATAGAACAATTCCTCCTCGACCTGCGTATGGATCGTCAGTTCGGCGCATGTCATCTCAACCATCTGCTGCATCGCTTCTTCATCTTCGCTGTTCTCTTCCTTGAGCTCCTGGAAATCGTCAAACATCTCGATCACTTTCTTGTGATCTTCGGCAAGAAGATGCAACGCGTCCTCGGAGGAAGTCTTTGCCGTAGTGCGCTGTCTTGTGCTTGATGGCGATTTTCCTGTGCTTTTCGAGGTGGAGTTGCGTGTCATGGTTTGCTCCTTTAAATGGGTGCAGCCAGTAGTGCAAGCTCTGTGCCACTCTTTATTGCTTTACGTGCAGCGGTGTTCTGCATGGGATCTGCGGCACACGGGGCGATTTGTTTCCTTGGCTGCAGAAGAAGGCAGCTTGTTTTTTTACATTCAGTGTAAGAATTGCAGACAGAAACTTATTCCAGTCAACGGCGTAATTTCCAATGTGCCTTCCTGTCGCGGCGTGCGGAAATGTCCTATAAATCAGAAGTGGCCACTTCGGTATGCACCCGATGAAAACCGAAAAAGAAAAAATGCTTGCAGGCGATTTCTATAATCCCCTGGATGCGCAATTGATCGCTGAGCGCCAGCGCGCACGGGAGTTATGCAAAAGATTGAATGATTCGCGCGAGGATGACAAAGCGGAGAGGGCGAGTGTTCTCAGCGATTTGTTCGGCAGAGAAACTGATGTCTGGATCCAGCCACCGTTCTTCTGCGACTACGGTAGCAATATTTTTCTCGGGAAGAATGTCTTTTTCAATTTCAATTGCGTCGTCCTGGACGTGGCCCGTGTGCGTATTGGCGACTATGTTCTCTTTGGTCCTTCCGTGCAGATATACACCGCAGCCCATCCGCTGGAAGCAGCCGAAAGACGCCGTGGGCTGGAGCTGGGAAAGTCGGTGGATATCGGGTCCGATGTCTGGATCGGCGGCGGCGCCATTATCTGCCCCGGCGTGGCAATTGGTGAAAAATCGATCATTGGCGCCGGAAGTGTCGTGACCCGCAATATCCCGGCGGGTGTGATTGCTGCTGGCAATCCCGCCCGGGTGATTCGCACGCTGCATGGGTGATACAGGAAGGTGGCTGAGGAAAGTGGCTGAGGAATGTGGTTGACTACGGCTTTATTTATGGATGCGCCAGCACTGTGGAAGTGGTAAGCGTCTGATCGGGCTGATGCAGCTTGTGCGCGTGCAGCAGCTCGATCGCTGCATCCGCCACGCGCGCGGGAGAGACGCGCGCCAGGCAATCATGATGTCCCTCAGGGCAGACACTCTTGTAGCAATTCCTGCACGGCACGTCATGAAACAGTACGCGATGCGGCACCATCCAGGGGGTATGTTGCGGATTGGTCAGTGCATACAGATCTATGACGGGTGTGCCGACCGCAGCAGCGATATGCGCAGGCCCGGTATTGTTGGAGATCAGCAGCGGCGCTTGCCCGATCAATGCTGCGAGCTGGCCCAGCCCGAGCTGACCGGCGAGTGAGCAGGTGTCTAGCAAATCCTTCCGGATGTTCTCGATCAACGCGGCTTCCTGCTCGCTGCCGCTAAAGACCAGCGGACATTGCAGGCGTTTTGCCAGCATATGGGCAGCCGCATTCCAGTGCTGCGCCGGGTAGCGCCGCGAGGGAGCAGTCGCCCCGGGATGCAGCATCAGCCACGGCTTGGCAGTATCGATTCCAAGCACCTGCAGCAACTCCCGCGCAAAATCGCAATCGGCATCGGAAATGTGAAATGAGAGCCGCTTGTCGTCTGTCTGTGCGTGCGCGTGCGCGACCAGGTCCAGTTGACGTTGTACTTCATGCCGGATGCGCTCATGCGGCTCGGGATCCGGTAACCAGTGGGTGAGAAGCTGGTATGGGTTCTCATGGCAGTGGGCGAGGCGCAGCGGAATGCCTGCCAGGTAGCACAGCATTGCCGCAGGCAGCGGATTCTGGCTATACACGGTGAAGATCACGGCGGCATCGAAATTGCCGCTTGCCAGCCGGCCGATCAATGCCATGTCGGTTTGCACCTCATGGGGACTGGTGCTTTTCATCCACGGCGCGGCATAGGCAATCGTGTCATCGATTTCCGGAATATAGGGCGCGACGCTTGCGCCGCCCGGGGAGGTCAAGAGCGTGATGTGCCTGCCGGGCACGGCCTGCTTCAAGGCGCGCAATGCGGGTGTCGTCATCAGCACGTCGCCGATATGGTCGAGGCGGATGCAAAGGATGCGCCTTGCACTCTCCCAGGCTGGCAAACTCATGAACGCACGCTTTCTTCCCGGCCCTGCCTGCATGCGCTATCGGCGGCAGCGATCATGGTAGCGGCTGTGTACAGGTCGGGTGCGCTCAGATGAGGCGTGCGCTGCGCTGATATTTTCCACTCGGTTTCATTGCCGTTGTCGATGAGTGCAGTACGGCATCCGGCACGGCGGCCTGCTTCGACGTCATTGAGGATGTCGCCGATCATCCAGGAGCGCGACAGCTCGATGTCGTGCTCATGCGCGGCGCGGTACAGCATGCCGGGCATCGGCTTGCGGCAGGTGCAGGAAATTGCATAACGGTTGATCGCGCCGTCCGGGCTGTGCGGGCAATAATAGAAACCATCCAGTGCGACGCCGTACTGCGCCAGCAGTTCGTCAAGGCGCCGCTCGACCGGAATCAGCGATGTTTCGGTGAACAGCCCATGGGCGATGCCTGACTGGTTGCTGACAACAATCAGCGCATAGCCAAGCTGCCTGAACAGCTGCAGGGCATGGCCCGCTTGCCAGGAGAGGACGAGCCGATCGGGATCGACGTTATGCGGAACGTTTTCTACGAGGGTGCCGTCCTTGTCCAGAAAAATCGCGCGCATAGGGTGGCCTTTGCAGTCATTGTGCCGTGGTTTTTGTGAATCCTTTCTCGATGCATTTCACGGCCATGATGTCTCCCGCATTGGCAGCACCATGATCTCCGGAATCACCGTCTGTTCCGGCAGCGTCAATACGGTCTTCACTACTTGTGCCACGTTTACCGGGTCCTGCAGTGTGGACAGGTCAATGTCTGGGAACCGGTCGAGCAGGAAAGGGGTGCGCATGCCGCCGGCAATGACTGCGGTAACCTTGATGTTTTGCGGCCGCAACTCGGCGTGCAATGCATGCGAGAGACCGAGCAGTCCCCATTTGCTGGCGTGATAAGCAGAGGCGTTGGGCCAGGCGCGCTTGGCGGCGGTGGAGGCGATGTTAATAATATGTCCGCCGGCTTTCATATGCCGTACCGCATATTTGGACATCAGGAAGGGGCCGTACAGGTTGGTGTGGATAACGCGGTCCCAGTCGTTGTACGACAGTTCGCTGATCGGACAGGTGACATCCGTGCCGGCATTGTTGACCAGTACGTCGAGCCGGCCAAAACGCTCGAAGCTTTCGTCGATTGCGCGTTCGGCTGCAACCGGGTCGCCGACATTGAAGCCGATGACGTGTGTCCGGCCAGCGGCCACATTGAGCAGGGAAGCAACCGTCTCCGCCTTGTCGCGGTTTATGTCGGCAATAACGAGGTTTGCGCCGCATGAGGACAGCACATGACATAGCGCTGCACCAAGACCGCTGGCAGCGCCGGTGACGAGCATGGTCTTGCCGGAGAACAGTTCGGCGTCGGCTGGGTTTGCTACATAGCTGGATGCAGTGGCGTTGCTCAATTTTCTCTCCGTGTAGTTGGCTGCGGTGTTCGCTGGACTTGCTTAGAGCGTCTATCAAAATGCCGCTTGCAGCGTTACTTCCTCCTTGCCGTACGTCTGTACTGCCTGCGTCGGCGTGCCTTGCCATCGGCATTTTGATAGACGCTCTTAGATTTTTATGACTAGGTGCGCATGCTCGTTTCGCCGACTGCCGTAAGGGGCTGCAGCGTGTAATCGGCAGCCTGGCTGGCGGGTTCAAGCACGCTCTCATAAATGTCTGCAATGCTGTTGGCGACGTTGTTCCATGTGAAGTGCTGATGCGCGCGCCTCATCCCGGCCCAGCCCATGCGCTGCGCAAGATGCGGATGTTGTTGCAGCCAGGCGAGTCGCTCGGCCAGTGCTTCGGGGTCGTTTGGCGGTACCAGATAACCGGTTTCGCCATTTATGACGGTAGTCTTGATGCCACCGACGGCAGTGCCGACCACCGGTGTGCCGCATGCCATCGCTTCCACCGGAGTGATGCCGAACGGCTCATACCAGGGCGTGGTGACGAAAACGTTTGCAGCGCTGTAGTAATAACGTAGTTGTTCGCGCTGGCGTCGGCCGGTAAAAGTAACGGATTCCGTGACGCCGAGCGCATCGGCCAGCGCCATCAGGCGTCCCAGTTCCGGCGTTCCAATCGGATCCGGCTGTTCGGCATTTCCACCCACGACCAGGATGCGCACGGGCGTGTCGTATTGCTTTTGCAGGATCGCAGCGGCAGCAATCAGGTTATCAACGCCTTTGCGCGGCACCATGCGTCCGAGCTGCAGCACAACAAACTCGTCATGTCCCAGCCCCAGTTGCGATCGGGCGTCGAGCGTGACCGGCCAGAATTCTTCCGGATCGAATCCGCATGGAACGACATCGATGCGGTCACTCGGCGCGCGGTAATGCAGCTCCATGTCGTGCCTGTCCTGCGGGCACTCGGCGATGATTCGGTCGGCGTCGCGCATCAGGCGCTCTTCGATGGCAAAGCGGATATCGGGAAAGGCATCCGCCTCTTTCTGGTTCAGCCGGCGCACCCGGCCCAGTGCATGGAACGTAATGACATAGGGAATGCCCAGCGTCTGCTTGATGGTCTGCGCGACCATGCCGGACATGAAGAAATTGGCATGAACCAAGTCATACGGAATTTTTTGCCTTCGTGCAAAGCGCATCACGAATCTGCCGAACTGTTCCATATGCGGCAGCATTGCTTCTTTCGGGATGAAATGCGCGGGGCCGGCAGGCACATGAATCACCCGCACACCGGGCAGCCAGTCCACCACCTGTTCGGCCTCGGCAGAATCGCGCCTGGTGAATATATCGACAAGGTAGCCAAGGCGCGCCAATTGCTTGGCAAGCTGGGCGACATATACATTCTGTCCGCCGCTGTCGGTGCTGCCGATTAAAGCCAGCGGCGAAGCATGTTCGCTGATGAAGGCAATTTTTCGCATGATTATTCGTGTGCTTAACATTTTTAGAAGCGATGTCTCGCTCCCAAAGCAAGGCATGTACCTGATGCACGCTGGCTGAGCGCTTATATGTGGAGAAACGGGGGGATAAACGAAAGGGCAAGGCTGCAAGGGGGGCTTTACGAAAAAGCGTGAGTAATAAATACAGCGCAGTGTAAAAGTGGAGCGCGTACTGGGACAGCGGGTATTGCTTTTTGGCGCAATGAATTTCTTGCTTGCTCGCACTAGGGCCGAAGAGCTGATGAAACCCTGCAAGTTTTTATCTGCTGGCATGAGTTCTGCATTGGGACTATCACGGAGCCGGCATTTTTCTGTTATTGCGATGGAGATACCGGGCAAATGTCGCTAGTTTGCTAGTCCGATTAAGGAGATCAATATGTGGGCTGAGAACATAAAAACCATGATGCTTGGCGTATCGATGCTTGCGCTTGCCGCATGTGGCAGTCCGCCAAGTAGCACCTCTGCTAATACCGGCAGTTCGATTCCGGTAACAACGGCCGGAACGACCAGCACGGCAACCGGTTATGGCGTGGTGCAGTCGATCGACGCGGTGCCGCGCGAGCAGGCAGGCATTGGCCTGGGCTCGGTGGCAGGTGCGGTCGTCGGAGGAGTTTTGGGCAACCAGGTCGGTAGCGGCAGGGGCAGAACCGCGGCTACCGTAGCCGGTGCGGCTGGCGGCGCGTTGGTCGGACATGAGATGCAAAAGAATTCCCGCGCCAGCGAAAATGTATATCGGGTCTCGGTGCGCATGGATAACGGTGCGATGCAGACGCTGACCCAGGAAGTGCAGCCTGGCGTGCAGGTCGGTGAGCGGGTCCGGCTCGAGAATGGTGTCATTGTCGAACGTTTTCGCTGAGCTTCTCGCACAGGGAAAGCAGTTCGCCATGCGGTCTTGCGAACACTGCGCGGGAGGTTTTTTCACCCGGATGATCCGGTAGATCTGCAGTCCGGCGAGGAACATAAGGACTTCTGAGAGAAGTGAAGTGCAGGTGCGCCTGCACTTCTTTTTTATTCCTGGCTCCAAGCCTGTTTGAAGTCCTGCTGCGCGTCCCGATTTTCTCCCTCATCGCACTGTACGTACGATGGCGTATCCCGGACAAAACCCGGGAAGCCCACTACGGTTTTCAAACAGGCTCGCATAAAGATGATCTTTGACCTGAGTGACTGGAAACAGTGGTGGGAATGGATACGTCCGGCACTCCACATCTCCCTGATCTGGTTCATGGGCGCAGCGGCGCTTTGGGCGATACGCAGGCTGCTGCGGCTCCTGAAAGCCCACATTGTCAGGCGTTCCGATCAATCGTTCGATGCACGCCGCATCGAGACGCTGATGAATGTGTTCCGCTACACCGCCAATATTGTGATTTTCGGCGTTGCGGTTCTTCTCACGCTTGGCACCATAGGGATTTCAGTGACGCCCATCCTGGCGACGGCTGGCGTTGCAGGCATTGCAATCGGCTTTGGCGCACAAAGCCTGGTAAAGGATTTTTTCACGGGTTTGTTCCTGCTGATCGAGAACCAGGTCAGTGAGGGGGATGTGATCGAGGCGGCAGGCAAGAGCGGCTATGTCGAGCGTGTGACACTGCGCCATATTCGCATCCGCGATTACGACGGCAGCGTGCACTTTATTCCCAACAGCATGATCACCACGGTAACCAACCGCAGCCGGGGATATGCCTATGCGGTGATTGACATTAATGTGCGGCGTGAGGAAGACCTCGATCGTGTATTCGAGATGATGCATACGATCGCTGTTGCCATGCGCGCGGACGCGACCATCGGTCCGGCCATTCTCGACGATATTGATATTGCGGGCGTGGAGAAGGTTGAAGACGCGGTTGTCGGCGTGCGCTGCCGCTTCAAGGTATGGCCGGCGAAGCAATGGCGGGTGCGCCGGGAATTTCTGCGTCGCATGAAGGCTGCAATGGATAGTGCCGCGACGTGGAGTCCGCCGCCTGACTAGCTGGCGCAGGCATGGATGTTGCGTTTTTCGGCTAACAGGGAGGCGCAGTTGTGGCCCACCATGCCAGGCGGAATAGCGATAGAGCAGCAAGGCCGCGATGACAGCGCGATGAAAGCCCTATACATGTTTCATCGTTCACTATTCTTCACTGTTCACCTGGTTTGTTCCGTCACTTACGTTCCATCGGTTTCCGACTTATAGGAGAAAACAACATGGCGATCAACGACCCCCAAAGTGTCAGAAGCGATGCGCTGCATCAAGTTGATGTTGTTAATTACAGCATGCGCCGTCCTGCATTCCCCGCGATTCGGTGGGGCGCCATACTCGCCGGTGTGGCGGTCGGCGTATCGGTACAGCTTGCATTGACTTTGCTGGGCATTGCCACTGGCCTGTCCACGACGCAAGTGACCCAAGGCGAAGTGCTTGGCACCGGGCCATTGATCTGGGCCGGGGTCAGCATGCTGATCTCGGCATTCGTCGGCGGCTACGTTGCCGCCCGCATGTCCGGTCTCAAGCGCAGGGCGGATGGCGTTCTACATGGTGCCGTGTCATGGGCAGTAACCACTATCCTGTTCTCAGTGCTGGCCACGACAGTTGGCGGGACACTGGTGAGCGGCGTGTTCAACAACATGACCAGACTGGCCAGCGCCGGTGTTGCTGGCGGCGGTGCCTCTCCAATTGCCGCGCTGATGCGCTCTCAAGGCGTGAATGCAGATGCAGAAGGAATGAAGCAACTGCAGCAATATGTGGAGTCAGGCCAGCGGGATCAGGCAGTGCAACTCGTTACCAGCAGGATGGGGGTGGAGCAGACGCGCGCTGAAGCCATTGTCGATCAGGCCCTGATACTCTCAGGTTCGCCTCAGAGCGCTTCTCCACAAAGCCGTGCCGCAACGGAAAACGCGGTACAGACTGCAGGCACCGGCGCCTGGGCAGTATTTCTTACGGTAGCACTGGCGCTGGCAATCGGCATTGCCGGCGGCGCGCTTGGCGCGGCCGGTTCCCGTCGTATCAGTTGGTCCGCCACGCCCGCTGCTCAGCCATAGCAGCCACAGCAGCCATAAGAGGCGCCATTGAAAAAGGAGTCGCGCATGCAACGTCCCAGCGGCAGCCGCCGTTCCAGTCGGACCAAGCTCGCACCACCACGCTTTTTGCGTTTGGGAGCACAGGATTCCAGTACCGCTGATTTGTTATATGGTTGCCCGGTCGTTACCTCGCTCGGGAAAAAGATCGGTATTGTCGATCACCTGATGGTTGACATACGCACTAACCAGTTGCGTTATGTCATGCTTGCGCCGAAGAGAAACGGCGCTGTGGTGGCGATCCCGTGGCATGCGCTTTACTTCGATGCGGCGATGGCGCA
>DATFAZ010000070.1:0-7516 GCA_035254105.1 Noviherbaspirillum sp. | reverse complement strand
CCGGATGTCTTCAGGAAGGTGTTCGATATCCGCCTTCTCGCCGGCAAGACAGGAAAGCCGGTAGATCAGATTGCGCAGCTCGCGTATGTTGCCAGGATAAGAGTAATTCAGCAGGAAACTACGCAGGCGCGGCGTCATCTGGATCGGCGGCCGTTTCAGTGCTTCCGCCGCTTCGTCGCCGAAATAGGAAAACAGCAGCGGAATTTCGTCCTTGCGTTCGCGCAGCGGCGGCAGCGTCACATGAATGACGCTAAGGCGGTAAAACAGGTCTTCGCGAAACGTGCCTTCTTCAATCAGTTTGCGCAGGTTCTTGTTAGTCGCGGCAACGATGCGGGTATCGACCGAAATGCTTTCATCCGAGCCGACGCGCTGAATCTCATGCGACTGCAATACGCGCAACAGTTTCACCTGCCCCGGCAACGGCAATTCGCCGATTTCGTCGAGGAAGATGGTTCCCTTGTGCGCGCTTTCGAACTTGCCCTTGCGATCATTGGACGCGCCGGTGAATGCGCCCTTCTTATGGCCGAACAGTTCGGATTCCAGCAAGTTATCTGGAATCGCACCGCAGTTGACCGAGATGTAAGGCTTGTCGGCGCGCGAGCCATTGGCGTGGATGACTTTCGCCATCAGCTCCTTGCCGGTGCCGCTTTCGCCGTCGATCAGCACCGGCAGATCGGTGGGCGCCGCCTTCTCCGCAATCTCCAGTGACTCGAGCAGCTTCGGGTTGTCGCCAAAAGTACCTTCGAAAACAAAGCTGCGGTCCAGCAGTGCCTGGCGGCGCTGCCCCGGCGATTGGGCCTGCACCTGCTCGGCGGGAGCCGGCTCGGTGCTGGCCGCCTGGATGAAGCGTTCCTTGTGCGACAACTGCATCACTTCGTCGCGCAAGGCATTCGATTGCCGCAACAGCTTTTCGATTTCCGCTCGTTCCAGTTTGGAAGCCCAGCGCAGCGTCGAGCGCATGATTTCGATTTTCTCGATCAGGCCCGCATACGAGATGCTTGATCCGGGTTGTCCGCGTGGGTTGAAGAGTTTCATGCTGCGCTCAGTTGTTTCTGTACCAGCTGGTAATACATGCCCCGCCTGTCCACCAGTTCTTCATGCCGCCCCTGCTCCACAACTGCACCTTCGTACAGCACCAGGATCTTGTCGGCGCGCATGATGGTGCTGAGCCGGTGGGCAATAATGACCGCGGTACGTCCCTTGAGGATTTCATGCATGTTGCCGATGATGTTGCTTTCCGATTGGGTATCGAGCGCCGAAGTCGCCTCGTCGAACACCAGCAGGCGCGGGTCGTGGTACAGCGCGCGCGCAATGCATAGCCGCTGGATCTGCCCGCCAGATAACCCGACGCCGCGCTCGCCGACGATCTGCTCGTAACCCAGCGGCATCTTCGCAATGAAGGCATGCGCGTCCGCCATCTTCGCCACTTCCTCGATGCGGCGCCGGTCCGGGCTTTCATCGCCGCTGGCGATGTTCTCCGCAATCGTGCCCGAGAACAGCAGGTTGCTTTGCATGACGTAGCCGACCTGCGCGCGGTAATACTCCTTGTCGATCACGCTCATGTCGTAGCCGTCCACCACGATCTTTCCATCGGAAGGCGGATAGAAACCGACGAGCAACTTCGCCAGCGTTGTTTTCCCCGAACCGCTGCGCCCGACAATCGCGACCAGTTCGCCCGGCTTGATGTCGAGATTGATGTTTTCGAGCACATAGGCAGTTTCATCGCCGCCATAGCGAAAATAGACGCCTTCCAACCGGATCTCTCCCTGCAGATCCGGCAGCAGCACGCGCGACGCCAGGTCTTGCGGCCGTTGCTCCGGCTCCATGTCGAGCACATCACCGAGCCGCTCCATCGCCACCGCTGCATCGTTCAGCCGGCTCCAGAGTCCGACCAGCCCCATCAGCGGCGCCAGCACGCTGCCCATCAATGCATTGAACGCGATCAGCTGGCCGATGGACAGTTCACGCGCGAGCACGAGGTTCGCGCCCACCCAGAGAATGGCGATGGTGGTAGCGGCATTAAGCAGCTGGCTGGCGAGCGTGACCCAGATATTGAATGTCTGCGCCCGGTACTGCACTTCCAGCGATTTGGTATATTTCTTTTCCCATTTCAGCCGCACTGGGCGCTCGATGCCCATGCCCTTGACGGTTTCCACGCCGCCCAGCGTCTCCATCAGAAAGGATTGCGCATCAGTGCCGGCAGTGAACGCCTCGCGCGCGTAGTTCTTGATCTTCGGCGTCACCAGCACCGTCAACCCCATGATCGGAATGACGAAGGCGATCAGCACCAGCGTCATTGTCACGTTGTACATGAACATGATCGTGAAGTAGATGAACACCATCAGCAGGTTGAGCATGGTGGTGACGGTGGACTCGGTCAGGAACGCGCGTATCGTCTGGTTTTCCTGGAAGCGCGCGAGGATGTCGCCGGCCTTGCGTTTGGCGAAGAAGGAATACGGCAGCGACATGGTGTGCTTGAAGAATTGCGACATCATCGCAAAGTCCATGTTGCGCATCATGAAGTTGGCAAGAAAGGAGCGGATCGTCGCCATCATCTGCGTGAACAGATTGGAGATGATCAACCCGACGATAAGCAGGTGCAACAGGCTGAAGTTCTGGTGCACGATGACGCCGTCGAGGATGTTCTGGATGATCAGCGGCGGCACCAGGCCCAGTATCTGGATCACGAAAGTCGCCAGGAACAGGTTCGCAAGGATTTTCCGGTAAGGCTGCAGATAGGCGACGAAGCGCACCCACGGCGAACGCGCCGCCGCCAGCTGCACCATATCCTGCCCCGGCGTAAAGAGCAGGCAGGTGCCGCTCCAGCCGCGTTCGAATTCCTCTATCCGCATCTTCCTGAAGCCGACTGCCGGATCGGCCACCCATACCTGCTCCTTCGATACACCGTACACGACGATGTAGTGATAGCCCTCCCAGTGCACGATGAACGGCAACTCGAAACCGAGCAGCGCCTCATAGGTGCACTGGACGCCGCGCGTGGTAAAGCCAAGCGATTCGCCGGCACGCGCAAGGCTTTCCAGCGTGGCGCCCTGCGTGGTGACATTGGCCAGTTCGCGCAACTTCCCTAAAGTCATGGGAATGCCGTAGTGGCGGCAAATCATCGCCAGGCATGCGGCGCCGCAATCCATTTCTTCTGCCTGCTCGACCCAGGCAAAGCGCTTGATGAGCTTTTCGCCAAACTCGGGCTTGGAGTGCAGGTCGAGCACAACCGGGCGCTTGCGCCTTTCCGCAAGTTTTTTCTGGCGCTGCAATTCCCGCTCGAGGACACGGACGCGCTCATCAAGTACCTCGCGCAGTTTCGGATTGCGCTCGACCAGCAGGTGCACGGTCTTTTCCGGGATCACCAGGAGCGTCACATCTGACGCGGCAAGCACCGACGCCATCTGCTCCTGCCGCATCAGGCAGGCCTTTTCACCGAAGATTTCGCCTTGCCGCAAGGTCGCCAGCGGAAACTCGTTGCCCTCTTCATGACGCACTACGCGCACTTCGCCCTGGCGTACCACGTACAACCGCCGGTCCTCGCGCGAATCCTGCTTGAGGATTTCCTTGCCGGCGGCAACGCGCTTGACGCCGACGCTGCGCACGAGTTCTTCCAGCTCCTTCTTGTCCACCTTGCCGCGCAAATCGAACAGACGGGCCACTACGCCGCCGGCGGAACTGATCGCGACGTAGCTGGTGACAAAAGCCTGCGCCGCCGGATTGCGGGCGATGACAGGTTCGAACGCCTTGCGCGGGATAAACAGCAGTTCGGTCTTGGCCGATGCGCGCACCGACGACTCATGCCAGTAATCGCGCAGCATCGCGATATCAGCGAACACTTCGCGCGCCTTGCGCACGCCCATGCTAATTTCCTTGCCGTTCTCCTCGGTAAACATGCGCACCGAGCCGGACTTGATTACCAGCAGGCCGTTGGCCGCTTCGCCCGCATTGCACACGGTGTCGCCAAAGGAAAAGAAGCGCGACTCGGTATGCGCGGCAAGGCTTTCGAGCTCTTCGGGCGTGAAAGGTGACAGGATTTCAACCGACGACAAAAAGCCGGCGAGGGATTGCTGCTCCGGCGCTGCACCCTGATTTTGCTTATCCTGCTGATTTGGCGGTGCGTCCATACATTGGCGGTCCTGCCTACCGCGCCTCGATCACATGCTCCTGCGAGCGGGCCATCAGCCATTCTTCACGCAGCAGGCGCCGCACTTCGGCTGCGGTTTCCTCATCCAGCGTGGCCGGGTATTTCGCATTGACCGCAAAGATTTCGAAGAACGAACGGTCTGTCGACGGAAACGGCCCGAGCAGATCGCCGACCTCGGCGTTGAACACCTTGGCTTCGATATCGGTCTTAAGCGAGCCGCGCAACACCTTGCCGATGACGCCGCCGCGCTCGCGGGTATCCGCAATCGAGTGCTCGCGCGCCATTTCCTCAAAGCTGTCCGGATCGTCCATCAGCACCGACATCATTTCTTTCGCCTTGCCCTCGGCGTCGAGGACGATGTGGCTGACCTCGATGCTGTCAAACTTGGGGGAATTCATCTTGAAATAGGTTTCCACCGCCTTGTCGTTGCAGACTTCGGCCATCATCTTTTCCTGATACAGGCCATCGATGATGAAAGCCTCGAACTCGTCCAGGCTGACACCGATTGCATTGAGGTAGTTGTTCATGTCGGCGGCCCGGTGCAAACCCTGCACGCGCCGGAACTGATCGGCCCGTTCCTGTATCTCTTCCGGCGAGACCGGGATGCCGTGCTTCTTCGCTGCATGGACCGTCAACCGGTCGCGCACGAGTTGCTCGATCAGGCCCTCGAACTGTCCTGTGAGCTTTAATGTCCTGATGAAATCTTCTGTTCCGATGACTTCATTATCGATTTGCACTATCGCCGTCATCTCGTTTGCTCCTTGATCCCGCAAGGTTTATTAGAGAGCAGGCGAATGCATGTGGTTCGCGGGGCATGGGGGACGATTGAGAATGCGCAACCGATGGCCAGATCGTCGAGCGTTTGAAGATTGAAGCTGATATCCCGGATCGCACACTCAGTTGATCAGGCACTGCCCCCAGAATTTGTGCAGTGCAAGAAATGATCGCTTTTATGTGGCGAGTGATAACTTTGGTAACAAACCCGGTTTGCATTAAATAGTGTTGCCATATATCATCCTTTCGACCTATATAAGCGGAATTTCGCTTCTATCCAACGCTCAAAACGAGCTAAAAACCTGCAAATTATGAAGAGTGTGCACCCTGTGGCTTGTGTGAACGGCAGCTCCGCCCCCTTGGCCCGCATCACCGATACTGGCGGGTTGAACTGAAATGCCACTCGATTTCCTCCTGTTTGCGCCCGTCGGCAGCCTGATTCCCTCCATTTTTGCCGCTGTAATGGGCCTTCTGATTGGCAGCTTTCTGAACGTCGTGATTTATCGCATGCCGAAAATGATGCAGCGCGAATCCGACAACTACGTGGCGCACGAAAGCGGCAAGCCCTTGCCGCATACCGACCGCTTCAACCTGATGGTTCCCCGCTCGGCCTGCCCGCATTGCGGGCACCAGATCCGCGCGATCGAGAATATCCCGGTCATTAGCTACCTTTTCCTGCGCGGTAAATGTGTTAAATGCAAGGCACCGATTTCAGTGCGCTATCCGCTCGTCGAGTTGCTGACCGGTGTTTTGTCAGGCTTGCTGGTATGGCACTTCGGCAGCGGCGCAGCAGGGCTGGCAACGGTATTGTTTGCCTGGCTGCTGATCGCAATGACCTTCATCGACCTTGACACCCAGTTGCTGCCGGACGATCTGACCCTGCCGTTGCTGTGGTGCGGCTTGCTCATCAACCTGAACGGCACCTTTGTGCCGCTGCAGGACGCGGTGATCGGCGCTGCTGCCGGCTATCTGAGCCTGTGGAGCATCTACTGGGTTTTCAAGCTGGCAACCGGCAAGGAGGGCATGGGCTACGGCGACTTCAAGCTGCTTGCAGCACTCGGTGCCTGGCTGGGCTGGAAGATGTTGCCGGTAATTATTCTGCTGTCCTCGCTGGTCGGCGCAGTCGTCGGTGTTTCCCTTATCCTGTTTGCAAAACATGGCCGGGAGAATCCGATCCCGTTCGGCCCCTATCTCGCAGCCGCCGGAATGATTGCTTTACTGTACGGTAAGCCACTGGCTCAGGCCTATCTCGGCTTTCCCCTCTGATATGCCCACCACAGCACGCAGGTTTTCGGTAGGACTGACAGGCGGCATAGGCAGCGGCAAGACTACAGTGGCCGACATGCTGGCAGCGCGCGGCGCGGCAGTGATCGATACCGACCTGATCGCGCACCAGTTGACCGCCCCCGGCGGATTGGCAATTCCACAGATCCGTGCCCAATTCGGCGACGCATTCCTGACCGAAGCCGGCGCCATGGACCGGGCCAGGATGCGCGAATACGTCTTTGCCGAGCCGGGTGCCAAGTCACGGCTGGAAGCCATCCTGCACCCGCTGATCCGCAATGAGACCGAGCAGGCAGCCGCACAGGCGCAGGGGTCTTACCTCGTCTTCGTGGTGCCCTTGCTGGTCGAATCCGGTTCATGGAAGCAACGCGTCTCGCGCGTACTGGTGGTCGATTGCACCGAACAAACCCAGATCCGCCGGGTAATAAGCCGCAGCGGACTGGCAGAACCGGCAGTGCGGGCCATCATGGCGGCACAGGCGACACGCCAGCAACGTCTGGCGGCAGCGGATGACGTGATCGATAATGAGAACGATGCGCTCGCGCTGGTGCCACAGGTGGACCGGCTGCATGCACTGTATTTGTCGCTGGCAGCCAAGGATAGAAACAGCGGATAAACTGACTCGCACTGTTTGTAATTTTTCATGGCTTCGTTCAGAATCACGTAATTATTGCCAGCCCAACCTTTACCGTTAAGGGACGCCACTTTGATCATCTACGAATACCCTTTCAATGAGCGTATTCGCACGCTGTTGCGGCTAGAGGATCTGTACGAGAAATTCGTCTTTTTCCTGCACCAGGAACACCCGCAGCAACATCATATTGCGCTGGCTACCATCTTCGAAATGCTGGAAGTTGCGGGCCGTGCTGATCTGAAATCGGATCTGCTGCAGGAACTCGAGCGCCAAAGGCAGACGCTGCTTGGCTACAAATCCAATCCCAATGTGCTACCCGAACGCCTGAACGATGTGCTGTCCGATGTGGACCGCAGCAGCGCCGCCCTGATGGCCACGCAGGGCAAGACCGGCCAGAATATCCGCGAGAACGAATGGCTGATGAGCATACGCGGACGCACCATCATTCCGGGAGGCGCATGCGAATTCGACCTGCCGTCCTACTATGCGTGGCAGAACCGTTCATCTCAGCAACGCTTTAACGATATCTCGGCCTGGTTTGCGCCCATGGCGCCGCTGTTCGATGCAATCGGCGTAGTGTTGCGCCTGCTGCGTGAATCCGGCCGCTACACCCCGGCCGTTGCCAAGAGTGGCAGCTACCAGCAGATGTTGCAGGGTAAAACCTACCAGATGCTGCG
>DATFAZ010000069.1:0-2097 GCA_035254105.1 Noviherbaspirillum sp. | reverse complement strand
CCTGCCAAGGGCAAAGCACGACGCAAAGAGTTAACAATAGATGGCTTTTGCGCATGGGACGGTGAAACGCTGGTCCTTAATATCCTCGGCACACCGGGTGCAAATCGGGACGCGATTGGCAAGCCCAAAGGACATCAGCTCAGGGTGAGTGTCACTGCTGCGCCGGTCGCGGGCAGGGCGACCGATCATATGGTGCGGTTTCTGGCGCGAGAATTCGGGGTGGCCGTCAACGATATCGAAGTCGTTTTTGGCAGGTTCAACGTCAACAAGCAATTGCGCATCCGGGCACCGAAAAACCTGCCTTCGGTAATCAGCAAACACCTGTCTCAAGACGCGCATACTCCTCATCCGTAAACAAGCGCGAGCGTGTCAGAAATCGTTTGCCGGTTCCGTTATCGAGTGAAAACATCCCGCCGTTGCCGTCCACCACATCGATGATGAGCTGCGTGTGCTTCCAGTATTCGAACTGGTCACTGTTCATGTAAAACGGTGTGCCTTCTATGTCGCCCAGGTGAATATCCTGGTCGCCGACATTGAATTCACCCTGCTTGTAGCACATCGGCGCACTGCCGTCGCAACAGCCGCCGGACTGAAAGAACATCAAAGCACCGTACTGCTCGCGCAAGCGTGCGATGAAGGCCGTCGCGGCTTCGGTGGCGATGACGCGCGGGATGGTTGCTTGTGACATTGGCGCTCCTTGGTGTTCCGACAAATTGGCGGGGTCAACCACGCAACATCACGTAGTGCCCCGCCCTGCCTTACCCTTCTTTACTGCGTCATCAGAAGAATCCAAGCGCCTTCGGGCTATAACTGACCAGCAGGTTCTTGGTCTGCTGGTAGTGGTCCAGCATCATCTTGTGGTTTTCACGTCCGATGCCGGACTGCTTGTAGCCGCCGAAAGCTGCATGTGCCGGATACAGGTGGTAGCAGTTGGTCCAGACCCGCCCTGCCTGGATGCCACGGCCCATGCGGAAGGCGCGTGAGCCGTCGCGTGTCCAGACGCCAGCACCAAGGCCGTATAGAGTGTCGTTGGCAATTTCCAGCGCCTCGTCCTCGTCCTTAAATTTGGTGACGGATACCACCGGGCCGAAGATCTCTTCCTGGAAGATGCGCATCTTGTTGTGGCCTTCGAAGATGGTCGGCTTGACGTAATAGCCGCCTTCCAGGTCACCGCGCAGGTTGTTGCGTTCGCCACCGGTCAGCACCTTGGCGCCTTCCTGCTTGCCGATATCGAGGTAGGACAGGATCTTCTCCAGCTGCTCCTGCGATGCCTGCGCGCCGATCATGGTTGCGCTGTCGAGCGGATTGCCCTGCCGGATCGCTTCGACCCGCTTGACGGCGCGCTCCATGAACCGGTCATAGATCGATTCCTGCACCAGCACGCGCGACGGGCAGGTGCAGACTTCACCCTGGTTCAGCGCGAACATTGCGAAGCCTTCCATGCATTTGTCGAAGTAGTCGTCGTCCTTGTCCATCACGTCTTCAAAGAACACGTTGGGCGACTTGCCGCCGAGTTCCAGCGTCACCGGGATGACGTTCTGCGCGGCGTATTGCATGATCAGGCGGCCGGTAGTGGTCTCGCCGGTGAAGGCGATCTTGGCAATGCGCTTGCTCGATGCGAGCGGCTTGCCGGCTTCCAGACCAAAGCCGTTGACGACGTTAAGCACGCCTGACGGCAGCAGGTCGCCGATCAGTTCAACCAGCACCATGATCGAAGCCGGTGTCTGTTCCGCCGGTTTCAGTACTACGCAATTGCCGGCGGCCAGTGCCGGCGCGAGCTTCCATACGGCCATCAGGATCGGGAAGTTCCACGGAATGATCTGCCCTACCACGCCGAGCGGCTCATGGTAGTGATAGGCATAGGTTTCGGCGTCGATCTGCGCCACGCTGCCCTCCTGCGCGCGGATGCAACCGGCGAAGTAACGGAAATGATCGATTGCCAGCGGAATGTCGGCAGCCGTCGTTTCGCGGATCGGCTTGCCGTTATCGATGGTTTCCGCCATCGCCAGCAATTCCAGATTGGCTTCCATGCGGTCGGCAATCTTGTTGAGGATATTGGAGCGCTCGGCGAGCGAGGTTTTTCCCCATGCTTTCTTG
>DATFAZ010000068.1:0-7439 GCA_035254105.1 Noviherbaspirillum sp. | reverse complement strand
CGGTGGTTGGGTATTGGTCATTGGGGTATCCATGAATAAAGTAGCCGGTGAGCCGGTCACCGGGCATTAACAAGAAAAACAGTAAAAGTGCAAAATCAGAGAGCAGGGTTGACCCGACCGATGGTAGGCCAGAAGCGCAAGGCGAACAAGCATGGGCCTGCTTCCGTACATGACGGCATTATCCTGATACAAAAGAGTTTGTATTTCACTTCATGTCTGCATGATAAAAGTATTCCGCTTGTCTTTCCCGCAGTAGGTTTTCCGGCTTGCCGTAAAACATTTCCTGCCGATTGCTAGGGAATCAATGAAATGGGGTTGCCAATGAAGCCTGCGCATCCGTCCCGTTGCGGCTCATACACTCCCGAAAAGCGTGCCGGCAGTACTCAATAAGACTACAACGATTCCAGGCGCAGCTTTCCAGACCGTGAGCAGCAGGAAGCCGGCAAGTGCAAGTGCAAAGTCTCGTGGCGCGAGAATGGCGCTGGTCCAGACCGGGTCATAGAGAGCGGCGCCAAGAATGCCGACGACTGCCGCGTTCGCGCCGCGCATGGCGAACTGTGCCGCGGGACGCGAACGGAACTGGTCCCAGAAGGGCAGCATGCCGTACACAAGCAATAGACCCGGAAGGAAGATGGCGACAAGCGCAATTGCTGCCCCGACAGGTGGGGTAGAGGCGGGCTGCGACACCGCGCCCAGGTAAGCGGCAAAGGTAAACAGCGGCCCCGGTACCGCCTGCGCCAGTCCATAACCTGCCAGGAATGATTCGTTCGTTACCCAGCCGGGCGCCACCATTTCGGCTTGCAGCAGGGGCAGGACGACATGGCCGCCGCCAAAGACGAGCGCGCCGGCGCGATAAAAAGCATCGAACAAGGCGATATTGCCCTGACCGCTTGTTTGGCTGCTTATTACGGTAATAAACGGCAGGGCAAGCAGAAGCGCCGCATACAGGACGAGTGCAATCATGCCACTCCTGCGCGTTACAGGAAAACCCAGATGCCCGCTGAGCGGCGCACCCTGTCCACGGCACAACCACAGGCCTGCAAGCGCGCCGAGGGCAATCGCCGCGATTTGCCCCGGCGCGCCCTTGAAGAAAACCACGGTCATGAGTGCACCCAGCGCAATGGCTGCACGCTGGCGATCCGGCGTCAGGCTGCGGGCCATGCCCCATACCGCTTGCGCCACCACCGCAACAGCGACCAGCTTCAGGCCGTGAATGAATCCTTCCGCAACCGGCCCCGTGAAAGCGGCTGCACCCAGCGCAAAGGCAAACAGGATGATGGCTGACGGCAGGGTGAATCCCAGCCATGCGGCGATGCCGCCCATAAGCCCATTGCCGCGCAACACGCCCAATGAAAAACCGACCTGGCTCGAAGCCGGGCCGGGCAGGAACTGGCACAGCGCAACCAGGTCGGCATAGCTTTGTTCGCTGAGCCAGCGTCGGCGGATAACAAATTCATTCCGGTAATAACCGAGATGGGCGATAGGGCCGCCAAATGAAGTCAGGCCAAGGCGAAGAAAAACCAGGAACACAGCCCATAAGGAATCGGTAGTAACGTTTTTAACTGTGTTTTGCATAGGCTGCATTGGCGAATTCTTCCCGCGAAAGGAGTCAATGCTAATCGAAACCTGGAATCGCCATTCGATACAAGTGCCATGGCAAATCAGGTGCCCATACTCGGCCGCTCCCTTTTCTATCGAAAAAATGCTTGTCGTCTTTATGAGAAGCGGAGGAACTTGTCTATTTGATTCAGTTACTAAAGTGGCAGGCGTAATTGCCGGGTGAGTCCGTGCCCTTTATCTGATTCGGCGCAAGGAATTTCTTTCCTGGCGTTCTCACACTTTGTACTCATGCTGTAAGAATTTAACAGCATCCGGAAAGACCCTTTATCCATTTTGGAGGTACGAATGATGAAGCAGCGCGCATTGGTGACACTGGCAGCATGCCTTCTTTTATCGACAGCGGCCTGGTCCCAGCCTGGCGGCTATGGAATGGGGCCTGGCATGATGGGAGGTCATGGAATGGGACCCGGCATGATGGGCGGTTACGGCATGGGGCCGGGAATGATGGATGGCTACGGCATGATGGGCGGCTGGGGGCCGAACATTCCCGACCTGACGAATGAGCAACGCAGCAAGATATCTGCGATCCAGAAGGAGCTGCGTCAAAAGCAGTGGACGCTGATGGAAAAGATGCATGACGATGCGCAGCAGGGCAGCTTCTATCGTGGCGGAAAATTCGACGAGAAAGCGGCGCGCAAGGCGTTTGACGTCAGAGCGAACCTGCACAAACAGATGTTCGAAAATTCGCTCGAGGCGCAAAAGCGTATCGACAGCGTGCTCACGCCGCAGCAGCGCGAGCAACTGCAGCGTGCGTGGGGCGGCGGTCAGTAGGCCACTGGGCGGGGCGATTGAATGAGGTTGGGGTGGTGTCGCATGAGGGCAGCCTATAGAATGGCCAGGCAGCCAACCCTTGGAACGAAATCATTCATCCCCCGCTCATTCCCGCAAACGAAATCGAATTCACCGCGATTCGCGCTCAGGGCGCGGGCGGTCAGAACGTCAATAAGGTATCCAGTGCGGTGCATCTGCGGTTTGACATCCGCGCATCGTCCCTGCCCGACGAGTTAAAGGAGCGCTTGCTTGGCATGGCCGACCAGCGCATCACAAGAGAAGGTGTCGTAGTCATCAAGGCGCAGGCGCACCGCAGCCAGGAAAAGAACAAGGAAGAAGCATTGCAGCGTTTGCAGGAAATGGTGGCAAGCGTTGCGGTCTTGCCTCGCGTGCGCCGACCCACAAAACCAACCCGCAGTTCACAGAAAAAGCGGCTGGAAAAGAAAAATATACGGGCACAGGTCAAGTCGATGCGCGGAAAAATACAGGATTAATCCTGCGTGCGGACGATGGCCGAAAACGCAATGGCGTCCGTCAGCATTTCGATTCCATTCCGCTAACAGAATGGGCGCATACGCAACTTCACTTATGAACGGCGGGTAATTCCCGTATCATGGTTGCCCTTTCGATCTGACAGCAAGCCCCATGACCAACGCATGCGGTGTCGATTTCGGCACTTCGAATTCCACCGTCGGTTTCCAACGTCCCGGCCAGCCGGTTCTTCTTCCGCTGGAAGACGGAAAGCCGACGCTTCCCTCCGTCGTGTTTTTCAATGCAGATGACAATGTGGTCAGGTTTGGCCGCGCTGCATTGACCGATTACCTCGCTGGCCATGAAGGGCGCCTGATGCGCTCGCTGAAAAGTCTGCTAGGCACCAGCCTGATCGATAGCCAGACCGAAGTGCAGGGGCAGGCCCTGCCGTTTCGCGAGCTGCTCGCGCAATTCGTGCGCGAACTCAAGCATCGTGCCGAACAGGCCGCCGGACAGCGGTTTACGCGCGCGGTCTTCGGGCGACCGGTCCATTTTGTCGATGATGATGAAGCCGCCGACCGGCTCGCGGAAGACACCTTGCGTGAAATTGCGCTGGCGGCTGGATTCGAGGACCTGGCTTTCCAATATGAGCCGATCGCCGCGGCATTCGATTATGAGTCTGGCATCAAGCGGGAAGAGCTGGTGCTGATTGCCGATATAGGCGGCGGCACCTCCGATTTTTCACTGGTGCGGCTGTCGCCCAAGCTCGCAAAAAAAACCGACCGGCGCGACGACATCCTCGCCACCGGCGGCGTGCATATCGGCGGCACCGATTTCGACAAATACTTGAGCCTGGCTACCGCGATGCCGCTGCTGGGCCTCGGCACGCGCCTCAACAGCAATAACGAAGTACCGTCGAGCTATTACTTCAATCTCGCCACCTGGCACACCATCAATTTCGCCTACACCCAGAAAGTCTGGCGCGAATTGCAGGATGTGTACCGTGAAGCGCGTGAACGCGACAAGCTCGCGCGGCTGCTGCAACTGATCGAGCAGCGCGACGGCCATTGGATGGCACTGAAAGTCGAAGAAGGGAAGATCGCGCTGTCCGAAAAGAGCGAGGCCGACTTGCTGCTCGATCGCCTTGCACCCGACCTGATGCTCACCCTGCAACGCGCCAGCTTCGATACTGCCATTCAGCATCTGGTGACTGGCGTGGAGAGCACCGTCAAAAAAATGCTGGATGACGCCGGCGTGGCCGCCGATGCCGTCGATACCGTTTTCTTTACCGGAGGCTCAAGCGGCGTACCGCTGCTGCGTCAAAAAATCTCTGCGCAATTGCCCGCGGCCCGGCGGGTTGAAGGCGACTTGTTTGGAAGTATTGGGGCTGGACTGGCGCTGGATGCTGTGCGCAGGTTCGGATGACGCTTTAAACAGGTTTTGACCGGACGCTGCGCGCTCCCTTCGGTGCCGTTCTAATTGCGCGATGCCGCGCGGCGCAAGCTGATCCACAAAAGAACCGTGCCTGCCAGCACAGCGGCAAACAGCGTAAGCTGCACCGGCGTTGCGCCGTTGCCGAACAATCTGCGCAACACACCGCCTATGCCATATCCGGCCGCACTGATGCCCGCGGACCAGATGATGGCGCCGATGAAGTCGAGCAGCAGGAAACGCCAGGTCGATATTCTGCTCGTCCCCAATGCCAGCAGGCCGGCGATCCGCATACCGTAAAGAAAGCGCAAGGACAGCACGAGCATGACCTGATGCCGGCATATCAGGTGTTCCAGCCGCTTCTTTCTGTGCCGCAGTGAAGGAAAGCGCGCCAGAACGCGCAGGCCATAGCGCCGCCCCGCAAAGAAATACGGCAGGTCGCCAATAAAGCTCGCGATCGCCGCAATCACCATGACGACGGGAAGGGCGAGATGGCCATGGTAAGCGGCCAGACTGCCTGCGAGCAAAACCGCTTCTCCTTCCAGGAAACTGCCCAAGGCCACTGCAAAATAGCCATAGGTCTGTATTAGGTGCGCAATATCCATGCGTTAATTTAGAAAAGGCAGTAAAGAAATATTGTCCAACCAACGCGGCTTGATAATAGAGCTATGAACGGGCACAAAAGTTGCGCGTTTTTTGACTCACTGCAATAGAGA
The DNA here is from genome assembly GCA_035254105.1 of Noviherbaspirillum sp. GTDB lineage: Bacteria > Pseudomonadota > Gammaproteobacteria > Burkholderiales > Burkholderiaceae_D > Noviherbaspirillum. The sequence continues at coordinate 2,430 of DATFAZ010000068.1, read as the reverse complement.
TGGCAAAGTGTTCTTTCGTCATTGCCTGCCCTGAAGCTAACGACGCCATCGCGGCCTTCTGGGTCGCACTATGGATTTGAGTTAAAAGACTGTATTCGACATCACAGAAGAAACTATCAAGATGATAAACAGGCCGAATTCTCAAATGAAGAAACGCGACGATAGTCCTTCCTCCCCAAAGCCTGCCAATTCAACAAGGCTGCCACCGCGCAAGGCCTGGCTGTACTTTGTGATCATCCTGTTCACCAACTATCTGTTGATGAAGTGGTTTTTCCCGGGCGAGGATGCACCGATCACCGTGCCATATACGGTCTTCAAGCAAGAAGTGGCAAAGGGCAACGTCACAGCCATTTACAGTCAGGGGGCGAGTATTGACGGGCGTTTCGCAGTACCGGTTACGTGGCCGCCCGCAGACAGGCAGGACACTAAGCAGCGCACCGGGCCGTTTTTGGAAGCGCCAAGCCGTACCGCGCAATCCTTCACGACCACGCTGCCCGCGTTCGTCGATCCTGGCCTGGAGCAATTCCTGATCGCCAACAAGGTCGAAATCAGTGCCGTGCCGATCCAGAGCGGCAGCTTCTGGGCTACGCTGCTCTACGGCTTTGGTCCGGCAATACTCATCATCGCCTTTTATGTCTGGCTCTATCGGCGGGCGGCGCAGCAGGGTGGCGGCATCGGCGCTTCCATGTTCGGCATGGGAAAGAGCAAGGCCCGCCGCTATGACCAGGAGCAGGAGTCGCGCGTGACCTTCGATGATGTAGCTGGCATCGACGAAGCGGAGAACGAACTGGTCGAAGTCGTGGATTTTCTGAAGGAGCCCGGAAAATACACTCGCCTCGGTGGCGCAGCGCCGAAAGGCGTGCTGCTGGTGGGCGCGCCGGGAACCGGAAAAACCCTGCTGGCGCGCGCAGTCGCCGGTGAAGCCGGCGTGCCGTTCTTTTCGATGAGTGCAGCCGAATTCGTAGAGATGATCGTAGGCGTCGGCGCGGCCCGTGTGCGCGATCTCTTCAAGGAGGCGCGCGAGAATGCGCCGGCCATCATCTTCATCGACGAGCTCGATTCGATCGGTCGCGCACGCGGACAGGTCGCCCTCGGCGGATCGAGCGAACAGGAACAGACCTTGAACCAGATCCTCACCGAGATGGATGGCTTCTCCAGCCGCGAGGGCATCATCGTACTGGCAGCGACCAACCAGCCCGACGTGCTCGACAAGGCGCTGCTGAGGCCGGGCCGCTTCGACCGGCGCGTCGTCGTCAATCTTCCGGACAAGACTGGGCGCGAGGCCATCCTCAACGTACACACACGCAAAGTGCCTCTTGCAAAGGACGCCAGCCTGGCGGAACTGGCAGCGACGACGCCGGGACTTTCCGGTGCCGACCTGAAGAACCTCGTCAATGAAGCGGCGCTGCTGGCGGCGCGGCGCGAGCAAAACGAGGTGCACCAGAAGGACTTCATGGATGCGCTGGAAAAGATAGTACTCGGCCCTGAACGACCGATCCTGTTGAGCGCAGCCGACCGCGAGCGGATCGCCTATCACGAGAGCGGCCACGCAATCCTTGGCTTGCTCGTGCCCGGCGCAGATCCGGTGCACCGGGTCACCATCGTGCCACGCGGGCAGGCCTTGGGCGTTACGTATCAACGCCCGCAGACCGACCGCTACAACTATCCCGAAGCCTATCTGCGCGCTCGGATCGTCGGCATGCTAGGCGGTCGTGTGGCCGAGGAGCTCGTCTACGGCACCAAAACCACTGGCGCGGAAAACGATATCGAACAAGCGACCGGCCTTGCCCGCAACATGGTCACGCGTTGGGGCATGAGCGAGGCATTGGGGATGGTGCAGCTCGCTCCACACCAGAATCCCTATTTGGGTAGCGCACTCGGATTCGGTGGCGAAAAGCCCTTCAGCGATGAAACCGCACGCATGATTGACCTTGAAGTGCAGCGGATTATCAACGACAGCCATGAAGAAGCCATGCGCCTGTTGCGCACACACCGAAAGGAGCTCGATGCGCTGGTGCGTGCCTTGCTGGAACGCGAAACCGTGGACGAGAAGGAAATCCTTGCAGTCACCGGCCTGCCGCCTGCACCTGAGCTGGAAAGCCATCTCGTACCGGCGCCCGGTGCCCGGGGCGAAAGCTCGAACGGCCCCGCTTGAGCGGTGTCGAGGGGAAAATAGGGGCGGCCTGGGCGATCTGGGCGAACCCCTCCCAGTGCTGACACCTAAAAGGTCCATCGAATACCTGGTACAACCAGGTTACTTTCCACGCACACACTTGATTTTTTGAGCGCGATCAATCGATCACGTTTCTTCTCGCCTCGTCTTGTGCGCTCGTTGTGACCGCGTGTCACGCGGCCATAGAATGACCGTATTGAACGGGCATTCGCCAGCCCGGAATAACATGCAGAAAGGCATGTGAGTGTTTGCTGCTG
>DATFAZ010000067.1:0-6955 GCA_035254105.1 Noviherbaspirillum sp. | reverse complement strand
CTTGCGCTTCTGGCCTACCATCGGTCGGGTCAACCCTGCTCTCTGATTTTGCACTTTTACTGTTTTTCTTGTTAATGCCCGGTGACCGGCTCACCGGCTACTTTATTCATGGATACCCCAATGACCAATACCCAACCACCGGTAACCGTTTCAACCTTGGATCTGGAACGGATTGAAGCATTGCTCGAAGCAGGGCCGTACAAAAAACTGCCCGGCATCGAGGCCTTGCAGACCGAACTGGATCGCGCCAATGTTGTCGAGCCGCAGGAAATACCCGCGGGCCTGGTCACAATGAATTCCACCGTCGTCTTCATTGATGAAGCTACGTCAGCGCAGCACCAGCTCACCCTGGTCTATCCGGGCGCGGATAATCCGCCGGATGCCGTATCTGTTCTGGCACCGGTCGGCAGTGCCCTGCTCGGACTGTCGGTAGGCCAGTCGATTTCATGGCAAGTGCCGGGCGGCCGCGAAGTACGCCTGCGCGTACTGGATGTCATCAATCAGCCCGAAGCTAGCGGCCAATATCATCGCTAGGCAGCGGTAGCGGTACTGAAGAGCACGACAAAAAATTGTTATGGAAACATTACCTTTTACAAGGATAGAAGGAAGTCCATCGGAAATTGGCGAAGCACTGGGGCGGTTAGCGAAACCAGCCTTGCAGACGTATCTCGCCAACAGTGAGGTTTGGAAGGCATTGCAGCAATGGCGCGGGCATGCGCGTGTCGACAAGATGATGGCAGCCACGCGCATGACATTGCCCGACTGCTGGGAAGAACTGGAAGGCATGGCGCGTGCAGCAGGGATGCCAGTGAGCGATATCTTCCTGTGGAACTGCCGCACCGACCTGCTCGAAGAAACCCCGGACAGTTCGCTCTCCATTGCCGTGAACCGTCTTGCGAATGGCTTGATCGGCCATATTGTCACCGGCTCCCGGACATGGGGCGGGCACTGCCATATTGTGGATATTGCGCCCCGCGGCAAGCCGGGCTTTATCGGCTTCTACTGCCCCGGCACCCTTCCGGGTTATGCGATTGCCGTTAGCCGCGCCGGCCTGGTGCAGGCGATGGACACGCTGCCCGTGCATGGCAACAGAAACGACAACGGCCTGCCCAGCTTCGCCTTGTGTCGCGCCATGCTGGATACGACTTCTATGCCGGATGCGATCGAAACACTGGTGGAAAATCCCCGCGCCGGTAGCTTTCATCAGATCGTCGGCTGGGCCGGGGAATTCATCATGGTCAGCGTCGAGGCCACGCCGCATTCCCGCTCGCTGGTGCCGATTGCGCGCACTTACGGCCATGCGAACCAGGCACTGCATGATGCTTCACTGCCGCAATCGCCTGTCGACTCCGTTCGCGAAAGAAAGACCCGCATTTCCGGCCTGCTCGCGGCCTTGCCGGATTTACCGGACGAGAGCGATCTATTCAACCTGCTTTTCAAAGACGAAACGCAGACCTGGCGGCATATTCCCGACGCACGTGCAGACGAAGAAACGACTCTGGCAACGGCGGTGATCCGATTTACGCCGACCGAAATTAGGCTGCAGATCAGCGCTTCCGACCGTGCGTCGATACAGAAGCACACCATCCTGCTTGGACGTCGCTAACGCACTCTACTCAGCTTCCGCCACTCCACTCCTTGCGCAACTTGCCTTCCTTCACCGGCTGTTCAATGATGGCTGCAGTCATGAGAGAAAGCTCCATCGCGAGCAAATTGATGACGTCGTCCGCAGTGACGATGCCGGTCAGTACACCCGTGCCGGTCACCACCGGCATGCGGCGGATTTTATTGTCGCGCATCAGGCGCAATGTTTCGACAAAGCCCGCCTCTTCGTGAACCGTCACCAGTGGCGAACTCATGATGTCACCGGCGGTGAATACGCTCGCATCTATCTGTACCGACAGGGTTTCAATGACGATGTCGCGATCGGTAACGACCCCGAGAGGGTAACGTTCACCCTCTTTTTCCTCAATGACAATCACATCTCCGACATGGTGCTTGCGCATCAGGGCAGCCACATCCGACAGAGGAGTATCCGGGGTGCAGCAGACAACGCCAATATTGCAGCATTCTTTGATCGCCATAAGGTTTTCCTCCAGTTATGAATCCCGGTACTACGGGATTAAGTGTCCAGGCGCTTGAATGGGAATAGCGCTTTTTTTAGTAATCGAAGAGTGACCAGAAAAGCGTAAATCGTATTGGTACTGTCGGCGCCATCGGACATGACGCGCTTGAGATGAATCAAACATAGCTGGACGAAGAGAACGACGCAAAAGCAAAAACGGCTGGCACTTCAACAACAAAGTTGAATGGTTATTTTTTCTGCTGTGCAATAAACTAGGGTCTAAAAAATTGGTCCACTACGAATATTGATAATTTATAAATGGTCGTGATGGCGATTTCTATCCACCGCTATTCTGCAGAAAAAACGCTACCCGCCAGAAAACTGTGCGATACGGCGAATAACCTATGTTTACGCGACTATTAGGCAGATTCCCTCCCTACTCCGGCCTGACCGCACTGCTTCAGCGGATGTCCCTTAAAGCCAAGCTGATCGTTATTGTTGTCAGCCTGGTGGTGATGGTGGTGTGGGTGCTGGCTGTTTTTTCGGCGACAGTACTTAAACACCAATTCGAGCAAGTGCTGGTCGACCAGCAGTTCACCGCTACGCAACGCCTTGCGCTTGATCTCGACAACAAGCTAACCGAGCGCATTAATTCGCTTGAACAAGTCGCAGGCAAGCTGCCCGCAGTTCTCGATGCCGAATCACTCGATGCCTATCTGCCACAACTGGGTGCATTGCATGTCTCGTTCTCCGCTGGCATTGCAGTACTCGGGCCTGATGGCAGGGCCATTGCCGATTATCCCGTTGTACCAGGGCGGCGCGGCACTTACTTTGGCGACCGCGATTATTTCCGGCAGGTCGTCGCGTCCCAGCAGCCCTATATCGACAAGCCGATCATGGGGCGAGCACTGCGGCGCTCCGTGCTGACCATCGGTGTACCTGTTTTCGACCGTGACGGCTCCCTGCGTGCAGTAATGACGGGAATTACCGATCTGGCGGCGCCGAATTTTCTCGGGTTGATATCCGGTTCGTCCATGGCGGGTAAGGGTGAAATTTTCATCGTTTCGCCACGCGATCAGATCATTCTCTCGGCGACGGACAGCAGCCGGATATTGAGTCCAACTCAACCGCGCGGCACCAACCCGATGTACGACCGTTTCGTCGATGGCTTTGAAGGATCGGGCCTCGGCACGAACTCACAAGGCATCTCCAAACTCTATTCCGGCAAGCGCGTACCGACATCCGGCTGGCTCGTGATATCGGCCTTGCCGGAAGAGGTCATTTTCGATCCGCTGAAAAACCTGCAAGGTTATCTGTTCGCGGCTGCTACGCTGCTTACCCTGCTGGCAGCCCTGCTGATTCGATGGATCGCAGACCACATGCTGGCTCCGTTGGTTGATGCGAGCACGGCGATGCGCCGCATGACCGAAGGCCAGGCCCCGCTGAAATCTTTACCGGTCGCACACAACAATGAAGTCGGCCAGTTGATCAGCAACTTCAATTTGCTGATCGAAGACCGTCACCGCTACGAGACCGCCCTCGCCGAAAGCGAGCAGCGCCTGCGCAGCCTGGTCGAAAGCGCGCCGGACGCGATTTTCGTACAGACGCATGGCCGCTTCGTGTATGCGAATGCCGCTGCACTGCGCTTGTTCGGCGCAACCATCAAAGAAGAACTCATCGGCAAGGTGCTTACCGACCTGGTCCATCCCGATTCCCGCGCAGCCGCAGAAGAACGCATCCGCCTGCTGGACGAGGAACAGAAAAGCATCCCGCCGCAGGAAGCCCGCTATCTGCGCCTGGATAATTCAGCCGTCGACGTAGAAGTCTCCGCCGTGCCGTTCAAGTACGCCAATGATCATGGTGGCCTGCATTTCGTACGCGACATTACCGAGCGCAAGCATGCGGAACAGACACAGGAAAAACTGAACCGTGCCCTGCGCCTGCTAAGCGAGTGCAATATCGCCCTGGTCCATGCAGAAGGGGAGCAAAGCCTGCTGGATGAAATCTGCCGCCTGCTAGTGGTGAACGGCGGTTATTTAATGGCATGGGTCGGTTTTGCGCAAGATGATGCGGAAAGAACCGTACGACCCGTCAGCCAGTTCGGCCTGGATGAAGGCTATCTGCAAAATGCGGGCATTTCCTGGGCCGACACGGAACGCGGCCGTGGCACCACAGGAACGGCCATCCGCACCGGAAAAATTCAGGTCAATCAAGACTTTCTGGGCAATCCCGCAATGGCGCCCTGGCGCAATGCGGCAATTCAGCACGGCTATCAATCCAGCATTTCCTTGCCGCTGACAGCGGAAGGAAAAACTTTCGGCGCCCTCAACATCTATTCCGCGGACCCTGGCTCATTCGCGGAGGATGAAGTGCAGCTGTTGCAGGAACTGGCAAATGACCTCGCGTTCGGTATTGCGACGCTGCGCACGCGCCTGCAACGCGAGGCGGCAGAGGAAAAGCTGGCCTTCCTTGCTTACCATGACCCGCTCACCCACCTGCCCAACCGGGTTTTGCTGCGCGACCGTTTTGACCGCGCGATGAGCAGCGCGCAGCGGGAGCAATCGGGGGTGGCCATGCTGGTTCTCGATCTCGACAACTTCAAGCGCATCAACGACGGCCTGGGCCGCGAAATCGGCGACCAGTTCCTGGTGCGTGTGGTGGAGCGCCTGCAAACCTGTATTCGCGAATCCGATACTGTCAGCCGCCAGAGCGGCGACGAGTTCGTGGTGCTGCTTAATAACGTGAAGGATTCCACCAGTGCCAGCCGCGTTGCGCAATCGATCCTCGACACCATTGCAGAGCCGTTCGAGATCGAAGGTAATACATTCACCACTTCCTTCAGCATCGGCATCAGCCTGTACCCGAACGACGGCCACGATTTCGACACCTTGATGAAGCATGCCGACGCCGCCCTCTACCACGCCAAGGACAATGGCCGGGATACCTATCATTTCTTCGCCGGCACGATGAACGTAGATGCCTTGGCGCGCATGCAGTTGCACGGCAACCTGCGCCAGGCGGTGAAGAACCAGGAATTCCTGTTGCATTACCAGCCGCAGATCGATATCGCCAGTGGCGCAATTATCGGTGCCGAGGCGCTGGTGCGCTGGCAGCGCCCCGGCGAAGGGCTGATTGCACCGGGCCGCTTCATTCCTCTGGCCGAGGAAACCGGGATGATCGTGCAGATCGGCGAATGGGTACTGAACGAAGCCTGCCGGCAAGCCAAGTCCTGGATGGATGGCGGCATGAAACCGCTGGTCATTGCCGTCAATCTTTCCGGGCAACAGTTCAAGCGCGGCGAGATTGTCGATACCGTTGCGCGCGCGCTTGACCGTTCCGGCTTGCCGGCGCATTTGCTGGAACTGGAACTGACCGAATCCATCCTGCTGCAGGATACCGACGTGGTGATGGAAACGCTGCACAGACTGAAAAAGCTGGGCGTGCAGCTTTCCATCGACGATTTCGGCACCGGATACTCCAGCCTCTCTTATCTGAAGCGCCTGTCGGTGGACAAGCTCAAAGTCGACCAATCCTTCGTGCGCGACCTGGGGCATGACAAGGATGATGCGGCCATCGTTCAGGCGATTATCCAGCTCGGCCAGGCGCTGCAACTGTGCGTAATCGCCGAAGGAGTGGAGACGCAGGAGCAATTTGATTTCCTGCGCGACTACGGCTGCAACCAGATGCAGGGCTACCTGATCTCGCGGCCGCTTCCGGCATTGGAGTTTGCGGAGTTTTCATCGTCAAAGGTGTAAAGCCTATGACGTGCAATGCGGTATTCAACCGGAACGCTTATAGCCTGTTTGAAAGCCGCGCAGTAGGTTTTCAAACAGGCTCTTAGTGCAACAAGCCGCTCGGCGTCACATCGTGTATTCGATTGATCCGTGACCAGCTGCCGTCGTGCATCAGCTCTTCCAGCTTGGCTGCCGGCACCGGTGGACTGAAAATGAATCCCTGCGCGCTGGTACAGTCGCGCGCCTTAAGGTAGGCGAGCTGCTCCGCCGTCTCCACGCCCCCCGCTGACACGGCAACTCCGAGGTTATGCGCCAGGCTGATGATTGCCGACGTAATCGCAGCGCCTTCGCGCCGGTGCGGCAGATGCTGCACAAAGACCTTGTCGATCTTCAGTGCATCAATGCCGAAATCCTGGAGTTCACTCAAGGCGGTAGCGCCGATGCCGAAATTGTCGATCGTCAGGCGTATGCCGAATGCACGCAGCGCGAACAGGCTTTCCTTTATTTCTGGATGCCGCGAGAGCATAGCTTCCGGTACTTCCAGGTCCAGACTGGAGGGTGCAAGCCCGGTATCGTTCAGGATGGCGGGAACCATCGAGACGAACCGGGGATCGTTGAATTGCCGCGCCGAGCAATTGACCGACAGGCGCAGGCCTTCCAGTCCTTGTGCCTGCCAGCGCCTCACCTGATGACAGGCCTCGCGCAGCGCCCACTCCCCGACCTCGATGATGATGCCGCTCTGCTCGGCGATATCCAAAAACTCGTTCGGCAACACGACTTCCATTTCGCTGGCATTCCAGCGCAGCAGCGCTTCCACCGTGGTGATTTTCCAGTCACGCAGGTTGACCTGCGGCTGGTAATACAACTCGAACTGGTGGTTCTTGAGCGCACCGCGCAATGCCGCCTCACGGTCTTTTTTCCAGTTCTGTTCCGTCACCAGATCCTGCGTGTAGAACTGATAGGTATGGCGGCCGGCGTTTTTGGCTCCATACAGCGCGAGGTCTGCGCGTTTCATTAACTCCACCGAGTTCCTGGCGTCGTTCGGATAGATGCACAAGCCGATGCTGGCGCCGCTCACGACTTCCTGGCCTTCCAGGTTATAGGGCCGTGCCAGCTCCAGCACCAGCTTGCGTGCCAGCGTTTCGGCGGCGCCCGG
>DATFAZ010000066.1:0-5042 GCA_035254105.1 Noviherbaspirillum sp. | reverse complement strand
GTCGATGCGCTTGGACTTCTCGGTATCCGCTGTCCAGTGCACGTTTGGCCACTCGGACAGTGACGGCGGGTCGATGTACGCCGGGCCGGAACCGTCGAGCACGAAATGTCCGTGGCGGGTTGCAGCGCAGTTCGGGATCATTGCAACCGGCTTGGACGCCGCATGCGTCGGATGCATCATGATCTTGACGTCGAGCACCGTGGTCAGGCCGCCCAAGCCCTGTGCGCCGATGCCGAGTGCATTGATTTTGTCGCACAGTTCGATACGCAGTTCTTCGGTCTTGTTTTGCGGGCCGCGCTTTTTCAGCTCGTACATGTCGATGTCTTCCATCAACGACTGCTTTGCCATCAGCATGGCCTTTTCCGCTGTGCCGCCAATACCGATGCCGAGCATGCCCGGCGGACACCAGCCCGCGCCCATCGTCGGCACGGTCTTCATCACCCAGTCCACCAGCGAGTCGGACGGATTGAGCATCACGAACTTGGTCTTGTTTTCGGAGCCGCCGCCCTTGGCTGCGACTTGCACGTCCACCTTGTTGCCCGGCACCAGTTCCATATGCACCACGGCCGGTGTGTTGTCCTTGGTGTTCTTGCGTTCGAACTGCGGATCGTTGACGACCGATGCGCGCAGCATGTTGTCCGGGTTGTTGTAGCCGCGGCGCACGCCTTCATTGACCGCATCGGTGATCGAGCCTGTGAAGCCCTCGAAGCGCACTTCCATGCCGATCTTCAGGAACACGTTAACAATGCCGGTATCCTGGCAGATCGGGCGCTTGCCTTCGGCGCACATGCGCGAATTGGTCAGGATCTGTGCGATCGCATCCTTTGCTGCCGGGCTTTGCTCGGTCTCGTAGGCGCGCGCCAGATGCTGGATGTAATCCACCGGATGGTAGTAGCTGATGTACTGCAGCGCGGCGGCGACCGATTCGATGAGGTCTTCTTGCTTGATGATGGTCATGATGATGTCAACTAAGGTCAGTGGGATTGCTCGGAATGAATCTGTGACGGCGCCATCAGTCGGTCGCAATAGGCGATCGCCATGGCGGATAGCAGGAACGTGATGTGGATGCCGGTCTGCGCAATCAATGTCTTCGCGTCATAAGCGCCGGCATTGATGAAAGTCTTCAGCAGATGGATCGAGGAAATGCCGATGATGGCAGTAGCGAGTTTTACTTTCAGTACCGATGCATTGACATGCGACAGCCACTCCGGCTGGTCGGGATGGCTTTCCAGGTTCATGCGCGATACGAAGGTTTCGTAGCCGCCAACAATCACCATGATCAGCAGGTTGGAGATCATGACCACGTCGATCAGCCCCAGCACGACCAGCATGATCGTACTTTCCGTCAGCTTGGTCGGCTTGGCCACGCCCTCGATGGCGACAGCATTAATGATGTGCTCGAGCGCGGCCTGGTTGCCCATCGCCGCACCGATCAGATCGACCAGCTCGACCCAGAAGTGATAAACGTAGACACCTTGCGCAAGGATCAGGCCGATATACAGTGGTAACTGTAGCCACCGGCTCATGAAAATCAGATTGGGCAAGGGACGAATAGGGCGGGCAGATGGAGTGAGGCTTTTTTCGTTGGAATCCATAACGTCGTAAAACAGGGCAGAAAAACCTCGATATTTTACACGGGCAAGACACTTCGCTTGCGAGGATTATTCCAATGCAACAAATGCAATAGCTGCATAAAACCGTTCGAGCATCAGGGGCAAAACGCAAGGGCAGTCCCTACAAAAGCAGGGTGATACACAGGGCAAGGCAATCCATTTTGCGCCTTCTCATGCTTAAAAATAAAGCATGTGTAAGGCTTGAGTAAGAGTAAAAGATTACCTTCTCACCAACCAAACTAAGTGCAGGAGACAAGCATGTCCGACATCGAGACCATGAAGCAGGAAAGCCGTATTTTCAATCCGCCAGCCGAGTTCGTGAAAAACGCGACGATTTCCGGCATGGATAATTACCGGGCGATGTGCGCTGAAGCCGAAAAGGACTATGAAGGCTTCTGGGCCAAGCTCGCGAACGAAAACCTGCAGTGGAAAAAGCCTTTCACCAAGACTCTTAACGAATCCAATGCGCCGTTCTACAAGTGGTTTGAAGATGGCCAGCTGAATGTTTCGTATAACTGCCTGGATCGCAATCTTACTAACGGCAATGCTGACAAGACAGCAATTATTTTCGAAACGGATGACGGCAAGGTCACCAAGGTCACCTACAAGGATCTGCATGGCCGCGTTTGCCAGTTTGCCAACGGCCTGAAGTCGCTCGGCATCAAGAAGGGTGACCGCGTTGTGGTCTACATGCCGATGTCGATCGAAGGCATCGTCGCCATGCAAGCCTGTGCGCGTATCGGCGCGACCCACTCGGTGGTGTTCGGCGGCTTCTCCGCAAAATCTCTCCAGGAACGTATCATCGACGCGGGCGCAGTCGCAGTTATTACGGCTGATGAACAAGTGCGCGGCGGCAAGCACCTACCGTTGAAGGCCATCGTTGATGAAGCTCTCGGCATGGGCGGCTGCGACACGATCAAGAACGTCGTTGTCTATAAGCGTACCGGTGGCAACATCAACTTCGCAGCCGGCCGCGACCTCTGGATGCACGATATGGTCGCTACCCAGGCTGCCGAATGCGAGCCGGAATGGGTTGATGCCGAGCATCCGCTGTTCGTGCTGTACACCTCCGGCTCCACCGGTAAGCCGAAAGGCGTGCAGCACTCGTCCGCTGGTTACCTGCTGTGGGCAATGCTGACGATGAAGTGGACCTTCGACATCAAGCCAACCGACGTCTTCTGGTGTACCGCTGACATCGGCTGGGTCACTGGCCACACCTACATCACCTACGGTCCCTTGGCCGTCGGTGCAACACAAATCGTGTTCGAAGGCGTGCCGACTTACCCGAACGCCGGTCGCTTCTGGGACATGATCCAGAAACACAAGGCCACCATTTTCTACACGGCGCCGACCGCGATCCGCTCGCTGATCAAGGCCGCCGATGCGGACGCTAACGTGCATCCGAAGCAATACGACCTGTCCAGCCTGCGCCTGCTCGGTTCCGTCGGTGAACCGATCAACCCGGAAGCGTGGATGTGGTACTACAAGAATGTCGGCAATGAGAAATGCCCGATCGCCGATACCTTCTGGCAGACAGAAACCGGCGGCCACATGATCACCCCGCTGCCGGGCGCAACGCCGATGGTGCCGGGCTCCTGCACGCTGCCGCTGCCAGGCATCATGACCGCTGTGGTTGATGAAACTGGTCACGATCTGCCGAACGGGCAGGGCGGTATCCTGGTCGTCAAGCGTCCTTGGCCGGCCATGATCCGTACCATCTGGAACGACCCGGAGCGCTTCAAGAAGAGCTACTTCCCGGAAGAGTTCGGCGGCAAGATGTACCTCGCAGGCGACGGCGCAATCCGCAACGAGAAGACCGGCTACTTCACCATCACCGGCCGCATCGACGACGTGCTCAACGTCTCCGGTCACCGCATGGGCACGATGGAGATTGAATCCGCACTGGTCGCCAACCCGATCGTTGCCGAAGCCGCTGTCGTCGGCAAGCCTGACGAAACCACCGGCGAGTCGATCTGCGCATTCGTTGTGTTGAAGCGAGCCCGCCCAACCGGCGACGAAGCCAAGCAGATCGCCAAGGAGTTGCGTGACTGGGTCGCCAAGGAAATCGGCCCGATCGCCAAGCCCAAGGAAATCCGCTTCGGCGACAACCTGCCGAAGACCCGCTCCGGCAAGATCATGCGCCGCCTGTTGCGCGTACTCGCCAAGGGCGAACAAATCACGCAAGATATTTCCACACTTGAAAACCCTGCAATCCTGGAGCAGTTGAAACAGGCGCAATAAGCAAGCCTAAGAACGAGGAGACAAAAAAAGCCGGCGCGGCCACAAGCTGCGTCGGCTTTTTTCCTTAATACGGTGAAAAATTGCAATAATCCAGCCGACCTTTGCTATAATGTGCGGCTTCGCAAACGCGATCCCGAATCCAGGAGAGATGGATGAGTGGTTTAAGTCGCACGCCTGGAAAGCGTGTGTAGGTTCATAGCCTACCGGGGGTTCGAATCCCCCTCTCTCCGCCAGAATGCAGTTCAAAGAAGTTCAGACAGGCCCAATAAGCCCGCATCAGCCCAGTGTTGATGCGGGTTTTTTGTTCTTTAATGCCTTTAACCCTTATCTATTCCTGAATAACTGCAGACCTCAGCTCCATTTCGGACTAATTCCTTCAGCGGCAGGTCAATGACAAGTTAAATGGCAAAAAGCCCGCAGTCCTGAGAACTGCGGGCTATCTGATCTTGCTGTTATATCTGGTACGAGTCGTAGAACGGAATCAGTAGTTATACCCGACATTCAAGCCCGCACCCCAATCCGGGCTGCCGTCCGAGAAGCCTTTGACGGCATAGGCTTGCACCTTGTATCCGCCTTCCAGTTTGTGCATATAGAACGCAGTTAGCTCTCGTTGCGGATCGCCGGTTTCGGTGGATTTGGTTCGTGCGTCAAATACTGCGCCGAGACTGGCTGAAGGGTTCAACTTGTAGGATGCGCCAAGGTTGGCGCTGACGACGTTCTTGAGCTTCAGTTCCGGGCTGTCTCCCAGCACGCCATAGCCGACGCCGCCGAAGTAAGTAACGGCGCCGATTTTTCTGTATGCGTCGGCCAGTATCCAGTAGTCATTTTCTCCGGTGCCCAGACCCTTGTCGCTGTCCGCAGTGCCAAATTTGATTTTTCCTGTGAGGTCAAAGCCCATCTGGTTTGTCGTATCCATGAACAGCGTACGGGTTGCGGCTACCGTCAGGTCGCCCAATCCACTCTCTGTGCGCACGCCGGTCGCAGCGCCGCCTGTGGCACCTATGCCCGACACCACGTTGTTTGCCCCTTTGATGTGGATGTAAGGGAGGGTGGCTTTGAAAGTCCAGACGTCCGTTTCGTAATTCAGCATGAACGGGATCGAGGTGATTTCCGTTGTGGTGTTTGTGCCGTATTTGCCGCTGGAATAGTCATAACCGGTCTTTACGGTTAAGCCGTCCGCAACAGCGA
>DATFAZ010000065.1:0-22694 GCA_035254105.1 Noviherbaspirillum sp. | reverse complement strand
GGAAGCGGCGCGTGCGGGCGAGCAGGGACGCGGCTTTGCGGTGGTGGCGTCCGAGGTGCGCAGCCTGGCGCAGCGTTCGGCTGGGGCAGCCAAGGAAATCAAGTCGCTCATCAGCGATTCGGTGGAGAAGGTGGAGATGGGTGGCAAGCTGGTGGACCAGGCCGGGCGCACGATGGAAGAGGTGGTCACCTCGGTCAAGCATGTGGCCGACATCATGAGCGAGATCACGGCGGCTAGCCAGGAGCAGAGTGCCGGCATCGAACAGGTCAATCACGCCATCACCCAGATGGACGAAATGACCCAGCAGAATGCCGCACTGGTGGAACAGGCCGCAGCCGCCGCAGAAAGCATGCAGACGCAATCTGCTGCGCTGGCACAAGTAGTCTCAGTGTTCAAGTTGCAGGAGGGCGTTCAGGCGGTCCGGCTGGCGCCGCCCCAAGCGAAGGCGGCCAATCCGCCGAAGCGGGTAGCAGCGCCACCTTCCCGAAAGGCGATTCCTGGTGCGAATGCAGCAACGGCGGGAAGCAAGGAGTTATCAGTGGCCAGGGGCAAACAGAATGTGCCGGCTGGCGGTGGAGATGACTGGGAAGAGTTCTGATCGCAGTCACTGTTGCTTTCTAGGCTTTAGAAGGGTGATGTCGAAATGAAAACAAAAAGCATGCCGCAGAAAGGCCCGTTTTTCTGACCACTAATTAAGACAATAAACGCGGGTTATTCGAGCGATTGGCAGAAGGTGCTACAGAGCATAATTAACACCATGGGCGCAGAGGGTATTGTTCGAGCCGGGGCAAATGGTCGCAACAAATGCGGCGCTAAACGGTGCGATGGTGCGAGTATGGCGCCGATAGAAAAAATGCTTGAGCTGGATCCTGCCCGCATGCGGACGCGATCAGTCCGCAAATAGAGTTACGGGGGCGCACATGAAAATGATGAGACAGAAATCAGTTCGGCGGCTGGTGCTGGCTATTGCTGCAATCGGCGTCGGTGTCGGATTTGCCGCACTGGTTGGCTGGGCGGCCGGGCCAGCCATTGATCCGATCCTGCTTGCTGCTATTGCGTGCGCTCTTGCGGTTCCTGTTTCCATGTTCTCCGGTCGTAGCAGAAATGCCGGAACTGGAGAGTTCGTAAAGCAGGTGGGCGAACAGATTGATCACATCATGATCGGTGCGGCCGAGACTTCCTACTTTGTCGACTCCATCAAGAAAAAGGTGGATCACGACCTGCAGACGACGGAGGATATCGTTGGCAAGGCCGGACAGACTGCGCAAGCCACCGAACAAATCGCTGTCAATGCCGAAAGGGCGTCGACAGTCGCCGCCGATGTGCGTAGCGAGAGCGTCGCCGGCCGTGCTGAAGTGGATCAAGGTCTGCGCCAGATCAGCGAAGCGCGGAAGGATGCCCAAGCCGCATCCGAAGTGATGGGCAAATTGCAGGGAAAATCCCGTCGCATCCAGGTCATTACCGAAGTCATCAACGAAATTGCAGCCCGCACCAACCTGCTGGCACTGAATGCGGCAATCGAAGCCGCGCGTGCCGGCGAGCATGGGCGCGGTTTTGCGGTGGTGGCCGGCGAGGTTCGGCAGTTGGCACAACGTACCAAATCCGCGACCGACGACATCGGCGTGATGGTGCGGGAAATCAATGAGGAAGCGGAGCGTGCGGCTGCCGGCATGACCGCACTGACCAACAAGGTGATGGAAGCGGCACACAATGTGGAGCGCGTACATGGCTTGCTGGGTAATATCGAGCGTTCCGCCGGCGAATCCGAAGACGAGATCAGGCAGATTGCCGAGGCTTCACGCCAGCATGTGGAAACCGCGCATCTGATTGCCGATGCGATTTTGCGCATCCGTGACGGCATGTTGGTGACAGAGGAAGAATTGCCGCGTGCCGCATCGTCGGCAATGGAACTCTCGGAGCGTGGAGAGCGGCTGTTCGATGCGCTTACCCACTCCAATGCCAGGACATCGCACGATGCCATTCGGGCTATTGCAGAGCAGGGCGCGAAGGAAGTGGGCAAGGTATTCGAAGAAGCAATTGCCGCCGGCCGGATCGCCGAGGCTGCATTGTTTGATCGCACCTATAGCCCGATCCCGAACACCAATCCGCAAAAGCACACAACCGCATTCGATGCATTCTGCGATCGTGTACTGCCGGCCGTGCAGGAAAAAATACTCGAGGCCATGCCGCAGGTCGCTTTTGCCGGGGCGGTGGATAACAATGGCTACTTCCCCACACATAACAGGAAGTTCTCCAAGCCGCTGACGGGAGACTATGACACTGATCTGGTGAACAACCGGACCAAGCGGATTTTCAACGACCGCACTGGCGCGCGATGCGGGTCGAATACCAACCCCTTCCTGCTGCAGACCTATAAACGCGACACCGGCGAAGTGATGCATGATCTGTCGGTACCAATTTATGTCAATGGACGGCACTGGGGCGGTTTCCGCGTTGGATATCGCTCAGCCGCGCCAGCGCCCAGATAAGAACAATATTGCTGAATAAAGGAAAACAAGTTTGGTAAGCGCCGCACATCACAGCAAGGCAGAAACAGCGAAGGAGTTCGAGTTCACTCCTCGCGACTTTGAGAGGGTGCGTGCACTGATTTATCAGCGTGCAGGCATCGCGCTTGCCGAAAGCAAGCAGGAGATGGTGTACAGCCGCCTGGCGCGCCGGCTGCGGGCAACCGGGATTCGTTCTTTCGAAACCTATCTCGATTCGCTCGAACGCGGCCAGCAGGACGCAGAGTGGGAAGCATTTACCAATGCGTTGACTACCAATCTGACCTCGTTTTTTCGTGAAGCCCATCATTTCCCGCTGCTCGCGGACCATGTACGCAAGATTCAGGAGCCGATAAAGATCTGGTGCTCGGCGAGTTCGACTGGTGAAGAGCCTTACTCGATCGCCATGACGCTGTGCGAAGCTTTTAATACTCTGACGCCGCCGGCTCAGATCATTGCAACGGATATCGATACGAATGTTCTGGCAACTGGTGAAAATGGCGTCTATCCGCTCGAAAGGGTGGAGAAAATGGCTCCGGAGCGCCTCAAGCGTTTCTTTTTGAAGGGCAAAGGAAAACACGAGGGCATGGTGCGGGTGCGGCCTGAGTTGCGCCAGATGATAACGTTCAAGCAGCTCAACCTCTTGTCCGACAGCTGGCCTATCTCCGGTCCGTTCGATGCGATTTTCTGCCGCAATGTCATGATCTATTTTGACAAGCCAACACAGGGCAAGATCCTGAATCGCTTTGCTCCATTGATGAAGCCGGATGCGCTGTTGTTTGCGGGGCACTCCGAGAATTTTCTTTACGTATCCAATTTGTTCAAGCTGCGCGGCAAAACCGTGTACGAGCTTGAAGCCAAAGCCGCGGCGCGCGTGGCAGCACCGCGCCGGGCCGAGATATAGGTTATGAGTTTTCCATTAGAAGAACACTTTGCAACCAATGTCTATTACGACCGGACATTCGATTGCGACGCGGCGAAAATCCTTCCCGGTGAATACTATTACACTCAAAAGGACATGCTGATCGTGACGGTGCTCGGCTCGTGCGTATCGGCGTGTATTCGCGATCGTGTCACTGGAATCGGCGGCATGAACCATTTCATGTTGCCTGACGGTGGCGATGTCGATAGCCCGGTATCGGCATCCATGCGCTATGGCACCTACGCGATGGAAGTGCTGATCAACGATTTGCTGAAAGCAGGCGCGAGAAGGGAAAACCTCGAAGCAAAGGTGTTCGGTGGCGGCAATGTGCTGCGTGGCTTTATCGCGATTAATGTCGGCCAGCGTAATGCAGCATTTGTGCGCGAATATCTGCGTGCGGAAAATATCCGCGTGGTTGCGGAAGACCTGAACGATATCTATCCGCGCAAGGTATATTTTTTCCCTCGCACCGGTAAGGTTCTGGTCAAAAAACTGAGGCAGCTCAATAACAATACGCTGGTCAATCGGGAACAGGATTACGCAACACGGCTCCATGCAACGCCTGTGGCGGGTTCTGTCGAGCTGTTCTGATTGCCGGCGAGTGTGGAAATATCATCATGACAATAAAGGTACTCGTTGTTGACGACTCGGCGCTGATTCGCAGTGTCATGACCCAGATCGTCAATGAACATCCCGACATGGAAGTTGTCGGAACGGCGCCGGATCCGATCGTGGCGCGCGATCTCATCAAGCGCACAAATCCTGATGTGCTGACCCTGGACGTGGAAATGCCACGTATGGACGGGCTGGATTTTCTCGAAAGACTGATGCGCTTGCGGCCGATGCCGGTTGTCATGGTGTCATCACTTACGGAGCGTGGTTCCGAGATCACGATGCGTGCGCTGGAGCTGGGTGCGGTCGATTTCGTGACGAAGCCAAAGCTGTCGATCCAGAGTGGCATGCATGAATATTCAGACCTGATTGCAGACAAAATACGGGCAGCTGCGAAGGCAAAAGTCAGGGCGCGGACGATGGCCGACACGGCTCCGGACAAGGCCGGCGGTGAAGCGCTGCCGATGATCCGCAATCCGCTCACCAGTAGTGAAAAACTGATCATCATCGGCGCATCTACCGGCGGCACCGAAGCGATCAAGGATTTCCTGATGCAGATGCCTTCGGATTGCCCGGGCATCCTGATCACGCAACATATGCCCGAAGGATTTACACGGTCTTTTGCGCGCCGGCTCGACAGCCTCTGCAAGATCACCGTCGAGGAAGCTGCAGGAGGCGAGCGGATACTTCCCGGACATGCATACATCGCGCCCGGCCATTCGCATCTGCTGCTTGCGCGAAGTGGCGCGAACTACGTGACGCAGCTCGATCAGGGGCCGCCGGTGAACCGGCATCGCCCGTCGGTAGATGTGCTGTTTGCCTCTGCTGCACAGTTCGCCGGGAAGAATGCGGTAGGCGTGATCCTTACCGGAATGGGCAAGGACGGCGCGGCTGGCATGCTGCAAATGAAGAGCGCCGGCGCTCACAACTTTGCGCAGGATGAGGCGTCATGCGTTGTGTTCGGCATGCCTCGCGAAGCGATTGCGGTTGGTGCCACCCATGAAGTGGGGCCGTTGAATGCATTGCCCAGGATGGTGCTGGACTATCTTGCTGCCCATGGCAGCCGGGCATTGCGGGTTTGATGGAATTCTGTTCCTTGCGGAAGATTCACACGGAACGTGGTGGAGTTTATTGTTTTTTGCATCGCCGGGGACTGCTGCGGCTGTAGACACGTGCATAATAGCGCACGGATTATTTATACTTACGCCGTTCAAGCCGGATGCTGAACGGCTGACTGGTTCGATAACGCGTTAGAGAATTATTGGAGTAACTCATGGCTGACCCAAAAACGAGATTCTTGGTTGTTGACGATTTTTCGACAATGCGTCGTATCGTTCGCAATCTGCTGAAAGAATTGGGCTATGTAAACGTAGATGAAGCCGAAGACGGCGCCATGGCGCTTACAAAACTCCGAAGCGAACAGTTCGATTTCGTGATCACCGACTGGAACATGCCGGTCATGGACGGACTCACGATGTTGCAAAACATCCGTGCCGATGCGGCGTTATCGAAACTGCCTGTGCTGATGGTGACTGCGGAAGCCAAGAAGGAAAACATCATTGCAGCCGCGCAGGCCGGCGCAAACGGATACGTCGTAAAACCCTTTACTGCAGCGACGCTTGATGAAAAGCTCTCGAAAATTTTCGAGAAGTTGGCTTCAGGTGGCTGATTTGGACAAGCTTCTCCATCAAACCGGTTCCGACGCAGCTGCGTCGCAAGGTGCAAACCTTGTAGCGCAGGAAGATGTCCTGGCGCGCATCGGCCAGATGACGAGGAGCCTGCATGACAACCTGCGGGCATTGGGCTTTGACAAGCTGCTCGAACAAGCCGCGCACGAGATGCCGACTGCCAGGGATCGCCTGAGCTACGTCGCAAAAATGACGGAACAGGCTGCACAACGCGTACTCAATGCGATTGACGAGGCGACGCCGTTGCAGGAAAAGATTGATGCTGGTGCGGACAATCTCGCGAAAGCCTGGCAATCGGCTCTTCAATCCCCTTTTTCGGAGGAGCAGTCCAGGACTCTGGCAGAAAGTACGCTGAGCTATCTCGGGCAGACTAGGAGCGACGTCGGCCTGACAAAGCAGCAATTGCTGACGATCATGATGGCGCAGGACTTTCAGGATTTGACCGGGCAGGTCATCAAAAAAGTCACGGAGCTCGCCCATGGCATCGAGCAGCAGCTGGTACAGTTGTTACTGGATTATGCGCCGCCCGAAACACGGCGCGATGCCGGTTCGGGCTTGCTGAACGGGCCTCAGATTAATCCGGATGGAAATCCTGATGTGGTCGCGGGCCAGGAGCAGGTAGATGATCTGCTGGAAAGCTTGGGGTTCTGACACTTGCTCCCGGCGCATCCGATTGTGGTGATTCTCCCGCCTTCATATACGTAATATTGTGAGCCATGCAAGAAGAGAATTTTATCGTCCGTGAACCGCTGCTCAATGCGCAAGAACGTGTTCTTGGCTACAAACTTGCCTGGCAGCGCCGCACATCGTCTGGTGCGAACCCGAGTGACGCAGATGCGCGTGCGCTGGCCAATTTCGTAACCGGGCAGTTTGGCGGAACCGAAGAGGGTGCTTCACTTGGCGACCAGATCTTGTTTTTGCCGATCACGCCTGAACTGTTTTCTGGCGAAGTGTTTTCCGGCTTGCCGAAAAAACGCACTGTACTGGTGGTCCAGGCAGCGGATTTGATCAACGCCGACAGGACAACCGCCGTCAAGGTGCTGCGCGCGCAGGGGTATGGAATTTCTCTGCGGGGAACACACCCGGCAACCACGGACAAGGGCCTGCTGTCGTGCGCCACGCATATTGAAATATCCTGCGCTGCCAGCGATTTTGCGGAGCAGGTGCGCCAGTATCGTGCGCTGGACCTTGAGTCGGTGCATCTGGTTGGATGCGATATCACGGATTGGCAGCAGTACGATCTTTGTGCGGCCATGGGAATGGACGCGTTTGCGGGCAACCTGCATTTGACCCCACGTCCTCAGGACCAGCCAAGGGAGTTGACGCCTGCGCAGGCGATGATCCTTGAGCTGATGGAGATGGTTAAAAACGGTGAGGACGTCAGGCAGCTCGAAAGTGTGCTGAAACGTGATGCCGCACTGTCTTATCGTTTGCTGCGCTATATTAATTCCGCCGGCTTCGGGCTTGGTTGCGAAATTCAGTCGCTCCGGCATGCGGTTACGTTGCTTGGTTACTCACCACTGTATCGCTGGCTTGCGCTGCTGATGGCGACCTCCACCACGACCGGCTATTCCCCGGTACTGATGCAGACGGCTGTGATTCGCGGACGTTTCGCCGAACTGCTCGGCACAGGCTTCCTGCCCAAGAGCGAAGCGGAGAATATCTTTGTGGCCGGCATGTTCTCCCTGCTGGATCGCCTGCTTGGCATTCCGATGGAAGAAGTGTTGGAAAAAATTCAATTGTCTGACGCGGTATCCGAAGCCATGCTTTCACGCGAGGGGATCTATGGACCGTTCATTGCGCTGGCCGAGGCATGCGAGCTGAACGCCGAGGACATTTCCTCCATGGCGGGCAACCTGTGCGTCAGTGAGGAACAGGTAAATCAGGCGCATCTTTCTGCAATCGCCTGGGCGCAGATTCTGCATTTGTAATATTCCACCTCCATCTGCTCCCCCGCTGCACTCATGAAAAGCGGGGGGTTTTCGCACCTATTCTCCCGATAGTAGCCACACCTTCTAGCCAATAATCGTGCCTGATGGTCCCTCAGTGCGTCATTTGCGACAGCGCAGGGATATCAACAGGAGTCGGCGGTGTCTGAAGACAGCGATCTCGAAAAAACAGAACCAGCGTCGCCCAGGCGACTTGAACAGGCACGTGAGGAGGGCGATGTCCCGCGCTCGCGCGAGCTTGCTACGTGCTCGGTTTTGTTGGCTGCCGGCGGTGGTTTTTGGGTGCTTGGGGATGGCTTGGTTAACCGGATCAACCAGATGCTTGCATCAGGGCTCTCATTTGAGCGGGAGCAGGCGTTCGATTTCGATTTGCTGGCCATGCGTCTGGGCGCGAGCATTTTTGACCTGTTGATAGGATTTGCGCCGTTTGCCTTGCTGCTGATGCTGGTTGCAGTGGCTTCGCCGATCCTGATCGGTGGCTGGCTATTCAGCGGCAAGGCGCTGCAGCCGAATTTTGGCCGAATGAATCCGTTGAAGGGGCTCGGTAACATTATCTCGAAACGTTCCGGAGTGGAGCTGATCAAGGCGATCGCAAAAGCGCTGCTGGTCGGTACTGTTTCCTGGTTCGTGGTTGCCAATCAGATGGAAGAGCTGCTGGCACTGACGGTCAATCCGCTGAAAACTGGCGGCGCCCATATGGGCAGCATGCTTTTGAGTAGTTTTATCACGGTTGTTTTTAGTCTCGTGCTGATTGCGCTGATCGATGTTCCCTATCAATTGTGGCATTACGCGAACAAGCTGAAGATGACACGTGAAGAAGTGCGTCAGGAAGCCAAGGAGTCGGATGGCGATCCGCACGTCAAGGCCAAGATTCGCCAGTTGCAGCGCGAGATGGCCAAGCGCCGCATGATGGCCGAAGTGCCGACAGCCGATGTGGTCGTGACCAACCCGACGCACTATGCCGTTGCGCTTAAATACACGGACGGCAAGATGCGTGCGCCGACGGTTGTGGCCAAGGGCGCTGATGACGTCGCTGCGAAGATTCGTGAACTGGCTGCTGAAAACAATGTGCCGCTGCTGGAAGCTCCACCGCTGGCACGTGCGCTCTACACACACACCGAACTGGGCGATGAAATTCCGGAAGGTTTATATACCGCGGTGGCGGAAGTGCTTGCTTATGTATTCCAGTTGCGTGCTTACAAGACGAATGGTGGCGTTCGCCCCGATGTGCCGGACGAACTCGAGGTGCCGCCGCAGCTTGATCCGCTCAATCCTGCCGCACAGGCAAAAACTGATGGCGGGTTGATGCAATGAATAGCCTGAGATTGCCAGCCTGGCTTACCGGGCAGACGAGCAGGGCGCTTGCAGCGCCGATTCTCATCATCATGATGCTTGCGATGATGGTGCTGCCGTTGCCGGCTTTTGCGCTCGACATGTTCTTCAGCTTTAACATTGCGCTGTCGATCATTATCCTGATGACCGCCCTGTATACGGTCAAGCCGCTCGACTTCATGGTGTTCCCGACGGTGCTGCTGGTCAGTACCATGCTGCGCCTTTCGCTCAACGTCGCTTCGACTCGTGTGGTGCTGACGGAAGGTCACACAGGGCCTGACGCGGCCGGCAAGGTCATTGAAGCATTCGGTCACTTCCTGATCGGCGGGAATTACACGGTCGGTATTGTGGTGTTCGTTATCCTGACCATCATCAACTTCGTCGTTGTGACCAAGGGTGCGGGGCGTATCGCTGAAGTCGGCGCGCGCTTTGCGTTGGACGCGATGCCTGGTAAGCAGATGGCGATCGATGCCGACCTCAACGCTGGCCTGATTGGGGAGCAGGAAGCCCGTGCTCGCCGCACTGAGGTCGGGCAGGAAGCGGAATTCTACGGCGCGATGGACGGTGCCAGTAAGTATGTGCGCGGCGATGCTATCGCCGGCATCATGGTGACGCTCATTAATATTATCGGCGGCCTGATCGTCGGCATGGTGCAGCACGACCTCGATTTCAACATTGCAATCAAAAATTACACCTTGTTGGCAATCGGCGACGGCTTGGTAGCACAGATTCCCTCGTTGCTCATTTCCGTCGCTGCCGGTGTGGTCGTCTCCCGCGTCGCAAGCGAACAGGACATCGGCGCACAGTTGACGGGCCAGTTGTTTACCAATCCGAGGGTCTTGTATATTACGGCCGCCATTATTGGTGGCATGGGCCTGATTCCGGGCATGCCTCACCTCGCGTTTCTCCTGTTGGCGGCGGCGCTCGGCGGTGGTGCCCATGCACTTTCCAAGCGCAAGACCAAAGCCGAGACGCGCCAGCCGGAACCCGAAGCCGCGATCGCTCCTCCCGAAGTGGAAGAAGCAACCTGGCAGGACATCGTGCCGGTGGATACGCTGGGACTGGAAGTCGGTTATCGGCTTATTCCCCAGGTGGACAAGACGCAAGGCGGGGAATTGCTGCGTCGGATTAAAGGCATTCGGAAAAAATTTGCGCAGGAAGTGGGCTTTCTTTCGCCGCCCGTGCATATCCGAGACAATCTTGAGCTGAAACCTTCCGCCTATCGCATTACCTTGAAGGGTGTTGAGGTCGGGAGCGGCGAATCTTACATCGGTCAGTTCCTTGCGATTAATCCGGGAATGGTCAGCGGTACCTTGCCCGGCACGATGACGACCGACCCGGCATTCGGCCTGCCTGCCGTGTGGATCGACGCCGGCCTGCGCGAGCAGGCGCAAGCGATGGGCTATACCGTTGTGGATGCAGGCACTGTCATCGCAACCCATCTCAATCACGTCATCACAACCCACGCAAGCGACCTGCTGGGACGCCAGGAAGTGCAGCAACTGCTCGACCATCTGGGCAAGGAGTCGCCTAAGCTGGTGGAAGACCTGGTGCCGAAACTTATTTCGCTTTCTACGCTGCAAAAAGTGCTGCAGAACCTGCTGTCTGAAGGCGTGCATATCCGGGACATGCGCACCATCATCGAGACACTCGCAGAAAGCGCGCCGCAAATACAAGACCCGCATGACCTGACCACCATGGTGCGTATTGCACTCGGTCGTGCGATTGTGCAGCAGATATTCCCATCGACGAATGAACTGTCGGTCATGACCCTGGACAGCCGGCTTGAACGCCTGCTGATGCAGGCATTGCAGTCCGGCGGCTCGGACGGTGCAGGCATCGAACCGGGGCTGGCCGATACGCTGGCGACCCAGACCGAGCAGGCCGTTCGCCAGCAGGAACAGATGGGACTTACCCCGGTACTGCTTGTGCCGGGGCCGTTACGCGCATCGTTATCCCGCTTCTTGCGGCGCGCTCTGCCACAGCTGAAAGTGCTGTCGCATGCAGAGCTTCCTGATTCAAAAACCATTAGAGTCACCAGCCTAGTTGGAGGGCAAGCATGAACGTCAAAAAATTCCTTGCGAGTACATCGCGTGAGGCCTGGCGCCTGGTACGTGAATCGCTCGGGCCGGACGCGGTGATCCTGTCGAACCGCACGGTCGACGGCCAGGTCGAAATTCTGGCCTTGCCAATGGAAGACATGTCTTCGCTGGCGGATCCATCGGCGGAGAAAAAAGTGCTATCGGATTCGACGCTTGCTGCCTTTTCCGCCCCAAAATATCGCCCTGAAAATACACAGGCTGCTCCGGCGGCACCGGTATCAAAACCGGCACAGGCGGTACCGGCACGCGTGAAAGAAGCGGCGACGGCGGAAGCACTGCCCGTTAATATCGCGGAAGTCATGAGCGAGATTCGCACCGAGGTCATGGGCGAGATTCGTTCAATGCGCGGCATGCTGGAAGAGCAACTGGCTGAAATCGCCTGGAGCGGACGGCAAAAGAATGAACCGGCCAAAGCGATGGTGTTGCGCGAGATGCTGGCAGCCGGCTTTAGCGCCAGCCTGTCCCGCCTGCTGGCGGAGAAATTGCCTTCCGGAGAGAAGGATGCGATGAGCTGGATCAAGCTCGTACTTGGCCGTAATCTCCCCGTTCTCGAAAATGAACTTGAAATACTCGACAAGGGCGGCGTATTTGCTCTCGTCGGCCCGACCGGCGTCGGCAAAACCACCACCACCGCCAAACTTGCAGCCCGTTGCGTCATGCGCCACGGCGCGAGCAAGCTGGCTCTGATTACCACTGACGGTTATCGTATCGGCGCTTATGAGCAATTGCGCATCTACGGCAAGATCCTTGGCGTAATGGTGCATTCCGTGAAGGATGAGGCCGACCTGCGCATCGCTCTGGATGAGCTCAAAACCAAGCATACGGTTCTCATTGATACCGTCGGCGTCGGCCAGCGCGACAAGATGGTCGCGGAGCAGGTCGCGATGCTGTCAGGCGTCGGTAGCGGCGTCAAGCGCCTGCTATGCCTTTCTGCGACTTCCACCGGCGAAACCCTCAACGAAGTGGTTCGTTCCTACCTTGGCGGCGGATTGGCCGGCTGCATCGTAACCAAGCTGGACGAAGCCGCGACGCTTGGCAATGTGCTCGATGTCGTAATTCGCCAGAAGCTGAAGATGTACTACCTCGCAAATGGCCAGCGCGTGCCGGAAGACCTGCATGTCGTAAACCGCCACTACCTAGTGGATCGCGCATTCAAGCTGAAACGCGAAACAACTGCATTTCATTTGAAGGACGAGGAGTTGCCGCTCGTTGCCGCAAGCTCGGCGCGCGCCATGAACGACAAATCCTTGCGCGAGGTAAGCGTTGGGTAATTTCGATCAGGCGGAGGGACTGCGGCGCATGCTTGCCGGGTCCAGGCCGCGGATATATACATTTCTATCGGCCACTTCGGGCGAGGAAAAAGGGGCGATGCTGGTCAATCTGGCTGCGTCGCTGATGCAAGCCGGCAGTGATGTGCTGGTGCTGGATGCATGCACGGAATCTCGGGGAATTGCTTCGCAGCTCGGCATGACGGCCGGCGCAACCCTGCAGCAGGTGGCCTTGCAGGAAAGAGCTCTGGATGAGGTTGTGCAGCCGATGCCACAAGGTTTCGGCCTAGCCACGCTGATGCATCCTGCGCAGCGTTCCGCAAGCATGGAGGCGCAGCAGACCCAGCGTCTGTCCAATGTGTTTGATCTGCTTGCAGGGCAGACGGACATCATTGTGGTTGATGCGGAACTCGGCAAGGGTGAGGATCTGTTCCCGCTGCCGGCACTGGCGAGCAGCGAAATCGTGGTGCAGGTATCGACCAGCCCCGAATCGATCACCGCGGCTTATTCCATCATCAAGCGGCTCAATGGCGAGCTGGGCCGGCGTCCGTGCGGTGTGCTGGTCACCGGTGCTTCTGAAAAGGAAGCGCAGGTTGTGTACCAGAACATGGCGAAGGCGGCCAGCCGCTACCTTGCCGTCAAGCTCAGCTCGATGGGTTCCGTCCCCGCCGATGAACACCTGACGCGCGCCGCACGCCTCGGAAGGGCGGTTGTAGATGCTTTTCCGCTGGCTGGTGCATCGGTTGCATTCAGGCGTCTGGCCGGGCAATTCGCGCCGGAGGTATCTCCGGATGGCTTGCAGGAGTTGTCTGCAAGCGGTGCGAATCTCGGTATTTAAGTCACGCAGGGCAAATGCAAAACAGGCTTTCACATGATGTATAACGTTAGTGGGAAAACAGATAAGAACGCATTGCTAGGGGTGCACACTCCCCTGGTAAAGCGGCTTGCGCACCAGATGCGGGCGAAGCTTCCACCAAGCGTCGAGGTGGACGACCTGATTCAGGCGGGCATGATTGGTTTGCTCGACGCGATCAACCGCTACGAGGAAACGCATGGCGCGCAGTTCGAGACGTACGCAGTGCAGCGCATACGCGGCGCGATGCTGGATGAACTACGCAGCAGCGACTGGCTTCCCCGTACCGTGCGCCAGAACATGCGCAAGATCGAGACGGCCATCAATGCGCTGCAGCAGCGCCTGGGGCGCTCGCCGGCCGAGGCTGAAATCGCAGCCGAACTTAAAATCTCCTTATCCGATTATCAGGATTTGCTGAGCGATAGCGGCGGCCACCAGCTGATCTACTATGAGGATTTCCACAACGCGGAAGACAGCGAGAGCTTCCTTGACCGCTACGTCATCGACGAATCAAGCGACCCCTTACGCAGCCTGCTGAACGGCGCTTTCCGCACGGCGGTTATTGAAGCGATCGACGCCTTGCCCGAGCGCGAAAAACTCCTGATGGGCCTTTACTATGAGCAGGAGCTGAACCTGAAGGAAATCGGCGCGGTGATGGGGGTGTCGGAATCGCGCGTATGCCAGTTGCACAGCCAGGCGATATCGCGCCTGCGGGCCAGACTCAAGGAGCAGACTTGGACTGGGCAAGCGTAGGCGGCCTTGCCCTGGCGCTGGCCGGCATCCTGCTGGGTCAGACGCTGGAGGGAGGTCATGTAGGTTCATTGATCCAGCCGGCAGCCATGTCCGTGGTAATCATCGGCACTTTCGGTGCGGTGCTGCTGCAAAGTGGCATGCCGAATTTTGTGCGTGGTATGAAAATGACGCGCTGGGTCTTTTCACCCCCGCCGGAGAACTCCGAAGCTACCTCGCAGGAGATTATGAGCTGGAGCGCGGCGGCGCGCCGCGAAGGCTTGCTTAGCCTGGAAAAGTTTCTGTCGACTGTGCAGGATCCGTTCATCGTGAAGTCGCTGCGCCTGATTATTGACGGCATCGATCCCCTCAAGATCAGGGAGATACTCAACGTCGAGATTTCCTCGTTTGAACGGCGCGAGCGCCAAGCTGCCAAGATATGGGAAGCAGCCGGCGGCTATGCGCCGACTATCGGCATTCTGGGCGCCGTGCTCGGCCTGATTCACGTGATGGAAAACCTTTCCGACCCCGGCAAGCTCGGCAGCGGAATTGCGGTCGCGTTCGTTGCCACCATTTATGGTGTTGGCCTGGCAAATCTGGTTTTCCTGCCGATCGCCAACAAGCTCAAAGCGATCATTGCAAATGAGGTTATCAAGCGCGAGATGATTGCCGATCTGTTTTACGGCATTGCCAGCGGC
Organism: Noviherbaspirillum sp.; assembly: GCA_035254105.1. Lineage (GTDB taxonomy): Bacteria > Pseudomonadota > Gammaproteobacteria > Burkholderiales > Burkholderiaceae_D > Noviherbaspirillum. The sequence continues at coordinate 8,037 of DATFAZ010000065.1, read as the reverse complement.
GACAATCCGCGAGTGATTCAGGAACGCCTGGACGCTTACCAATAAGAGCCTGTTTGAAAACCTACTGCGCGCCCCGATTTTCGCCCTGTGATGCTCATCGTACCTTACGTACGATTGCGCTGCTCGGCAAAACTCGGGCCGCTCGCTACGGTTTTTAAACAGGCTCTAAGACCTGACGGCAGCTCGCCGCATTTTCCATGGCACGCAAACGATACGAAGAAGAGCACGACAATCACGAGCGCTGGATGGTCTCGTATGCGGACTTCATTACGCTCCTTTTTGCTTTTTTCGTGGTGATGTACGCCATCTCCTCGGTTAACGAGGGCAAATACCGGGTCGTGGCCAACTCGCTGGTGGGAGCCTTCGGGAATGCACCGCCAATCGCTGCGGAGGGCGGGGTGCAATTGCAGAATCCGGCAGTGGTAATGCCGCAGCTGCCACAACAAAAGCGTAACAGCGAGGCAATCCGGCGCGAAAAAGAGCAGATGACGCATATGGCACGCGACATCGTCAAGGCGCTTGGCGCACTCGTCAGTCAGGGGAAAGTCCGTGTCACGCAAAGCCCGCGCGGAGTCAGGGTGGAAATCAATGCGAGCGTCCTGTTCGCCCCCGGTGACGCCAAACTCAGCGATGCAACCAGCAAAGTACTGAAGGATGTGGCTGCTGTTCTCAAGGATGACGATCATTCGATCCAGGTGGAGGGTCACACGGATAGCGTACCGATCATGAATGCGTATTTTCCGTCGAACTGGGAGTTGTCCTCGGTGCGCGCCAGCAGCGTAGTCCGGTTGTTCTCGGAGAATGGCATTGCCGAGAATCGCATGGCCGCAGTAGGGAAAGGCGCGACCCAGGCGGTGGCCGACAACGATACCATCGAAGGCCGGCTGAAGAACCGGCGTGTGACGGTAATCATTCTTTCAAGCCTGCGGGAGCCGGTTACGGAAGTACCTGTCGGAGACGAGGTTACTCAGTAAAGAAGAAGCAAGAGGGAAGAAGCAGGGAAGTGACAGGTGAGCGGAAGGTTAGGCCTTCCGCTTCGGATATTCTTAGCCTACCACCAGGCGGCGGCTGCCGATCTTGGTTGCGGATTGGCCGTTGGGGCCATAGATGCCGCTATTCTCGGTATCGCCTTGCAAAATATTGAGCGCCGTTTGGTTGCGAGCCATGTGCTGGCCGATCAGAAGGCCGTTGAGGCGGTTCAGCTCATTCGCAGCTTGCACAACCACCAGCAATTCGCTCCATGCCTTGTTCTCGGCGGCGCTTGCTTTTGGGCTGTTCAACCAGGCTTGCATGCCGTTTTCCGAAGCTTCGAAGCCAGCGGCTGCCAGCAGGCCGTGGCGTTGTTTGGCAAGTTGCGCCATCTGCGATGCAAGCTTTGATTTTTCTTCCGTGAGTCCTGCGAGTCGTTCAACGTCAGCATCGACGAGGGCTGCCTGCTCTTGCTTGAGTAATTGAAGCAGGCTATTAACGACCCGATGCTCGCCATCGAGTTCGCGAGCAGGGCTGGTGCCGGACGCATGCATGGAATTCACCAATTTTTTCGTTAACCGTTACGTGCGGAGAGCAAGTCTTTAACTGTACTGAGCAAACCATCGGCAACGCGTTCAGCATTGACCTGAAACTGGCCACTGGCGATGGCTGCCTTGATTTCTTCAACCTTCTTGGCATCGAACACCTGGTCCTTGGATGCCTGGCTGGCCAGTGCCTGAGCTTGCGCCGACAATGTGACGTTATCGGAAGAAGCTTTTTCGGTGCCTGCCTTTTCCGTGGTTTTTCCGGACCGGGCCTGCGCCTGGGTTGCGCCTAAACCGGTCGCTTTATTGAAAGAGTCAGGAATTTTCATTGCATTGTCCTCGTCTTGTTCGGGCTAATCGCCTCTGTCTGACTTCATATCGGCGATATTACCGCAAACTTTAGTGTCCAATTAAAAAACACATTGCAATTGCATTATTGTTAATAAACCACTTCGATAATTCCGCCCATCCGGGCCACTCCGCTGACTACCTGGCCAGATGCGGTGCGCGCTTGCGCTACCTGTCCTTCATTTGCATTATTCAACGCGCGTGCCTCGGCCGACACCTGAAAACCTGGGCCGGCAGTCGTTATGCGCACTGTTTGTCCTTGCTGAATCGCCTGTTGTGCACGCAGCGCATCCAGGCGCAATGGCGCACCGGCAGGCAGGGAAATCGCCAGCGAACGGCCGATCGCCTGCGATGCATCCGTTACAACACCACCCGGCAGTGCGGTCAAATCACCTTTCATCTTCACTATGTCGCTTGGGCCGATACTTTGGCCCTGTGCCAGCGGTGCGGCTGCCGCGAGATAGTCGCCATGTACGCGTACGGTGGCCGATACATAAATGGCCCAAGACGTCGGTGCGGTACAGCGCACGCCGACTGAAGTCTTTCCCCATGCACGGCTGCCGGGCGGGAAGAAGACTTCCGGAGCGGGGCAAGCCGCAAGCTTCAGGCGGGGATCAATCGCGCCGACAGTAATGTTGATATTGCCAGGCAAGCCGGCTGCCTGTGTATGCAGAAACTGCTGGATGGTCTGCCTCAGCGCCGCATGCTGCTGGAGCGCGCCTGCTTCCTGTGCGCTTGCGTGATGCAAAAACGGCAACGTCAGCAGGAGAATCAGGGCTTTGCAGTAGCGGTTCATGATAGCCGGTGGATAGGTACCTTGCCATATTAAGGGGCAGAGGGGTTCGCAAATGGTCGAATAAGGCTGGAATTCATAGTCTTATCGTGTGATCGGGTTTCCTGGCTCATCCGTATGATCGACTGTACACAAATCTACCATTGGCGTGAGTGTCACTATTGTTAGTGTGATTTCTCTGGCCGATACCTAGCGGAGATTGCGATGGTCGGAAAACTGGACGAAACCCTGCGTTTTCATGAAACGGCGCTCAGCCTGCGCGCACAACGCCAGCAACTGCTGGCTTCGAATATCGCCAATGCGGATACGCCTAACTATAAGGCGCGGGACGTTGATTTTGGCAAAGCACTGCAAGGTGCGTTGACAAGGACTACCGCACCAGCAGGTGAATTGGTGAAGACGGCGCCGGCCCATCTGGCGCCGCAGGGAAAATTGAATATTGGCGGTCTGGAGCCGCAATATCGTTCGACGATACAAGGCAGCATCGATGGCAATACGGTTGATATGGACGTAGAGCGTAATCAGTTCACCGATAACGCCGTGCGCTATGAGGCCAGTCTCACGATGATCAACGGGCAAATCAAGAAACTGCTGACAGCTATTCAGGGGCAATAATCATGTCGCTATTTAATATCTTCAATGTGGCCGGTTCCGCGATGAGTGCGCAGGGGCAGCGCCTGAACGTCGTTTCCAGCAATATCGCCAACGCCGACAGTACCACCAGTGCCGATGGCAGGACGTACCGTGCAAAACAGGTGATGTTCGAGGCTGTGCCGGTTTCCGGAACGGCCTCCACCGGGGTCAAGGTGCAGCGCATTGTCGAGGATGCGTCGCCGCTGAAAATGGTGTTCGATCCGAAGCATCCTCAGGCAGACGAAAAAGGTTATGTCGCGATGCCAAACGTGAACGTAGTTGAGGAAATGGTCAACATGATCTCCGCATCGCGTTCCTATCAGACTAATGCGGAGACGATGAATACTGCAAAAACCATGCTGTTGAAGACGCTCGCAATTGGTCAGTAAAAAGAGAGGAATGAACTATGGCTGTCAGTGTAAGTGAAAGCGGAATTCCGTCCTCGTTGCTGGACGCGATGAATCCCAAAAAGAGCACCACCAGCAAGTCGGCCGTGGAAGAAACCCAGGACCGCTTCATGAAGCTGTTGGTGACGCAGATGCGAAATCAGGATCCGATGAACCCGCTCGACAATGCGCAAGTAACCAGCCAGTTCGCGCAATTATCCACGGTAACGGGGATCGATAAGCTGAATGACACGCTCGCGTCACTGATGGGGACGTATCAGGTTAGTCAGTCGCTTCAGGCGGCGAATATGATCGGACATGGCGTCCTGGTGCCGGGATCGAAGATGGCGCTGGTAAAGGGGGGCGCCATCATGGGTGTCGAACTTCCCAAGGCGGCAGAAAAAGTCGATATCACGATTCGCGATGCAAGCGGCATTGAGGTGCGCACAATCAATCTGGGTGCGCAAGAAGCAGGTTCACTGCCGCTGACCTGGGACGGTAAGAAAAACGACGGCACGGCTGCGCCGGACGGCAATTACACATTTGAAGTGACCGCTACCCAGAAAGACGAAAAAGTGGCGGCAACCGCATTACAGTTTGGTCTTGTCGGTACAGTGGCGACCGGCCCAAATTCCAAGGGCGTTACGCTCAACCTGGAAGGTATTGGCAAGGTTGATTTTGCCGATGTCCGCCAAATTCTTTGATTCAGCAGAAAAACTCCAAGGGAGAACAGCATGGCTTTTCAACAAGGTTTGAGTGGTTTGAATGCAGCATCAAAATCCATGGAAACCATCGGTAATAACGTGGCCAACGCCGGTACCGTCGGTTTCAAGAAGTCACAAGCACAGTTCGCCGACGTATACGCGAGCTCGCTGATCGGCAGCGGCGCTTCCCCGATCGGTATTGGTGTGAAGCTGGCACGGGTCGCGCAACAGTTCTCGCAGGCGAATATTTCCGGCACCAGCAATCCGCTCGATATCGCCATCAACGGCGACGGCTTCTTCCGCATGAGCATGGACGGCGCGATTACCTATACGCGCAACGGCCAGTTCTTGCTGAACAAAGACGGGAATATTGAAAATGCAAACGGCGCGCTTCTGACCGGTTATCCGGTCGGTGCGAATGGCGCCATCTCCAACGGTGCGCCGGCTCCGCTGCGTATTACCAATACCGCGCTCGCACCCCAGCCGACGACCGATTACGATGTGAACCTGAATCTGGATTCCGGCAAGCCAGTGATTGGCGCTGTATTTGATCATACGGATCCGGATACCTATAGCAACCAGACCTCGGTCGGCATCTATGACAGCCTCGGCAATTCACATGTGCTGTCAACGTTCTACGTGAATAAAGGCCCTGTTGCGCCGCTGGCGGCTGGCGAGGGAAATACATGGGAAGTGTATGCCACATGCGATGGTGTGCCGATTGGATATGTCCCACCCGCTGCACCGGTTCCAGTTTCAACTATTACTTTTAGTACTGGTGGCGTGGCTATGGCATATGTGCCTGCGGCACCGGTTGCAGCAATCACGCTCACCAATGGTGCAGCACCTATGTCGGTAGGGATGAATTTCGGCGGCACCACGCAGTACGCGCTGGATTTTGGTGTGCGTGATCAAACCCAAGACGGCTATACCGCAGGCAATCTTGTGTCATTCGCGCTTTCGCCGGATGGCAAGATCGTTGGTAGCTACACCAACGGTCAGACTAATGTGCTTGGGCAGGTCGCTCTGGCTAGCTTTCCCAATCCCAACGGACTGACACCGCAGGGTGATAACCAGTGGGTGGAAACTGCGGTTTCCGGCCCTCCGCTGGTTGGCTCTCCGGGTAATAGCGGTTTGGGTGTGGTGCAGTCGTCTGCCGTGGAAGAGTCGAACGTGGATCTGACCGCCGAACTGGTCGCCATGATTACCGCGCAGCGGATCTATCAGGCCAATGCGCAGACCATCAAGACCGAAGACCAGATCATGCAGACGCTGGTTAATCTGAGGTAATGAACTGAAGCGTGAAGGTTGACCGTGGCGCCCGCCGGACCTGCCGGGCAGGACGCCCGATCACGGAAGGAGCAAGATGGACCGTCTGATTTATACCGCCATGACTGGCGCCAAGCATATCCTGGAGCAGCAGGCGACGACCTCGCACAACCTGGCCAATGCGACCACGACCGGTTTTCGGGCGCAGCTCGATTCATTCCGTGCAGTGCCAGTTATCGGCGAAGGCTTGCCAACCCGGACGTTTGTAGTCGATGCGACTGTGGGTTCCGATTTTCGCCAGGGGCCGCTACAGCAAACTGGCCGCGACCTTGATGTCGCCGTGCAGGGGGAAGGCTGGATTGCCGTGGAACGTCTGGACGGCTCGGAAGGCTATACCCGTCACGGTAGCCTCAAGGTCAATGAGAACGGTGTATTGCAGACCCAGAGCGGCCTGAATGTGCTGGGCGATGGCGGTCCGATCACGATCCCGCCTGATGCTGTCATCTCGATTGCCAAGGACGGCACGGTCGGCACCATCGACAAAACCACGACGCCTGGCGCCAGTACCGCGCTTGCGCGCATCAAGCTGGTCAATCCACCAACTGAGTCCCTGGTGCGCGGCGCTGATGGCCTGTTCAGTGTCAATGATGGCAATCCCGCGGAAGCCGACGCCAACGTGAGCCTGCTCGGCGGCGCTCTCGAAGGCAGCAATGTCAATGTGGTCGATTCAATGGTGAACATGATCAGCTTGGCGCGCCAGTTTGAAATGCACATGAATCTTCTGAAAAACGCGGAGAGCAACGAGGCAAAAGCCAACGAGTTCCTCGCTGTCCGCTAATTAATCTGAATTGAGTCGCCGTGAGATACGGCGGTTAATGAAACAAGGCCCTTTGGAGAAATGAAATGATTCGTTCACTATGGATTGCTAAAACCGGTCTGGATGCGCAGCAAACGCAGATGGATGTCATTTCCAATAACCTGGCCAATGTCGGCACCACCGGCTTCAAGCGCTCTCGTGCGGTGTTCGAGGATCTGCTGTACCAGACCATGCGCCAGCCGGGTGCCCAGTCATCGCAACAGACGCAATTGCCGTCCGGCCTTCAGATTGGCACTGGCGTGCGTCCGGTCGCGACTGAGCGTATTCATACCCAAGGCAATCTGCAACAGACCGGCAACAACAAGGACGTTGCCATCCAGGGTGCCGGTTTTTTCCAGGTCCTGCTGCCGGACGGAACTACTGCCTATACTCGTGACGGCTCATTTCAGATTGATAACCAGGGACAGCTTGTTACAGCAAGCGGATTCCCGATACAGCCCGCGATCACCATTCCTGCCGATGCGCAGAGCCTGACGATTGCGCGCGATGGCACCGTATCGGTGACGCAGCCGGGCGTGGTGGCGCCCACCCAAGTGGGAACGCTTCAGCTGGCAACATTCATCAACCCGGCCGGACTGGAGAGCAGGGGGGAAAATCTGTACGCCGAAACTGCGGCTTCGGGCAACCCGAATGCGAATACTCCGGGGACGAATGGCTCCGGTTTGCTGTTGCAAAGCTATGTCGAAACCTCGAATGTCAATGTGGTCGAGGAAATGGTTAACATGATCCAGACCCAGCGAGCATATGAAATCAACAGCAAGGCGATTACGACATCCGATCAGATGCTGCAGCGCTTGAGCCAGCTGTAAAACCGGGAAGGCTGTAATGAAAAGATCCGTAGCTATTGCGACTCTCACCGTACTGTTCGGCCTCGCCGGATGCGGTACGGTGCCGGATACAATCACTATTCAGCCAACCGGCGCCAGGCAGCAGCCCGCTACGGTGGCTGCCCCGCCAACGAGTGGAGCGATTTTTCAGGCTGCGAATTACCGGCCTATGTTCGAAGACCATCGTGCCCGCATGGTCGGCGATATCATCACCATCACAATTAATGAGAGAACGTCGGCAGGCAAAGCTGCCGACAGCACCGCCAGCAGGTCAGGCTCTGTCTCCGCTACTGCACCAAATGTGTTTGGGCTGGTCCCTGGCATTACGCGCAAGCTGACTGCGAGTGCCTCGGCATCGGATGATTACGAAGACGAAGCCAAACAGAATGCAAGCAATACCTTTTCTGGCACGCTGACCGCCACGGTAATTGAAGTGCTCCCCAACGGTAATATGGTGGTGAGCGGTGAAAAGCAGGTCGCTCTGGACAAGGGCTCTGAATTTGTACGGTTCTCGGGTGTCGTCAGCCCAACAACGATTCGTGCGGGTAACGTTGTTTCGTCGACGCAAATTGCAGACGTAAGAGCCGAATACCGTACCAACAGCAGAATCGACAAGGCGCAAATGATGGCGATGCTCACGCGCTTTTTCCTGAGCGTACTACCGTTGTAATCGATCATATGGTCCT
>DATFAZ010000064.1:0-2160 GCA_035254105.1 Noviherbaspirillum sp. | reverse complement strand
TGTCGTCCAATCTCGGCACGGTGGAATTGACGATTGCGCTGCACTATGTGTTCAACACGCCGGAAGACCGCATCGTCTGGGACGTCGGCCATCAGACCTATCCGCACAAGATTCTCACCGGGCGGCGCGACCGCATGCACACCTTGCGCCAGCTCGATGGCATCTCCGGCTTTCCGCGCCGCGACGAGAGCCCGTACGATACCTTCGGCACCGCACATTCCTCGACCTCAATTTCCGCCGCGCTCGGCATGGCGCTGGCGGCGAAGACCAAGGGCGAGAACCGTCACGCGATTGCCGTGATCGGCGACGGCGCGATGACGGCAGGCATGGCGTTCGAGGCGTTGAACAATGCGGGTGTCCATGAAGATATCAACCTGCTGGTGATCCTGAACGACAACGACATGTCGATCTCGCCGCCGGTCGGCGCGCTCAACCGCTACCTCGCACGCCTTATGTCGGGCCAGTTTTACGCAGCCGCGAAGAACGTCGGCAAGTCGGTCCTGCCAGCTCCGATGCTGGAACTGGCCAAGCGACTGGAAGAGCATGCCAAGGGCATGGTGGTGCCGGCCACGATGTTCGAGGAATTCGGCTTCAATTACATCGGCCCGATCGACGGTCATGATCTGGAGTCGCTGATTCCGACGCTGCAGAACCTCAGGCACCTGAAAGGGCCGCAATTCCTGCATGTAGTGACGAAGAAGGGCCAGGGCTACAAGCTGGCGGAAGCCGACCCGGTGCTATACCACGGCCCGGGCAAGTTCAACCCGGCGGAAGGAATCAAGCCGGCGGCGGCAAGCAAGATAACGTACACGCAGGTCTTCGGCGATTGGTTATGCGACATGGCGGCGCACGACCAGAGATTGATCGGCATTACGCCGGCAATGCGTGAAGGCTCGGGCATGGTGGAATTCGAGCGCCGTTTCCCCGGGCGCTATTACGACGTCGGTATTGCTGAACAGCATGCAGTGACTTTCGCTGCCGGCCTGGCATGCGAAGGATTGAAGCCGGTCGTAGCGATTTATTCCACTTTCCTGCAGCGTGCCTACGATCAGTTGATCCATGATGTTGCACTGCAAAATCTGGATGTCACTTTTGCACTGGATCGCTCCGGCCTGGTGGGCGCGGATGGCGCCACGCATGCTGGCAACTATGACATTGCCTACCTGCGCTGCATCCCGAACATGGTGGTGATGGCGGCGTCCGATGAAAACGAGTGCCGTCAGATGCTCTCCACCGCTTTCCAATATAATGGTCCTGCGGCTGTGCGCTATCCGCGTGGTTCAGGTGTCGGAGCCGTGCCGAGCAAGGAGCTGCAGGCACTCCCGCTGGGCAAAGGAGAAATCCGGCGCGAAGGCAAAGACGTGGCGATCCTCGCGTTCGGCACCATGCTGGCACCTAGTTTGACAGCGGCAGAGGAATTGAATGCAAGCGCGGCCAACATGCGTTTCATCAAGCCGCTGGATGTTGAGCTGGTCAAGCAACTGGCGCAAACCCATGACGCGCTGGTGACCGTCGAGGAAGGCTGTGTCATGGGCGGCGCCGGCTCCGCTGTGGCAGAAGCGCTGGCAGAAGCCGGGATTGTCAAACCGGTATTGCATTTGGGCCTGCCGGACAAATTTATCGATCATGGCGATGCTGCGCAATTGCTCGCCATGTGCGGACTGGATGCCAAGGGCATCGCTGCCGCAATCAGGAAACGCTTTGACAAGGGCGAACCGCGACTGGTCGTCAACAATCAATGATATGCAAGCGCGGCCCATCAGCGGGCATTAGCGGCCGCGCCAACCGAATAGGCTTTATGTGATGAACTCACGCGATTTGAACCTTCATACCATTCCCGACGTGCAGAGCACGGTCGATACGCGACGCCTGTCGATCCAGCGCGTCGGCGTGAAAGGCGTGCGTTATCCGATCACTATCAAGACCTCCAGCGGCACGCAGCCGTCGGTAGGCGTTTGGAACATGTATGTGCATTTGCCGCAGGAGCAAAAAGGCACGCACATGTCGCGCTTCATTGCTTTATTGGAAGGCAATCGCGGGCCGCTGGATGTGAGCAAGTTCGGTTCACTGCTGCAAAAGATGCTCAAGCTGCTGGAAGCAGATGCCGGGCGTATCGAGGTGTCGTTCCCGTATTTCATCAACAAGGTGGCGCCGGTGTCC
>DATFAZ010000063.1:0-6652 GCA_035254105.1 Noviherbaspirillum sp. | reverse complement strand
AGTAGTTACTGAAAAGACGGGGCGGTGTTGCCAGTAGCCGACTATGAAGCGTCGTTAGATATGCGCAGGGCGCTTCAGTTCGTCAATCATCGGAACCGCGTAAATTCTGCACCGATATGCAGCTGCGACCATTGGCACGCTCCATCGATGGGCGCCATCACGTCTGCGCTCGGCCGTCGAAGAGGTGGAGGTTACGCTCACGATATGCGCGTCCACGGTCCGATTGTCGGCGTTTCAATGCCCGGTCGAACGATGGTAGCCTGGATTCCGACTGAGACCATGCTGTTCCGGTACATGCAGGCGATTTCCACGCCGGCGTTACTGCATGAACCATCCGTGGCTGACGACGATCGACTGCCCGGACAAAGCATTGGACGGAAAGGACGCCAGAAAAATGGCGGTTCGCGCGACATCCTCGGTGGTCGTGAATTCGCCATCGATCGTGTCCTTCAGCATCACGTTTTTGATCACGTCGGCTTCGCTGATGTGCAATTCCTTGGCCTGCTCGGGAAGCTGCTTATCGACCAACGGCGTGCGCACGAATCCGGGGCAAATGACATTGGCGCGGATATTGTTTTTCGCTCCTTCTTTCGCCACGACCTTGGCCAGCCCCAGCAAGCCGTGCTTGGCCGTCACATACGGCGCTTTCAAGGGAGAACCCTCGTGCGAATGAACCGATCCGGTGTAAATGATGGAGCCGCCGCTGTCCTTTTTCACCATTTCCCGCATACAGGCGCGCGTGGTTAGGAAAGCGCCATCCAGATGGATCGCCAGCATTTTCTTCCAATCCGCCAGGGAAAGGTCGACGACAGGACTGATGATCTGGATGCCGGCGTTGCTGATCAATATGTCGACGCTTTGGTAGGCGGTGATGACGTCCGCCACGCCTTTTTCAACCTGTTCTTCGCTGGTGACATCCATCGCTATTCCCATGGCAGTGCCACCTATTTTGACAATGTCCTCGGCCGTTGCGACCGCGGCATCCAAACGAAGGTCCGCCACCACCACCTTGGCGCCTTCCCGTGCAAATTCAATTGCCAGTGCCTTCCCGATGCCGCTGGCAGCGCCGGTAATGATCGCGACTTTATTACTCAGTCTCATGATTTACTCCTGGTTCACCGTATCCCGATAATCGCATTTGACTGCCCTCGCATCACCCTGGCGAGATAACGTAAAGTTCGTTTTAGATGATCCAGCGAGGTTTTGAAAGGCCTTCGCCCCAAATATCACCGATTGCGGCACACAACCTTCCAAAAGCGGAACGCGGACTGGACTGGGGACTCGGACCGCTCGAAGATCAACAGCTCGCCGGGCTACTCATGTGGGTGTCCATGGCCCTCGTTTATCTAAGCGGCTGTTTGGCCTTGGTGAGCCGGCTTGCCGCACTGCCATGGAAAAATGGCTCCGGGAACACCGTGGTCGACAATACTTGGCCCTAGTTCTTCGCATAGTTAAAATAGCCTTTCGATCTTACAATAGCCATTCGATCGGCAACAGGGACAAGAACCGGATTCCCGCACGTTGCCAAAAGGTCGTGCCAGGTTCGGTGTCATGCCGTATCACCTCGCCATCCTGTTGTTCGATCCAAACCAGGTGGCCAGACTTCGGCAGCTGCACCTGATAAGCATTCGCCGGAATGCGACAGCTGAGACCAGACTCGATCTGTTGCGCCAAGGCATGGCTCTCGATGACAAAACCCATTTCAGTATTCAACTTTGCCGAGCGCGGATCAAAATTGAACGATCCGATGAAAACATGCGACCGATCCACCGAAAACGTTTTGGCATGCAAACTGGAAGCAGAAGAGCTTCCTCCCCGTCTCAGGCGTGGACTCCCCCTGGGAGAGGATGATAAGCGTCTCAATTCGTAAAGCCTTACGCCGCTCTCCAGCAATGATTTCCGCCACTTGGCATAGCCGACATGGACCGCTGCCACATCGGTTGCCTCCAGCGAATTGGTCAACACCCGGATAGTCACGCCGCGCCGGCGCATGGCCGTGAACACCGCAACACCTGCCGCAGTCGGCACAAAATAGGGCGATACCAGATCCACCTGTGAGACTGGCTGGCCGATGGCTTCCTCGATTTTCTGCGGCAAAAGGGCTGTGGGACCGGCTAGGCCGAGCCCCTTGGCCGGATCATCGCTGATTACGCGCGTGACAGCCCATTCAAGGGGCAGACCGCCATGTATCAGTTCCTGAACAAATGGCGAATCGCGCAGCGCATTCCGGTAAGCCAGCGCTGCGGGATCGTGATTCAACTTTGCCATTTCTTCGACAAGTTTGTCGGCCACCGCAGGCGGTGCCGGCGGCAGCAGCCGGTCAATCGGATACGAAGATGCGCTGGCCCAGTAGCGATCGAAATCTTTTGACACGTCTTTGACAACCGGTCCCACTGCCATCACGTCCAGATCGGCAAATAGTACATCGTCAGCGGCGCCGAAATATTCATCGCCGACGTTGCGGCCACCAATAATGGTGACTTGATTGTCAGCGGTGAACGACTTGTTATGCATACGTCGGTTCAACCGTGAAAAATTAGTCAGGTAGCCGATCCAGCGCCACTGCCGAATGGCAAATGGATTGAACAACCGTACTTCGAGATTTGGATGGGAATCCAGCGCCGCCAATACCGCATCCAACCCCGCGGTGTTGTTATCGTCCAGCAGAAGACGTACCCTGACGCCGCGCTCCGCCGCCCGGCGCAGCGCTTCGAATAGAAGAATGCCGGTCATATCTTTGCGCCAGATGTAATACTGAAGATCAAGAGATTGCTCGGCCGCGTCGGCCAAATGCGCCCGCGCCGCAAATGCATCCCGCGCATCGGATAGCGGGTAAATGCCTGACTTTTCCGGATGCGCATCAACTCTCGGGGAAACCGCCCGACCCAGCCAGGTATCGCCGGTATCGGAGAAGGCCGATGATGTGCTACGGTTCTCAAGAGATGGCAAGGTACCGCATCGTTCCATTACGCTCACCAGCAAGAAAATGAGAAAAATCCGAAAGGCGAGGCTTCTGTCCGCACATTCCTGTCGGCGTCGCTCTGCCGCGACCATCATTACGATGGAACTAGGTTGCCAATCCGGGACTCATTTTGCTTCGTGGTAGCCCCTACCGGCACGGTTCGGATTGTTTGGCATTGGTCACCGGGCCAATGGTGGTGACGGGATCGTGCGGATTCCCGTATTTCAAACCTTTGACCCGGCTGGTAAAACGGTCGACAAATTCGTCATACAGATTGACATCGATGACGATGCAAACAGGTACTCGGTGCTTGGCATGCGGATTGGGAATTCAGGACTGCGCCTTCGTCCCCTTGGGAACCGTGAGCATGATCGAGATGATGGCCATCACGACCATCAGCACGTTGAAGCCAAGCGCAATGATGGCGGCTTCCCGAACGGCCAGGTTGTCTTGGCGTCCAGCGAAGGTGATTACGCCATCAAGCCAGTTCACGCTCGCGCTGTCTCCGCTGAGCGCAGTGAAAATCGCAGCGGAAATCGCCACGCCGAAGGCAGCGCCAAGCGACGACGCCATCTTGTAGATGCCCGAACCTGACCCCGTCTGGTCAGCCGGCAAGTTCGATAGCGCCGCGTCGGTCGAGGGGGGGGCATAGAACGCCAATCCGACGCCGAACAGCGTGTAGCCGACGCTCGCGAGGATCTTGTAATCCGACAGCAGCAAGTTGGCAGGCGATACCATCAGGATGGCGAGAGCCGTGATCAGGCAGCCCCAGATCATCGGCTTGCGTGGGCCGACGCGCTGCAGCAGCTTCTCACCCACGCGGATGAATGCAATGATGGCAATCGCGTAGCCCAGTGTCAGAAAGCCGGCCTGTTGGGCGTTCATGTTGCCGCCGAGTTGCACCAGTTGCAGCGAGACGATCAGCGTGCCGGCGGTACCATTGATTAGGAAGTTGGAAATCGTCGCGCCAGTGTAGGTTGCATTCCTGAACAGACTGAAGTCGAAAAAGGCATTGGATGCCTTGTTTTCGATGCGGAAAAACAGCCAGCCGAACGCCACCGTTGCCGCCATCAGACCCGAGCCCATCGGGCTCGACCAACCCAGCTTGTTGCCCTGTGTTACCAGCACCTGCATGGCTACCATGGCGACCATGAAAGCAAGCACGCCAGACAAGTCGAACTTGTACTCGCCCTTGATTTCGGCCTTGCTCTCAGGGGCGCCGCGCATCATCCACAAGCCGATTACACTCACCGCGATGGCCACCCAGAAGATAGAGCGCCAGCCAAAGTGCTGCGACATCAAGCCTCCGAGCAGCGAGCACAGGCCTGAACCGCCCCAGGAGCCGATTGACCACATGCTGATGGCACGCTGGCGTTCGGGGCCGTCCCAAAAGGCTTTCAGCAGCGCCAGACTGGCCGGCATGATGCAGGCGGCCGACAAGCCTTGCAGCGCACGGCCGAGCAACATGACTGGCGCTGCCAACTGACCGGGTGGCGTGATGGCCACCAGCAGCGCTCCGATGATGCTCAGGTAAAAGCCAAAGCGCGTGATCTTCAGCCGGCCTACGCGGTCGGCCAAGCCGCCCATCACCACGATGAAAATGCCGGAGAAAAGCGAGGTGATGGCCACCGCGACATTCATCGTACTCGCATCCATGCCGACGTCACGGGTCATGTCGGGCGCAATATTGAGCGTCGTCTGGGCAAACAGCCAGAACGCGACGACACCCATGATGATGCCGAATAGTAAGCGATCATTGCCCTTGTACGGAGCCTTGGATTGAGCAACGGGATTCATACTGTTCTCCATTGGCGCCATTGCCGATTGAATATTGACCCAAGGCGGGTCGCTGGTTTTTGAATCAGTAACCGTGGTTAAGCGTACTCGATGTAAGTGTCGGCACAATCCGTATT
Organism: Noviherbaspirillum sp.; assembly: GCA_035254105.1. Classification (GTDB taxonomy): domain Bacteria; phylum Pseudomonadota; class Gammaproteobacteria; order Burkholderiales; family Burkholderiaceae_D; genus Noviherbaspirillum. The sequence goes on along the minus strand of DATFAZ010000063.1, from coordinate 1,777 downwards.
TATTGATAGAGCCCTGCTATACGAGGCTCTACGCCCAATCCTTGAAATTCTCAGAATTGGTCACCAAGCCAGCACCGGCATGGCTGTAGAAGCAAAACAGGTGTTTTGCTTCGTGCCAGTACTGCATCCGACTTTGGGCACCCGGTTTGACGTCGGCGGATCTGGTTGCGCCGATGCATTACTGCGAAGCATGGCCCTTGGAACCAACTCAAATCTGCTACGCATCAAACGAACTACGTTATCCGAATATTTTGAGCGGGTTGCCCCTAAAATCATAGGATGGATTCGTATGCTTGGGGACCAACACACGCATCGAAATATTCCGGCCAGGTCTTGCCAATTTATAACGACACGCAGACGCTCTCGTAATTCAATCAACGAATAGCGGTGCACCGCGATAGATTTTTCGGTGGTGCTATCAAGTATTGTCGACAACCGTACCTTGCTTCCTTCAACCACGAATGAGGAGAACCCCATGAGCAACCGGCCGGTAGATATCATCAGTCCCATCACCAACACGTCTCTCGCGCCGAAGACTTCTGCAGACGAGGCAACGCGTGCAGGACGCTTCGTTTACGACAAGCCCACGGCGAACAATACCGTCGTGCTGCTCGTTGACCATCAGATCGGCCTGATGGCTGGAATCCGCGATTTCTCGTCGCTGGCGGAGTACAAGAGCAATGTCATCGGCCTCGCGCGCATAGCGAAGGCCCTGAGCCTGCCTGTCCTCATCACGTCGTCGAACGCGCAGTGGCAGAACGGCGACACATTGCCCGAAATCAAGGAGATTTTCTCCGAGCAGCCTATTTACCGGCGGACGGGTATCATTAACTGCTACGAAGATCCGACGTTCCGCGGCGCGCTCGACGAGGTAGTGAACAAAACGGGGCGTCGCCATATCATTCTCGCTGGCGTCACGATCGGCACGTGCTGCGCGCTGCCGACGCTTTCAATGCTGCAAGATGGATACAGAGTTTTCCCAGTCGTTGATGCGTGCGGCGCCTGGAATCGCTACGAGGCGGAGGCCGCGATGTCACGCATGACGCGTGCGGGCGCGGAACTGATGACGACTTTCGCGCTCGCGTGCGAGCTGCAAGCCGACTGGAAGCTGCCGACGGCAAATGCGATGCTCGAGCCGTTCAACCAAAATCTCCCAGAGTATGCGTTCGTAACCCAAAATTTCTGGAACAACGCGAATCAGCACGCTGTACCCGATCCGTTTGGCATGGTGAAATAAAGGAGTGTTCGTGCTGATTGAAATGGAATTCTGCCCCCACGGGGGGGCCAGTCGATGGCGTTCTTTAGCCCCCGGGAATCGAGCGGTTATATTCGGGAGTGACGAACAAAACTGCATCGGCGTCGGCGATCGCTTGTTTGAAGGCACGCGTGACGGGTGGGAAGTCAGCGTCGTAGTCGTAGCCATTAACGGACCGGTAAATGTTGGACTTCACCAGATAAATGTCAGGCAACATTACCTGAACGTATTTATGTCGGACTTCGGGCCTGAATTGTCAAAACCACGAAAACTTCCGGACTAATTGTCAAATGTCGGGAACCAGCGACAAATGCAAATTAAGTTGTAACCAAATAAATTTTACATAACGTAATTTATGCGAAGGGAATGTGTAAGAGCCGCTTTAAAATGTCCAAATATAGCCAAGTTCAAATGTCCAAATTGTGAACTGCTTCATGCTAAAGGCTCCCTAACGCAAATGGAGCCCGATGATGGCCGGCATGAGGATGATTACGATGAGCATGCGCGAACTGGACAAGCTCA
>DATFAZ010000062.1:0-2713 GCA_035254105.1 Noviherbaspirillum sp. | reverse complement strand
ATGCCGGCACGCATCACCCAGCAGGTCGGGGCGATCGTTGTCCCCGCCGACCACGAGGCGGCGTGGAGCATGCGGATAAAAGAGGTAATCGCTGCTCCTGAGCAGCCGGCCGTCGACATGCGCATCGCTGCCTTTTTTCAGCTGGCCCCACACGGGACCCTGCGCAATGCCTTCCGACGCGAGTTTTTCCGTATCGAGGCGCGGTTCAGCGCGCGCTTCCGTGAAGCGGTAGGCATATGACGGAACGCGGTGAGACAGCGCAACGGCGTCGACCAGGAAACTTCCCACCACCCATTCCCCGAGCGACTCGGTGGCGGTGAATTGCAGCTCGTAGGGTAGGAAAAGCTGGGTCAGGCGCTGCGTCGACCCGATCCACTCCTCGATCCCGTGCGACGCGACGATCTGCAGCGGCGCAGTCCTGCCCAGCATGCCGGCGCTCGCTAGCAGGCCAGGCAAACCGTAGCAATGGTCGCCGTGGACATGGGTGATGAATATCGTCCGCAAGTCGTTCGGCGACAGCGACGTCTGCAGCAGCTGGTGCTGCGTAGCTTCGCCGCAGTTGACCAGGTACCAGTCGCGGCCGGTTTCCTCGATCAGGGCCAGCGCGGTGACGTTGCGCGCCCTGGTCGGCGTGCCGGACGAGGTGCCGAGAAAGAGCAGGTCCATGGTGCTAGTCGAACGTTTTTCCTGTCAATAAATGGCCGCGGCCGCATATGCTTGAAGCCTGCCTTGATGGCGTGCGACAAGGCCAAGACACCGAACGCCCGGGCCGTCGGTGCAAAGTTTTGCAAGCAGGCGTGATGGACGGTCATGTAAAACATGGATGGCGTATCAATGCGCTATACTCAAATCCGGGTGCTCACAATTTTTGTGCAGCAGGTACATGCGTAGGTCGGGCCGCCACGCGGCTTTTCTATGACCTATGTACGTATCCTACGCCAATCCCGGTCTCCGGCGCCAAGCCTTCGACGTGGCTTCTGCGCCAACTTTTCCTCCCAGTCCGTCCAGTATTCTTCCTGCAGGGTTCTCTATTCACGCATCGTGCGTTCCATGGCTGCAAACCTCGGCTGACGTTCACAGTTTGCCCTCGGCGTTGTGTTCTACTGCTCGAAACACTGAAATTTCAAGGCAGTTCATGTAATTTCCAATAAGACATTCATTCAAATGGAAAACATCAACCTCATTGCCGCAGTCATCTTCGCCCTTGCGCTGATGCATACCTTCGCAGCCAAATCCATCGAGAGGCTCGCCGACCGTAGTCCGCGACATGCCGGGCTGTTCCATCTGCTCGGTGAAATCGAAGTGGTTTTCGGACTCTGGGCGTTCGTCTTCATTTCGATTATGGCGTTTCTTGCAGGCGGAGAAGAGGCTGTCAGATATCTGGAATCGCTGCATTACACTGAACCCTTGTTCGTCTTCGTGATTATGGTCGTCGCAGCCTCCCGCCCGGTGCTCGAGGCTGTCAGGATGCTCATCGCAACAATCGGCAGGCTGGCCCCGGCGCATGCCTTGCTGGTCCAGGTCTGGCTGTGCTTCGCCCTGGTGCCGCTGATTGGCTCATTGATTACCGAGCCTGCCGCCATGACGCTGGCCGCATTGATGCTGGCGAAAATGGTCTTTCGACCTGGCATTCCGGAATGGCTCAAATATGCCGCTCTGGGCGTTCTCTTTGTTAACATCTCCATTGGCGGCACCCTCACGTCATTTGCCGCGCCTCCGGTCCTGATGGTTGCCGGAACCTGGAACTGGGATTCGGCGTTCATGGCGGCAAACTTCGGATGGAAGGCTGCCGCTGCAGTCGTCATCAATGCCACTGCCATCGCGTGGCTTCTGCGAATGCATCTCGCTGCGGCACCGGACGCTGCGGACGCGGCGCCTGCCGCGCCGGTCCCGGCATTAGTCATGGCCATTCATCTGGTATTTCTTGGCGCTGTCGTCGTATTCGCTCACCATCCGGTCTTGTTCCTCGGCGTCTTTTTATTCTTCCTCGGATATACCCACGCATACGCCCAGTATCAGAGCCCGCTCATCCTGAAGGAGGGCTTGCTCGTAGGGTTTTTTCTGGCAGGGCTGGTGGTTCTGGGCGGAATGCAGCAGTGGTGGCTTCAACCCATCGTATCTAGCCTCGAGCCCGTGGCATTGTTCTTCGGCGCACTGGGCCTGACTGCCATTACCGATAACGCTGCCTTGACCTATCTCGGCTCGCTGATCGAAGGCATTACTGGCGAGGCAAAGTACATGCTGGTGGCCGGCGCGGTCGCCGGAGGCGGGCTCACCGTGATCGCCAATGCCCCCAATCCAGCCGGCGTCGCGCTCCTTCGTGGTGGCTTCAACGACGGTAGCATCGGGATTGCCGGCTTGCTTGCAGGCGCCGTTGTGCCCACGCTCGTCGCGGCCAGCTTTTTGCTGCTGCTCTGAATCCGGACGATGGATACCTCATCCAAGCGCCGGATTCAGCACCGTCTGCTCATCACTGTCCGGGTCTTCCGCGCGCACCACAATGACTGAAATATTGTCGCGCCCGCCGTGCTCCAGCGCGAGATCGATCAGGGTTTCTGACGCATACAGGCAGTCGCCGGGAAGAAGCGCGTTGCATATTTCCAGTTCGCTGACTTCATTGCTGAGACCGTCGCTGCACAACAGGAACATGTCGCCGTCGCAGGCATCGATTGCTTCCTCCTCCAGTTCCAGCATATCGGCGGCGCCGACGGCG
>DATFAZ010000061.1:0-32573 GCA_035254105.1 Noviherbaspirillum sp. | reverse complement strand
TTCAGGCGAATAGCGCCAGGTCAGGAAGATATACAGGCTACCGCTGGCTTTGAGCTTCGGCAGCGCAGCGTCGACCCATTGTTCGGTCCAGTGCAGGTAGGCGTCAGCATCTAGCTTGTCGGAGTCGTTGCCGTAGTCCTTACCAAGCCCGTAGGGCGGATCGGCGATCAGCAGGTCGATGCTTGCGTCCGGGATGCGCGCCAGGCCCTGCAGAGCATCTTCGCAGTGGATGCGATTGATCCAGGCATTCATCGGGCCGCCCGCATGCCGTTCATTTGAGCCGGTACTCCGCCGATTTTGCGTGTGCCTGCAGGCCTTCGCCATAAGCGAGTTCGGCCGCGACCTTGCCCAGTGTTTGTGCGCCAGCTTCACTCACGTGGATGATGCTGGAGCGCTTCTGGAAATCGTACACGCCCAGCGGCGACGAAAAACGCGCGGTGCGCGAAGTCGGCAGCACATGGTTCGGTCCTGCACAGTAATCGCCCAGCGATTCCGAGGAAAAACGGCCAAGAAACATTGCGCCAGCATGACGGATCTCATTCGCCCACTGCTGCGGATTTTCCGCAGAAATCTCCAGGTGTTCAGCGGCGATCAGGTTGGCGATCTCGCAAGCTTCCCTCATATCGCGCACTTTCACCAGCGCGCCACGATTGGTGAGAGAAGTGCGAATTACCTCCTTGCGGGGCATCGTGTCCAATTGGCGGTTGATGCTGGCTTCCACCTGCGCGATGTAGCCGGCGTCCGGGCACAACATGATCGACTGCGCCAGTTCGTCATGCTCGGCCTGCGAAAACAAATCCATCGCGACCCAGTCCGGATCGGTGCTGCCGTCGCAAATCACGAGAATTTCCGACGGGCCGGCGATCATGTCAATGCCGACAATGCCGAACACGCGACGCTTGGCCGCGGCAACATAGGCATTGCCGGGGCCGACGATTTTATCGACCTGTGGAATGGTGGCGGTGCCATACGCCAGCGCACCGACTGCCTGCGCACCGCCGATGGTAAATACACGGTCAACACCGGCGATTGCAGCAGCGGCAAGGACCAATTCATTCTTCACGCCGGCAGGAGTCGGCACGACCATGATGACTTCCTGCACGCCGGCGACCTTGGCCGGAATTGCGTTCATCAAGACGGAAGAGGGATAGGCCGCCTTGCCGCCGGGGACATAAATGCCTACGCGGTCCAGCGGTGTGACCTTCTGCCCAAGTACAGTGCCGTCAGCTTCGGTATAGGTGAAGCCGTCACCGCCGATTTCCCGCTTCTGCCGTTCGTGATAGGTGCGTACGCGGTCGGCTGCCGTTTGCAGCGCCGTGCGACGCTCAGGCGACAATGCGTTTAATGCTGCGCGCAATTCGTCCTGCCCGATTTCAAGACTGGCCAGATTGGTCGCGTCGAGCTTATCGAAGCGATTGGTATATTCCAGAACGGCCGCATCGCCGCGCACCTTCACGTCGGTAAGGATCTGCGTCGCCGCGCGGTCGATCGCTTCGTCCTCGCCCGCTTCAAATGCGAGCACTGCAGACAGTTGCGCCTTGAAATCAGATGCAGCGGAATCGAGTTTGCGAATCTGGATCGGCATGAGATTACCTTGTATTCGATGCGGCTTCGAACGCTTCCAGGATCGGCTGCAGACGTTCACGCTTGAGTTTCAGCGCAGCCTGATTCACCACCAGGCGCGACGAAATATCCATGATGTGTTCGACTTCGGTCAGGTTGTTCGCCCGTAGCGTGCTGCCGGTACTAACCAGGTCGACGATGGCATCCGATAGACCGACCAGCGGCCCCAGCTCCATCGAGCCGTACAGCTTGATCAGATCGACGTGCACTCCCTTCGCAGCGAAATGTTCGCGCGCGCACTTTACATATTTTGTTACTACCCGCAGGCGGGCACCCTGCCGCACAGCACTGGCGTAATCGAAGCCGTTCGGTACTGCAACGGACAGGCGGCACTTCGCAATGTTCAGGTCGATCGGCTGATACAGGCCTTCACCGCCATGCTCGAGCAACACATCCTTGCCTGCCACGCCGAAGTCAGCCGCGCCATACTGGACGTAAGTCGGCACATCCGATGCCCGCACAATAATCACACGCACATTCGGGTCGTTGGTCGGAAGGATCAGCTTGCGCGATTTCTCCGGGTCTTCGGTGACGGTAATGCCGGCCGCCTGGAGCAAGGGCAGCGTTTCTTCAAAGATGCGGCCCTTGGATAAAGCGAGGGTTAGTTGCTGGGTCATTATTTCACTCGCTCAATTTGGGCGCCAACCGCCGAAAGTTTGACTTCCATGCGGTCGTAGCCGCGATCCAGGTGGTATATACGGTCGATCAGCGTCTGGCCTTGCGCCGCCAACGCCGCAATTACCAGCGAAGCGGATGCGCGCAGGTCGGTCGCCATCACCGGCGCACCAACAAGCTTTTCGACGCCTTGCACAATCGCGGTATGACCATCGATGTCGATAGCGGCGCCGAGCCGGTTCAGTTCCTGCACATGCATGAACCGGTTTTCAAAGATTGTTTCCGTTACGCGGCTGCTGCCGTCGGCGATACAGTTCAAGGCCATGAACTGCGCCTGCATATCAGTCGGAAAGCCCGGATATTCGATGGTTCGAAAGCTTACAGCTTTCGGACGCGATGCCATCTGCACACGAATCCAGTCCGGGCCTGTCGTCAGAATCGCGCCCGCTTCGCGCAGCTTGTCCAGCGCGACATCCAGGATATCGCTGCGTGTATTCTTCAGCGTCACATCGCCTCCCGCTGCAGCAACTGCGCACAGGAAGGTGCCGGTTTCTATCCGGTCAGCGATTACCGCATGGCTTGCGCCGTGCAGCTTCTCCACCCCCTGGATCACCAGCCGGTCGGTGCCGATGCCGTCGATCTTCGCGCCCATCGCCACCAGCAAATTGGCCAAATCGGTGACTTCCGGCTCGCGTGCGGCATTTTCCAGAACGGTTTCGCCATCGGCAAGCGTCGCAGCCATCAGCAGGTTTTCGGTGCCGGTAACTGTGATCATGTCGGTTACGATGCGCGCACCTTTCAGCCGCTTCGCGCGGGCGTGAATATAGCCAGCCTCGATCGCAATCTCCGCACCCATCGCCTGCAATCCCTTGATGTGCTGATCGACTGGTCGCGAACCAATTGCACAACCGCCCGGCAACGACACTTTGGCCTCGCCAAAACGGGCAAGCAGCGGTCCGAGGACGAGGATCGACGCGCGCATGGTCTTCACCATTTCATATGGCGCTTCGCATTTTTCGATTGCGCCGCCATTGAGCGTCATGCAGTCGCCATCCTGCTCAACCCGCAGGCCCATCTGGCGCAGCAGTTTGAGCATCGTGTTTACGTCCTGCAGATGCGGCACGTTCGACAAATGCACATCGTCAGATGTCAGCAGGCCGGCGCACAGAATCGGAAGCGCGGCATTCTTCGCACCGGAGATATTGATTTCGCCGGACAGCCGATTGCCGCCGGTAATAAGCAGTTTATCCATTATTGCTGGAACTCTTCCGGAGTGAGGGTCTTCATCGACAGGGCATGGATTTCCTGGCGCATGCGGTCGCCGAGCGCGGCATACACCAGCTGGTGACGCTGGATCATGCGCTTGCCGGCAAATGCGTTGGACACAATGACCGCACTGAAATGCTGGCCGTCGCCTTCGACTTCCACATGGGTGCAGTCGAGTCCGGCGGCGATATAGTCTTTTACGAGTTCTGGCGTGGGAAGCATGGTTCTTACCTTTAGTGGCGCAGCTTGTAGCCGGTTTTCAGCAAGCGGATTGCAAAACCGGCAAGCAGCACAAAAAATAGCGAAACGATGATGAAGCTGGTTGACGGACTCACATCGGACTGCCCGAAAAAGCCGTAGCGAAAGCCATCAATCATATAAAAAAACGGGTTGAAGTGGGACACCGTTTGCCAGATCGGCGGCAGCGAATGAATCGAATAAAAAACGCCGGACAGAAAGGTTGCCGGCATGATCAGAAAATTCTGGAACGCAGCCAGCTGGTCAAATTTCTCGGCCCAGATTCCTGCGATCAGCCCCATCGTGCCAAGGATGGCGGCGCCAAGCAGCGCAAAAATCACGATCCACCACGGCGCAAAGAACGACAGATCGGCAAACCAGACGGTAATGGCAAATACGCCCGCCCCCACCATCAGGCCGCGCACTGCGGAAGCCAGCACATAAGCGCCGAACATGTCCCAGTGCGACAACGGCGGCAACAGCATGAAAACCAGGTTGCCGGTGATCTTGGACTGGATCAGCGAGGAAGATGAATTGGCGAACGCATTCTGCAGCACACTCATCATCACCAGGCCCGGGATCAGGAAGGCGGTGTAGTTCACATTCGGATATACCTGCACATGCTCTTCCAGTACATGACCGAAGATCAGCAGATATAGCATCGCGGTCAGGATCGGCGCAGTGATGGTTTGCATCGAAACCTTCCAGAAGCGCAGCACTTCCTTATAGAACAAGGTCTGGAAACCGATCACTTTTCACCCTCCATGATCTGGAGGAACACGTCTTCCAGATCGGCCTGCTGCAACTGCATGTCTTCGATCACTGCACCGGCTTCGCGCAGCCTCGCAAGAATCGGTTCGACTTCGGAATATTCATTTACGCGCAGCGTGTACTTGTTGCCGGAGACTAGCTCATCCGGATGCGATACCTGTGCCTTGAGCGCATCCGGCAGTTTTCCGTTCGCCAGCCGCACAATCAGCTGCGAGCCGGAGATACGCTTGATCAACGCGGATGTGGAATCGAGTGCCACCACCTTGCCAGCCTTGAGCATCGCAACGCGATTGCATAAGGCCTGCGCCTCTTCCAGATAATGCGTGGTGAGAACGATGGTATGACCTTCACGGTTCAAACGAGTAATGAATTTCCACAAGGTCTGGCGCAATTCAACATCGACGCCGGCAGTCGGCTCATCCAGGACAATAACCGGGGGCTTGTGCACCAGCGCCTGCGCCACCAGCACACGACGTTTCATGCCCCCGGACAAAGCGCGCATGTTGGTGTCGGCCTTCTTGCTCAGGTCGAGGTTGGCCATCACCTCATCAATCCATTGATCGTTATTCTTCAGCCCGAAATAACCGGACTGCATGCGCAAGGTTTCGCGCACCGTCAGAAAAGGGTCGAATACGAGTTCTTGCGGCACAACGCCGAGCCGCTTGCGTGCTTCGCGGTAGTCGCGCACGACGTCGTAGCCATGAATCGACACCGTGCCGGAATCGGCGCGATTGAGGCCGGCAACAATAGAAATCAATGTCGTCTTGCCGGCCCCGTTCGGGCCAAGCAGGCCGAAGAATTCGCCGGGCTCGATGCTTAGCGTGACACCGCCAAGCGCCTGCAGCGACTTGTAGCGTTTTTCAACATTGACGATTTGAAGAGCAGCCATGAGGGCTTGATTACTTTTACGGGGATCAGCCGAGGCCGATGGGAGAAGACGCGAAGGCTTATAAAGCCCTCGAAACCCTTGATTATATTGGATTTCCGCTGGGGAAGCCGGGGTGGAAGACGAATAAGCCGGCGGTCAATGATGCGAGGATGCGGCAGGCGACTCGGCGGGAGAAGATGAAGGCAGCAATTCGGTCACCCCGTACAGGTCAACCAGGCTTTGCAAATTGGCAGGAAGATTGTTGAAAACGAGCGATTTGCCCTTGTGCTGTGCCGCACGTTGCCATGCGAGCAGGGTGGCGACTGCGGCCGAGTCCACGGCCGTCAGTTCACCAAGGTCCATCCGCGTCTGCCCTTCGTCGATCGCGCGCAGGCCGGCATCAAGCATGGCTTGCGCGTTATGCACGGTTAAGGTCAAGGCAGGACGGAATGTCATGATTTACGAGGCCTTCGGCGGCTTGGCGGCACTGGCGGCCAGCCGCTTGTTTTTGTCGGACAAGGTCTTGATCAGGCCATCAATACCACCCTTGCTGATCTCGGATGAAAAATTGCCTTTATAGGTTTCCACCAGCCAGGCTCCAAGAATGTTTACGTCATAAATCTTCCAGCCGTTCGGCAGCTTCTCCAGCCGGTAATTCAACTGGATCGGCTCGCCGCCGCGTGGCTGCAGTACTTGTGTACGCACTTCGACTTCCGTGTCGGCAGCATCCGCACGCATCGGCTTGAAATCAAGCTTCTGATCCTTGATCTGCGAAATCGCACCCGAATAGGTGTACACCAGCAGTGTGCGGAACTCATTGATCAATTGCTTCTGCTGGTCAGGCGTTGCCTCGCGCCAGAATCGACCGGCAGCAAGCGCCGTCATACGCTGGAAATCGACATAAGGCAGGATTTTTGCCTCGACCAGTTCCAGGATGCGCTTGTAATTGCCGCTCTGAATTTCCTTGTCGTTCCTTGCCGTTTCCATGACGTCCTGGCTCAGGCGCTTAATCAACACATCCGGCGCCTCTTGCGCAGAAGCCGCCGGCAGAAAGGCAAAGGAACCCAGCGCGATAACCAGAACAGCAAATAGCTTATTAAAAAGTTTCATATTTTTTGAATTTCCCGACCACACAAAATTGTTCCAATTCGACAACGAGGCTTTTTGCAGGTTCCCTCGCCTGTCAGACTATCGCGCTCCCGATTATTTTTTATCTGCCACCTCAACTGGCTCGATTGTCGGGCCGACATCGTGCTCATAGGAAGTTTCCGGCGGCTCGCCATCGTACACTTTGTTCTGGCGACGCTGCATATACGCATCGCGCACGAAACCATATCGGTCCAGCGCGGCGTCTTCCAGCAGATCGGAGGCATCCAGCAATGCGGCACGCTGATCGACGACGCGCACGACAGAGCCGGAGTTGCGCACATTTACCGGCGTCGTGTATTGCCAGAGATCAGTCTCGAAATCCACCGGCATCGCGGCGGTATCGCGCAGCGTCGAGGAGCCAAGGAGCGGCAACACGATATAGGGACCAGACTGAACACCCCATTTGCCGAGGGTCTGGCCAAAGTCCTCTTTATGCTTGTACAGGCCGGCTTCGGAACTGATGTCCAGCAAACCAAAAATACCGAACGTCGTGTTAACCGCCACGCGCATCACATCGGACAAGCCGTCGGCGAATTTGCCCTGTAAGAAATTGTTCAGCGCCGTCGGTACATCGCCAAGGTTACCGAAAAAATTGTTCACCCCGGTTTGCACAAACGACGGCAATTTGCTGTACACCTCTGCTGCCGGTTTCAGCGCGACCTGGTCAACTTTGTCGTTGAAAGTGAACATGGCGCGGTTAAAGGGCTCAAGCGGATCTCGCGGGTTATTGGTGGCACACCCCGCAAGCCCCAATGCCAGTATCAATGCGCTAAGCCGGCCGATATTTCTCATCATTTTTCGCCTCCGGAGCCTTCAGCCGCTTTGCTATACAAGAACTGGCTGATCAGGTTTTCCAGTACGACAGCCGACTGCGTCATCTTGATCCGGTCACCTGCAACCAGATTATTGGTATCACCACCTGCCTCCAGTCCAATGTACTGCTCGCCCAGCAGGCCCGCAGTGAGGATCTTGGCGGAGGAGTCCTTAGGAAATTTATATCCGGTTTCCAGGTTCAGGGTCACGACTGCCTGGTAACTTTTGTCATCAAATTGAATATCACCTACACGCCCGACCACCACGCCGGCGCTCTTGACCGGCGCACGAGGCTTGAGCCCGCCGATATTGTCAAACTTGGTGATGACAGGATAGGTCTTCTCAAACGACATCGAACTCATATTCCCGGCTTTTATCGCGAGGAAAAAAAGTGCTGCCGCACCGAGCAAGACAAATATCCCGACCCACAGGTCTAGTGATTTCCTTTGCATGACTGAATACCCAAAATATAGGAGTTGAAACCTTTATCGGCTTCAACGTAAAAAAATGTACTCTTGCTGCTGCGCTACCTCGCTGCTCTGCCGAATTTAGCTGAACATCAAGGCAGTCAGCAAAAAGTCCAGCCACAACACGGCAAGCGAGGCGATCACAACTGTCCGGGTGGTTGCTCGTGCAACCCCTTCCGGTGTGGGCTGCGCCTCATACCCCTGGAATAGAGCAACAAACGTTACCGCAAATCCGAACACCACGCTTTTGATGACGCCGTTGCCGATATCGCTCCACACATCGACACCATCCTGCATCTGCGACCAGAACGCGCCCTCATCCACACCGATCATGCGTACGCCGACGATATAACCGCCGATTACGCCAACCGCGCTGAAAATCGCGGCCAGCACGGGCATTGCGATTACGCCAGCCCAAAAGCGGGGCGCAATCACGCGCTGCAGCGGGTTGACCGCCATCATTTCCATTGCCGACAGTTGTTCACCAGCTTTCATCAGGCCGATTTCCGCAGTGAGCGACGTGCCGGCACGTCCGGCAAACAACAGCGCAGTCACCACCGGCCCCAACTCGCGTGTCAGGGAGAGCGCGACCAGCAGGCCCAGCGCCTGTTCCGATCCGTACCTGTTTAAGGTGTAATAGCCCTGCAGCCCCAGAACAAATCCGACGAACAGGCCGGAAACGGCAATAATCACCAGTGAATAATTGCCGATGAAATGGATCTGGTCAGTCAACAGACGCGGCCGCCGGAACACACCGACCGATGCGCCCAGCATTGCGAGAAAAGCACGCGTCGCATAGCCGATACCGGCGACAATTTCACGCGCGCGGCGTCCAATTGAAGCTACCGTGTCCAGCATCATGCTTGCGTCTCCACGCGCAGATCTTCCGCCAGAGATCGCCCCGGATAATGGAACGGCACCGGCCCGTCGGCCTCGGCATGCACGAACTGCTTCACATACGGATCATCCGAACTCAGCATTTGTTGCGGGGTGCCATGGGCGACGATTTTTCCCTGCGACAGAAAATACACATGGTCAGCAATCAGGAATGTCTCGTGCACATCGTGCGATACCACGATGGAGGTTGAACCGAGCGCATCATTGAGCCGGCGAATAATGTTGGCCGCCACGCCCATCGATATCGGGTCGAGCCCCGCAAATGGCTCGTCATACATGATGAGCTGGGGATCCAGCGCAACGGCGCGGGCCAGAGCCACGCGACGCGCCATGCCACCGGAAATTTCAGAAGGCTTGAGATGTGCAGCATTGCGCAAGCCGACTGCGTGCAGCTTCATCAGTACCAGGTCGCGGATCAGGTCTTCCGGCAAGGTAGTGTGTTCGCGCAGGGGGAATGCCACATTCTCGAACACGCTCAGGTCGGTAAACAGCGCACCATGCTGGAACAGCATGCCCATCTTACGGCGCATCGCGTACATCTTTTTGGTGTCATGCGCGTTGACCATTTGGCCGTCGACCTTGATAGTGCCCTTCTGTGCCTGCAGCTGACCACCGATCAGACGCAAAATCGTGGTCTTGCCGGAACCTGATCCACCCATGACTGCGACGACTTTCCCGCGAGGGAAATCCATCTGGAGTCCCGACAGAATCGGGCGCGCCCCATAGGAAAATTGCAAGTCGCGGATTTCAACAAGATTCGGCACAGCGATTATCTTCTGAATAAAAGATGAGATTGTAGTGCAGAAACGATACCAAGCGCCTTGGCCATAACCACAACAGGCCGGAAATACGACAAAAAAGCCCGCCGCATTGTTCAATGGGGCGGGCTGCAAGACTTAGCAAATCATTAACGCGGCAACACTGATGATCCCATCAAGAACTCATCGACAGCACGTGCGCACTGGCGGCCTTCACGAATCGCCCATACCACCAGCGACTGGCCGCGGCGCATGTCACCTGCAGCAAACACCTTATCAACAGAGGTCTTGTAGCAGTCGGCACCCTCGGTCGTTGCCTTTGCATTGCCACGTGCATCTTTGTCAACGCCAAACGCATCCAGCACTTGCTGTACCGGCGAAACGAAACCCATCGCCAGCAATACCAGGTCGGCTTTCAACTCGAATTCGGAGTTCGGCACTTCCACCATCTTGCCGTCTTTCCATTCGACGCGAGCTGCAATCAGCTTCTCTACCTTGCCATTCTTGCCTTCCAGACGCTTGGTAGCAACGGCCCAGTCGCGCTCGCAGCCTTCTTCGTGCGAGGAGGACGTGCGCAACTTGGTCGGCCAGTATGGCCACACCAGCGGCTTGTTCTCCTGCTCCGGCGGTTGGGGCAGCAATTCGAATTGCGTTACCGATGCGGCGCCATGACGGTTGGAAGTGCCAACACAGTCGGAGCCGGTATCACCGCCGCCGATCACGATGACGTGCTTGCCGCTCGCCATGATCTGATCCTTGATCTTGTCGCCTGCATTTACCTTGTTTTGCAGCGGCAGAAATTCCATGGCGAAGTGCACGCCTTTCAACTCACGCCCCGGCACCGGCAGATCGCGCGGCAACTCTGCGCCGCCGGAAATCACGACAGCGTCGAAATCTTTTTGCAGCTGCTCAGGCGAAATCGTTTCTTTCGCCCAGTTGTAGACGTTCGACGGGAAATCCTTACCGATGAAAACACCAGTACGGAAGGTCACGCCTTCAGCTTTCATCTGCTCGACCCGGCGGTCGATATGCGATTTTTCCATCTTGAAGTCGGGGATGCCATAGCGCAGCAAGCCGCCAACACGATCATTCTTTTCGAATAGCGTCACATCATGGCCAGCACGCGCGAGCTGCTGTGCGGCAGCCATGCCCGCGGGACCGGCACCGACCACGGCGACTTTCTTGCCGGTCTTGGCGGTGGGCACTTGCGGAACGACCCAGCCGTTTTCCCAGCCTTTATCAATGATGAAATGCTCGATTGACTTAATGCCGACCGGATCATTGTTGATGCCGAGCGTACAAGCCGCTTCACACGGAGCCGGGCAAATGCGACCGGTGAATTCCGGGAAGTTGTTGGTCGAATGCAGACTGTCCAGCGCTTCGCGGTAATTGCCGTTGTAAACGAGGTCATTCCAGTCCGGAATAATATTATTGACCGGGCAGCCGTTGTTACAGAAAGGGATGCCGCAATCCATGCATCGTGCGCCCTGCACTTTTGCATCGGCATCGGAGAGATGCATTACGAATTCCTTGTAATGCTTCTTGCGTAATTGGGGTGCTTCGCTTGCTTCTTGCAAGCGTTGGTATTCCAGAAAGCCGGTTACTTTTCCCATTTTTTACTCACATTTTTAGTTACAGGAACCGCCTGCGGCCCCTGTAACTGCATTGTTTATTGATAGTCAGGCTGCGATCTTTTCTTTGCCGTGGGCCGCCGCATGCAATTCGGCCAGCGCCCGCTTGTATTCCGTCGGGAAGACTTTGACAAACTTGGCACGAGCGTTGGCCCAGTCATCCAGCAGATTGCGCGCGCGCGTGCTGCCGGTGTACTTGAAGTGGCGCTCGATCAAGGCTTTCAGGATTGCCTCGTCGCTCTGGCCATCGCCGCCGCGCACCGGGCTGTGCCAGATTGCGCGATCCATTGAGGCTTCCTGATCCGCAGCCCACAACACCGGCTCGAGGCTGACCATCGCCATATTGCATTTCTTTTCGAACTCGCCATCCGGGTCGTACACATACGCGATACCACCCGACATACCTGCAGCGAAATTACGGCCGGTGGCGCCCAGTACCACGACGGTGCCTCCGGTCATGTATTCACAGCCGTGGTCGCCAGTGCCTTCGACTACCGCAATCGCCCCGGAATTACGCACCGCAAAGCGCTCGCCGGCGACACCGTTGATGAATGCCTCACCAGAAATCGCGCCGTACAGCACAGTATTGCCGGCGATGATGTTTTCCACCGCGCGGCCGCGGAATTCCGTGTTTGGACGCACGATGATGCGGCCACCCGACAAGCCCTTGCCGACATAATCGTTGCCTTCGCCAACCAGATCCAGCGTGATTCCGTGTGCAAGGAATGCGCCGGCCGACTGGCCTGCAGTGCCTTGCAACTGGATGTGGATGGTGTCGTCCGGCAGTCCTTCATGGCCGTATTTCTTTGCCACCTCACCCGACAACATGGTGCCCACCGTGCGGTTGACGTTCTTCACCGGCGAGATGAAGGAAACCTTCTCGCCTTTTTCCAGAGCGGCCTTTGCCTGCGCAATCAGCTTGTGGTCCAGCGCGGTCTCCAGACCGTGTTCCTGCTCTTCCACCTGATAGCGCGGCTCGGAAGCCGGTACGTCCGGCTGATGGAAGATCCTGCTGAAGTCCAGTCCCTTGGCCTTCCAGTGCTCCACCGCCTTTGACTTGTCGAGCAAATCGGAGCGGCCGATCAGTTCATTGAAGGTACGGATGCCCAGTTGCGCCATGATCTGGCGAGCTTCTTCGGCGACGAAGAAGAAATAGTTCACCACGTATTCCGGCTTGCCGGAGAATTTCGCACGCAGCACCGGGTCTTGCGTGGCGACGCCAACCGGGCAGGTATTCAGATGGCACTTGCGCATCATGATGCAGCCTTCGACCACCAGCGGCGCAGTGGCGAAACCGAGTTCGTCGGCGCCAAGCAAGGCAGCAATCACAACATCGCGCCCGGTCTTGATCTGGCCGTCGGTCTGCACGCGGATGCGGCTGCGCAGGCGGTTCAGAACCAGCGTCTGCTGCGTCTCTGCCAAGCCGAGTTCCCATGGCGAGCCCGCATGCTTGACGGAGGACAGCGGCGATGCGCCGGTGCCGCCGTCATGGCCGGCGATGACGACATGGTCGGCCTTCGCTTTCGCAACACCCGCAGCCACCGTACCGACACCCACTTCGGACACTAGCTTGACCGAGATCGAAGCCTTCGGATTGGCATTCTTCAGGTCATGGATCAGCTGCGCCAGATCTTCGATCGAATAGATGTCGTGGTGCGGCGGCGGCGAAATCAGGCCCACGCCGGGCACCGAGAAGCGCAGCTTGGCGATGTACTCGGATACCTTATGGCCCGGCAGTTGCCCGCCTTCGCCCGGCTTCGCACCCTGCGCCATCTTGATCTGGATCTGGTCCGCCGAAGTCAGGTACTCGGCGGTGACGCCGAAGCGGCCCGATGCGACCTGCTTGATCTTCGAGCGCAGCGAGTCGCCTTCCAGCAGCGGCATGTCCACTTCGATGCGGTCCTTGCCGATCACGGAAGCGAGCGTTTCACCCTTCTTGATCGGGATGCCCTTCAGCTCCTGACGATAGCGGTTCTCGTCCTCGCCGCCTTCGCCGGTATTCGATTTGCCGCCGATGCGGTTCATCGCAATGGCCAGCGTGGCATGGGCTTCGGTCGAGATCGAGCCGAGCGACATGGCGCCGGTAGCAAAGCGCTTGACGATTTCCTTCGCAGGTTCGACTTCGTCGATCGGGATCGCCTTGCTCGGGTCGATCTTGAACTCGAACAGGCCGCGCAGCGTCATGTGGCGCTTGGATTGATCATTGATGATCTGCGCGTATTCCTTGTAGGTATTGAAGTTGTTCGCGCGGGTCGAGTGCTGCAATTTCGCAATTGCATCCGGCGTCCACATATGGTCTTCGCCGCGCACACGGAAAGCATATTCGCCGCCGGCATCCAGTGCGTTGGCCAACACCGGATCATTGCTGAATGCGAGCTTGTGCAGGCGCAGCGCTTCTTCCGCGACTTCAAACACGCCGATGCCTTCAACGTTCGACGCGGTACCCTTGAAGTACTTGTCGACCAAGGCCTTGTTCAAGCCGATGGCTTCGAAAATCTGCGCGCCGCAGTAGGACATGTAGGTCGAAATACCCATTTTGGACATGACCTTCATCAGGCCCTTGCCGATGGCTTTCTGGAAGTTGTAAATCGCCTTTTCCGCGGACAGTTCGCCCGGCAAGCCCTTGGCCATTGCACTCAGCGTATCCATTGCGAGATACGGATGAACCGCTTCCGCGCCGTATCCGGCGAGCAGTGCGAAGTGGTGCGTTTCACGCGCAGAACCGGTTTCGACCACGAGGCCGGTGGAGGTGCGCAGTCCCTTGCTGACCAAGTGCAGGTGAATTGCCGAGGTGGCGAGCAGTGCCGGAATCGCGACCTGATCGGCATCGACCTTGCGGTCGGAAATGATCAGGATGTTGTGGCCGGACTTGACTGCATCAACCGCTTTTGCGCACAGCGATGCGATGCGCGCCTCGATGCCTTCCTTGCCCCATGCAACCGGATAGCAGATGTTCAGTTCATGCGACTTGAACTTGCCGCCGGTATGCGCGCTGATGTTGCGCAGCTTGGCGATATCGGCATAGTCGAGCACCGGCTGCGACACTTCGAGGCGCATCGGCGGGTTGATGTTGTTGGTGTCGAGCAGGTTCGGTTTCGGGCCGATGAAGGACACCAGCGACATGACCATCGCTTCACGAATCGGGTCGATCGGCGGATTGGTCACTTGCGCGAACAACTGTTTGAAGTAGTTGTACAGCGTCTTGTTCTTGTTGGACATGACTGCCAGCGGCGAGTCATTGCCCATCGAGCCGATCGCCTCTTCACCGCTCGTTGCCATCGGCGCCATCAGGAACTTGATGTCTTCCTGGGTATAGCCGAACAATTGCTGGCGATCGAGCAGCGGAATGTCGGATGCCGGTTCGACCGGTTCCGCGTCGAGCTCGCCGAGCTTGATGCGTACCGAGTCAATCCACTGCTTGTATGGCTTGGCGTTGGCGTAGGTGTCTTTCAATTCCTTGTCGTCGATGATGCGGCCGGCGTCGAGGTCGATCAGGAACATCTTGCCCGGCTGCAGGCGCCATTTCTGGATGATCTTCGATTCCGGAATCGGCAACACGCCGGATTCGGAAGCCATCACGACGAGGTCGTCGTCGGTAACGATGTAACGCGCCGGCCGCAGGCCATTGCGGTCCAGCGTACCGCCGATGTGGCGGCCGTCGGTAAATGCCATCGCGGCCGGACCGTCCCATGGCTCCATCATCGCGGCGTGATATTCATAGAAGGCGCGACGATTGTCGTCCATCAGACCATGGTTTTCCCATGCTTCCGGAATCATCATCATCATTGCCTGCGGCAGCGGATAGCCGGCCATCAGCAGCAATTCCAGCGCATTGTCGAAGCATGCGGTATCGGACTGGCCTTCGTAAATCAGCGGGAACAGCTTGCGCAGGTCGTCGCCCAGCACGGCGGACTTCATCACGCCTTCGCGTGCGCGCATCCAGTTGAAGTTGCCCTTGACGGTGTTGATTTCACCGTTGTGCGCGATCAGGCGGTACGGGTGGGCCAGCGGCCACTCCGGGAAGGTGTTGGTCGAGAAACGCTGGTGCACGAGCGCGAGGGCGGATACACAACG
Organism: Noviherbaspirillum sp.; assembly: GCA_035254105.1. Lineage (GTDB taxonomy): Bacteria > Pseudomonadota > Gammaproteobacteria > Burkholderiales > Burkholderiaceae_D > Noviherbaspirillum. The sequence continues at coordinate 17,404 of DATFAZ010000061.1, read as the reverse complement.
CTCGTCCTGCAAATCCTTGTAATACACGCCGACCTGGTCAGCCAGCAGCAGGCCTTTGTATACGACCGTGCGTGCCGACATCGACGGCACGAAAAATTCCTTGCCGTGCAACAGGTTCAGCGCCTGGATCGCGTGTCCGGAGGATTTGCGGATGACGTACAGTTTGCGCTCCAGCGCGTCGGTCACCATGATGTCCGGGCCGCGTCCGATGAAAATCTGGCGGATGACCGGTTCTTTGGCTCGTACGGTCGGCGACATAGGCATGTCGAAATCCACCGGAACATTGCGCCAGCCCAGTACAACCTGGCCTTCAGCGAGAACCGCGCGTTCGATTTCCTGTTCACAGGCGATGCGGGAAGCATTTTCTTTCGGCAGGAAAACCATGCCGACGCCATACTCGCCCGGTGGCGGCAGGGTAACGCCCTGTTTCGCCATTTCTTCGCGATAGTACTGGTCCGGAATCTGGATCAGTATGCCGGCGCCATCGCCCATCAGCTTGTCGGCGCCGACCGCGCCGCGGTGGTCGAGGTTTTTCAGGATCAGCAAGCCCTGCTCGACGATCGAGTGGCTTTTTTTGCCTTTGATATGGGCGACAAAACCGACGCCGCAGGCGTCATGTTCATTTGCTGGATCGTATAGACCTTGCGCGTGCATATGCTTTCTCCGCAACTTTATGAAATCGAGCCTGAAGAATAGTGCAGCGCAACAGTTTGTTCAACTTAAATAAATGGGGTCGGAGTAACAATATGAGGCGCCTATTTTTCTCTTATTATTAATTGGGGACAGAGTTATCGAATGTAGAAAATCTGCGCTTTCCATAAAAATACTCAGGGTTTATTACTCGGAAGAGAAAGTGGTCACCAACTTCTGCTTAGGTGGTCGACCGCGTTTGGCCGGGCTTACCCGACGCTTTGCCTGTTTTTCCAGCATCAACTTGAATTGGTCGGAACCAAGTGCCCAGCCTTTAAGGGCCGCATCCGTTAACACTATAGATTCCTTGAGGCCCGGACTCTGCTCCAAAAGTCTTTGGTAAACCGCTTCTCTTTCGAAGGGGGTGTTGCCCAACGCCCAGTAAATCGAGTGATCAGTAATTAAAGGATCTGGATTTGCACCAATATGGTGCAAACAGCTGGACCACGGATAATCTTTTGGCTCGGCAACCAAGCCGGCACGAACAGGATTGAGTTCAATATATCGGCTACAGGCAATGAAGTATTTTTCCGCGTCGAGAACAGTGGCTTTGTACCGGCCTTGCCAGAGCGTGCCGGCGCGCTGATATTTGGCGTTAAAGTAAGGCACATACTTGCGGCCAATCCACTGCATCATGCGCGCCAAGCCTGTATTGTCGGATGGCGTGGCTAGCAGATGGAAATGATCGGGCATCAGTACATAGGCATGAATTGCCAGCTTGAACTGCCTGGCTGCTTCACGCACCCAGCCGAGAAAAACGGTGTAATCGTCCGTATCACGAAAAACTGACTGACGGTCGATACCGCTTTGGATGATGTGATGCGGCTGATTGGGTACAACAAGTCGCGGAAGTCGGGCCATGGTTAAATAGGTGCACATTCATCCCGCGATGGCAGGACAGGTGCACTCATTTTATCTCGCCTGCGCGGTCCCTACGCTTATTGGTTGTCCATTCAAATATGGGCATTGGCGGTATTTCGCCAGGGAGTTTCTGGGCGCACATATTTGATATCGGCCATCGCCCTTTTCATATCCGGGCACCTGGCACGCCGCGAGCCTGCAACCGCCGAATAAATGCTGTCGTGTATTTTTGCTGCGGAAGGCAAGCGTCTCGCTGCAAAGCGCACTGTCCTGATGCCGGCTTCTGCAAAAAAGGCATCTCGCGCAACAGCGCTGCGGCTGGGCCGTGAACGGTGATCCAGTTCGACGACGACAAGAAGCTGCATCTGCTCATCAAAAACTGCGTAGCCGACCTTTTTTCCCTTGATATTGTCGCGCCCGCTCTTGCGGATCAGGCCGGTGCCTGATGGCTCGATCAGGGCCGATACTGCAATCCGGGGGCAGATAACGCAGTCAGGCAAAGCCTGCCGCAAGCGATAAAAGAATTCCTGTTCCGGTCCGGTCAGCAAGCGCTTTTTGCGGTAATGCACGACTTGTTTCCGGTTCAGCGCAAGCCATACGAACAAGCCACCGAACACAATCGTCGCAAAAACAATGACTTCACTCATCACACGCCTCGTCATTATGAAAACGACAAGTAATTTAGCATTTTTGTGAGGAGCGTATTTCTGTTACTCGGCAAGAACCACAGCAACAGCTTGAGAGAAATCAAGAATTAGCCGAATGGCCAGCTGCCAGTCACAGGATCTTGCGTACCCAGGCCGGCTCTGTATGGCGGCCCTGCTCCATCGCTTGCATCACTACCGTGCGTAGTGCATTGAGGGGCGCGATCTCGTCCTGGTCGATGCTGGCGGTTTGCTGGGAAATATCCCAGTCGCCATAAATAAACCCGACCGCCGTGTTGTTAATGGTAAGCGGCAGCACCATGAAACTTCGCACATGCGGAAGTGCTTCCTTCCACCAGCGCGGCACTTTGCTGACAAAAGCGGGGTTCAGTGCATTTTCGACAAAGATCATCTTGTCATTAGCCAGTGCCGCATGAAAAACGTCGGGCTGATATGCGTCACTGAAATTCAACTGCGGCAGCAACTCCTGCACGCCTTCACCGAAACCCAGCTGCGCAATGTACTGCGCCTGTTCGCGGTTGCGCGCGAAAGCAATCGCACGCCGGAAGCCCAGCGCCTGGTAAATGGTTTCCAATGCCATCGACATCAGTTGCGCGGTATTTGCGCTGTGCAATGCACCGCGCATGTCGGCCACACCGCGCCGCAGGATGGCAGCCGCATCGGCAGGTTTCCCCACCGGCGTTGCAGACTTCTCGGGCTCGCTGCGCTGTACCGAGCTTGCGATTGCCGAATCTGCTTCGACGGCTTCCTTCTGCGCGGCATCGACCGCCTCGATTACCTGCGAAGCCTCGATACCGAGCATCTTTGCGTAATCGCCTGCCAAGGAAGCTAGTTTGGCGCTCCCGGCGCTGCCCTCGATACCAAGCGCATCCGCGCAACGCGATGACAGGGTCGAGACGACCGCCAGCCAATCGCTGTGGTCGAGCGGCTCGTCAATGGGCCGCGGCGGGATATCGCGCAGCGTGGTGACTACACTCGACGGCAATCCCCATTGCTGGGCCACCTGGCGACCGATATCGTCGAGCCCAAGGCCGAGGATCTCGCGCGCCATCTGGTTTTCATCAGCACCGGTTTCGGCGCAACGTGTTTGCACTTGCTGCCAGCGATCCGGCAGGTAAAACGTTGTCATCATGCGCCCGAGCGGATGCAGGATCGAGCATACGACGGCTTCTTCGGCATCACGAGTGCCGGCGGTAGAGACCAATTGGCGGGCGATATGCCCGGCAAGAACCGCCTTTTCCATTTCCGCGCGTGCGCCACTGGAAGTTGCGGAAGCAGCCGACAGCCCATCGATCAGTTTCAGGCCAAGTGCGAGATGACCGATCGTTTCGGTGCCGAGCACGATCACCGCCTTGGATACCGTATTGATGTTTTGGCCGAAAACCAGATACATCGCGCTGTTGGCAAGCCGCAGCACCTTTTGTGTCAGGGCCGGGTCCTGCAGCACGGTACTGGTCATGTTGAATTCGCGGTCGTCATCGCCACGCATGGCGCCGATAATCGCCTTCACCACCTTGGAAAAACCGGGCAGATCGCCGCGCTGACGCACGCGCGTCCACAGCAGATCCATGGTTTTGTCGGCATTGACCGATCCGGCCGGAGAAAAAGCACTCATGCGGCCGCCACTACGTTTAAGGGTTCACCCGCTTTGAGAAGCTCGATGGCATGTTGCGGGAGCAGCGGCCGTCCGGTCAGATAGCCCTGGATCAGGTCGCAGCCCTGGTCTGCCAGGAATTGCAGCTGTTCTTCATTTTCCACGCCTTCAGCGACGGTACTCAACTGCAGGTTGCTAGCCAGACTCAGCACAACGTTGCATATCGCGGCATCCTTGACGGATTCAGGCAGATCCTTGATGAAAGCCCGGTCAATCTTCAATGCGGCTATCGGGAAGCGCTTGAGGTAAGCCAGGGAGGAATAGCCGGTGCCGAAATCGTCAATTGCGATCCGCACATTGCGTGCGGCTATGGCGGTCAGCAGCATTTCGGCATGCTCCGGATCGGACATCAGGATGCCTTCGGTAATTTCGAGCAACAGATGTTCCCCATCCAGGCCTGAGAGCTTTAGTGCCGAGTCCAGGATATCGAGAAACTGATCATTCCTGAACTGTCTGGGGCTGACGTTGACCGACACATAGAGCGGCCTGCCTGCCGCTTCCGCAAAGTGCTTGACCTGTACGCAGGCAGCCTTGAGCGCCCATGCGCCAAGCAGATTGATCAGGCCATTGCTTTCGGCCATGGGAATGAACTGCCCGGGCGGCACCATCTCGCCATCGGCACGATGCCAGCGCATGAGTGCTTCGAAGCCCATGATGCTGCGGCTGCGTGCGTCAACGATCGGCTGGTAATGCAAGAGGAATTCGCCATCGCGTACCGCCTGGAACATCGCCGCTTCCATCGAAACATCATGTTCCGGCTGGGTAAATCTTGTGTGGCTGTACACAACGCAGCGCGCCTTACCGGTTTCCTTTGCGCGGCACATTGCCGTGTCCGCATGCGCGAGCAGCTTGACATCGTTATCGCCGTGCTCGGGATAAATGGCAGCGCCTATCGAGGTTCCAACGTACAGGATATGTTCCTGCACATTAAAAGGAAGCTGCATGCTGGCGATCATGCGCCGCGCAGTGGCCTGGATCTCCGCTTCCGAACGCACCCCCGGCAATACCGCCATGAACTCATCACCGCCGACGCGCGCCAAGGTGTCGGCATCGCGCAGGGTTTCGAGCAGACGGTTTGCCGCCTCCTGAAGCAAGGCATCGCCGACGGCATGCCCAAGCGCATCGTTGACCTTCTTGAAGCCATCCAGATCGAGCGCAATTACGGAAAACCCGCTGCCCGTGCGATTGGCCTGCGCAATTGCGAGCCGAATCCGATCAGATAGCAGCGAACGGTTGGGCAAGCCGGTCAGCCTGTCGTAGATCGCCATGTGGCGCAATTGTTCTTCGGCGGCCTGTTGCTCAGAAATGTCCCGGCAGACGACAAAGAACTCCGCAGCGCCATGCGCGTTGGCGCAATGCGTGATCTGCAACTCGACCCATACCGGTTTGGCCGCCTTCAGGCGCACCTTGATCTTGCCTGTTTGCGTCGTTCCCGCCGCCTGAGCAATGGCTGCATCGACCGCAGGACGATCGGCTGCAAAAATGAGCGTGATCAACGGCTGCCCCGCCAGCTCGCTACCCGAGTTGACCAAAGCCATCGCGCGCTCGCTTGCATAGAGAATGCCGCCCTGGGCATTCAGCCGGAAAGCCGCATCACCGGCCATTTCCATCAAACGATCCAATTGCGCTTGCGCCACAATCTCTGACCGGTCACGACGAATAGAAAACATTGTTTTTTTGTAATTTATCTTGATGCAAGCGCAAGCAGTTTAGGAGGTTCCATAGGCAGGAGTCCCCCGACGATGAGTCATATTAGCAAATTGCGCTTAGGAAATTAAGTCAAAAACTTGATGCAGCTTGAGTATTTCTAAAAATCACTTTCCCTTGATGAAAAACGTTGCATTAGGCGTAAACATGCGCAGCCACAAAAATTGGTAACAAAGCAGGTATTCCCTCCACCCTCTTTCCTAAAAGTACTGGCACCAAGAGCAAGTTATTCTTGCAATCCTGACAACTCAAAATGAAAAGCCGGGAACTCTTGCGCCGGCAATTTTTCTCATCGACTGCAAGAAAGCGCTTATTGCCCTACCTGAAGGCGAGAACGTCAGACGGGTAACGGCAACCGAGAAGAAAAACTGTACGATTGTTAAAAACATATCCGCCAGCCAGATACTTGGCCCGGACAAGACAGTCAATGCGTTAAAGATGGACTCAATGAAGCGGGCACAGCTGGTGCGCGCGGATGACGAAAAAGCCGCAGAACAGCTTCCACCTCTTCGGCGGAAAATCAGGTACGTCTGATTGGGGGGCGCTTCGGGGCATTCTTGAAATGCATTTTCCACAACACGCCAATGAGCGAGTCCCCCCATGAAACCGCCTTGCGCGGCAAAGTCAGGGGATCATCCGCCGGTGTAGCTGCGGCACGCTCACAGGTCGTTGCGGACAGATAACCCGCTTCCGCCACGGTTTCAACTGCACGAATGTCATGGCTGCCATATGGATAGCAGAAATGATCGATCCGCTCACCGATCGCGTCTTCAAGCACCTTCTTGGATTGCATCACTTCTTCGCGGATGCGCTCCGTACTTTGCTCGGCGAGACGAACGTGAGTGGCCGAGTGCGAACCGATATCGATGCCTGCAGAACGCAATTGCCGCAAGCGGGCAGCATTCATCAGTGGCGGCGTGTCATGCCCGTCTGCCGCCAGCCAGGTGGCTGATTGCCCCAGCATCCCGGAAATCGCATATACGGTCGCCGGAAACCCGTGCTTTTGCAGCACAGGAAATGCGTATTCATAGAAATTCTCATAGGCGTCATCGAAAGTCAGCGCCACCGCACGCGATGGCATTGGAGCGTCGCCGCGCAAGCACTTGAGCGCTTCGTCAAGGCGCAGGACATGATATCCGGCGAATTTCAGATACGTCATTTGCCTTGCAAAGCGCCGATAGTCGCAATATGTGGCCCGATGCGTTTTCATGGCAGGAAAATCGCCGACCTGGTGATACATCAGGATCTGGATGCCGCTCATGCCACACCTCCGCCTGCAAGCTCTCGATATACCGCAATGGTCTCACGTACCATGTTTTCAAGGGAAAACCAGCGCTCGTAACGCTGCCGCGCCGCTTTCTGCATGCGCTCGCGCAAATTCTCATCATCCAGCAAGGTGTTGATGGCACCGGCGAGCGCGGCCGGATTTTCGGGCGAGACAAGCAATCCTGTCTCGCCATTTGCAACCGCTTCACCGATACCACCCACATCAGTGGCCACTATCGGTTTTCCGAAGGCTGCTGCTTCGAGCAGCGTGAGCGAAAGCGCTTCGCGCCGGGAGGGGGCAAGAAGAATATCGGCGCACGCATAGATGCTCGCGACATCTTCCCGATGGCCGACAAAGCGCACCCGTTCAGCGATGCCCAATTGCGTGGCGAGCTGCCTCATTTCTGCCGCCCACCGCGTATCGAGTGCACCTGCAAGCACCAATGTCCATCGACGTTCTTTTAAAGTGGCAAGCGCTTGTAGAGCAATATCATGGCCTTTAGCGGGCTCGAACCGCGCCACCATCGCGAATACCGGCGCCTCATCGAGTTGCAAACTAGCGCGCAGCTGCTCTTGGGGCAGGCGCGGCTGGGCGGCGTAATCCGGCACGCCGTGACGCACGGTACGCAGGATTTCATCCGGGTAACCGCATTCAAGGAGAAAACGCCGGACCGCCTCAGATACCGCAATGATCCGCCCCGCTCGTCCAAAATGCTTGCCGGCATTCGTCGAGTGGGCAGTTGCGACATTCGGCACAGAAGTCAGGCGGGAAGCCCAGCCCGCATAGTAGGCCCCGCGAGTTAGGTGCCCATGGATAAGATCCGGCTTTTCGCGACGGATAAGGCGCACGAGTCGCGCAAGCGACACAAAATCATAGATGCCGTGATAGGGCACATGCACACAACGGAACTTGGCTGCCGCAAGCTGTTCACCCAGCCAGCTATCGAGCGGCCCCGCATAAATGCATTCGATGCCGGACGCAGACAATCCCTGCATTAACTGCAACAAGTGACGCTCAGCACCGCCGGAGCGGTGGCTGTGCAAGACGAATACGATCTTCATTCCAGCCTGTTCGATGTAGTGCAATGCATAGCCAGCCTGCTGGCGCATGGGCCAAGGCAGCAGTCCGTATTGCGCAGCAGATAAGTAATAAAACCGACCGGAGAGTCTAACATTTCACCGGGGGAATCAGCGCCTGAGGGAGACGCCCCCATAAAACAAAGAAGCCTGCAGGTACAAGAGCTGCAGGCTTCTATTACTTATAAAGTATCGATCAGAACGGAATATCGTCATCCATATCGCTGAAGTTCGGCGCCGGGCGCGATGGTGCGCCGCCGCGTGCTACTCCGCCGCCGCCCGCATTGGCGTTCTGGCGCGGGGCCGGAGCGCTGCTGCCGTAATCATCGTCCATCGGCGCGCCGCCGCCCATGCCTTGGCGGCTGCCGAGCATTTGCATGGTGTCGGCGATGATTTCGGTGGTATAGCGCTCTACGCCATCCTTGTCAGTCCATTTACGGGTCTGAAGCCGGCCTTCGACATACACTTGCGAACCTTTTTTCAGGTACTGACCAGCAATTTCCGCGAGCTTCCGGTAGAAAGTGATGCGATGCCATTCGGTCAACTCTTTCTTTTCGCCCGAATTTTTGTCTTTCCAGCTTTCGGTGGTCGCAACCGCGATATTGGTGACCGCCTCGCCGTTCGGCATGTAGCGCGTTTCCGGATCGCGCCCGAGGTTGCCGACGATGATGACTTTGTTAACCGATGCCATAAAATTCTCCTAAAACTGACTCAATATAATTCGTGATGCGGATCAGGCGGCAGCCGCAACGGCACCCCGGCGGGGCAGATTTTTCATACTCGCAGCAATTATAAGCCACACAAAAGTGAGTCCCGCGCCGAGCGCGAACACGCTCGATGGGCCGACATGCTGCTGCATCCAGCCTCCAAGCGCGCCGCCGCAAAACAGGCCGAGTGCCTGCAGAGTGTTATACACACCCAGCGCCGCGCCTTTCGCGGCAGGCGGCGCAATGCGCGAGACCAGCGATGGCTGGGCTGCCTCAAGAATGTTAAATGATATAAAAAACGCCAGGAGCAGCAGGACCAGAACGGTCCAGTGCATGGTCGGCCTTGAAAAGAAGACCCAGAAGCCGGCTTGCACAATAATCATCAGAATAACCGCTGCCAGAAACACCGTCTTCATCTTGCCCTTTTTTTCACCGATGAAGATCGGAGGCAACATCAAGGCAAAAGAGGCGAGAACAACCGGCAGGTAGACTTTCCAGTGTGCGGCAATCGGCAAGTCGGCATACTGCACCAGTGCGGACGGCACGACGACGAACATCGCCATCTGCGTCATATGCAGCGCGAATACGCCGTAATTAAGGCGCATGAGTTCGCCATTCTTCAGCACCGAAGAAAACGGCACCTGCTTCGCAAGGAGTTTCGGCGGCGCAGCCGGCACGATATAAATAACGACCAGAATCGCGAGCATCGACAGAATGCCGGTGAGCGCAAAAATTCCGCCCATGCCGATCAGGCTGTACATCACCGGCGCGGCGATCAGCGATATGGCAAAGGTGAGGCCAATGGAGCCGCCGACCATCGCCATCGCCTTGGTGCGATGCTCATCGCGCGTTGAGTCCGCAATGAAGGCGGTGACGGCAGCGGAGACTGCGCCGGCGCCCTGCAGTGCACGGCCAATGATCACCCATGTCAGATTGGTTGCCGCTGCAGCAATGAACGAGCCAAGAGCAAACAGCACCAGGCCGATCACGATTACCCGTTTGCGACCATACTTGTCCGACGCGACGCCGAACGGAATCTGCCCGAACGACTGCGTCAGTCCGTAAATTCCCATTGCCAGACCGACCAGGGTGGCGCTTTCGCCTCCCGGCATCGATTTCGCATGGACTGCAAACACCGGCAGGATAAGAAACATGCCGAGCATGCGCAGGGCGAAAATCGATGCCAATGACAAACTGGCACGGATTTCCATGCGGGTCATGCGAGTGCTTGGTTCAATGGCTGAGGTGGAGGACATGAGGGAAAAAGGAACAGAAAGGCCGGGAACGAGCGGCTTCAAAACCCGTTATAGTATCAGGTTGACCGAATTCAGCCCAACATGGGCACAAGTTGAAAGCAGTTCATGGAAGAAATAAAAATCCGCGGCGCACGCACCCACAACCTCAAAAACATCAACCTGGAATTGCCCCGCAATCAGCTGATTGTGATTACCGGTTTATCCGGCTCCGGCAAGTCGTCGCTTGCATTCGACACGCTGTATGCGGAAGGCCAGCGCCGCTATGTCGAGTCGCTGTCGGCGTATGCGCGTCAATTCCTGCAATTGATGGAAAAGCCGGATGTGGACCTGATCGAAGGCTTGTCGCCGGCAATTTCGATCGAGCAGAAAGCGACTTCGCATAATCCGCGCTCGACCGTTGGCACCGTCACGGAAATCCACGATTACCTGCGTCTTCTGTACGCACGCGTCGGCACACCCTATTGCCCGGACCATCCGGAAAACCCGCTGGCGGCGCAATCGGTCTCTCAGATGGTGGATGCTGTACTGGCGATGCCAGAAGATACCAAGTTGATGATCCTCGCGCCAGTCGTCGCCAACCGCAAGGGCGAGCACGTCGACCTGTTCGAGGCCATGCAGGCGCAGGGCTTCATCCGGTTTCGCATCCAGAGCGGCACGCATGCGGCAAAGATTTATGAAATCGACGACTTACCGAAACTGAAGAAAACCGAGAAGCACACGATCGACGTCGTGATTGACCGCCTGAAGGTGAAAGCGGACATCAAGCAGCGTCTTGCGGAAAGCTTCGAAACTGCGCTACGGCTGGCCGAGGGCCGGGCGATCGCGCTCGAAATGGACAGCGGCAAGGAACACATATTCTCCAACAAGTTCGCCTGTGCAACCTGTGGCTACTCGCTGCAGGAACTGGAGCCGCGCCTGTTCTCCTTCAACAATCCGATGGGTGCGTGCCCGGAGTGCGACGGCCTCGGTCATATCGAATTCTTCGACCCCAAGCGCATCGTCGCCTTCCCCAATCTCTCTCTCGCCAGCGGTGCGATCAAGGGCTGGGACAGGCGCAACCAGTTTTACTTCCAGATGCTGTCGAGTATTGCGGAATATTATGGCTTCGATCTCGACATGCCGTTCGACGAACTGCCGGAACAGGCGCAACAGGCAGTGCTGTACGGCTCCGGACGGCAGACGATTCCGTTTACCTATATCAATGAACGCGGCCGCGCCGTCGTGCGGGAACACACGTTTGAAGGCGTCGTGAACAACCTGCAGCGCCGCTATCGCGAAACCGATTCGATGGCGGTAAAGGAAGAGCTGGCGAAGTTCATCAACCAGAAGGAATGCCCGTCCTGCAAGGGCGCACGCCTGCGTGTGGAAGCGCGATTCGTGAAGGTCGGTGCCGGCAAGCAGGAGCGCTCGATTTACGAAATTGCGAAGACCCCCTTGCGCGACACACTGGAGTTCTTTGAAAAACTGAAACTGACCGGCGCCAAGAAAGAAATCGCCGACCGCATCATCAAGGAAATCATTTCGCGCCTGAAGTTCCTGAATAACGTCGGCCTCGACTATTTATCCCTAGAGCGCAGTGCCGACACCCTGTCCGGCGGCGAGGCGCAGCGTATCCGTCTAGCTTCCCAGATTGGCTCGGGTCTGACCGGCGTGATGTACGTACTGGATGAGCCGTCGATCGGCCTGCATCAGCGCGACAACGACCGCCTGATCAATACGCTCAAGCACCTGCGGGATATTGGCAACAGTGTATTGGTGGTCGAGCATGATGAAGACGCGATCCGCTGCGCAGATTACATCGTCGATATGGGCATTGGTGCAGGCGTGCATGGCGGCGAAGTCATCGCCAAGGGATCGCTCGACGATATCCTGAAGAACAAGAAATCGCTGACCGCAAAGTACCTGAACGGCACACTGGCAATTCACGTGCCCAAGAAACGCACGCCCACTGACCCGGAACGGCAGCTGGTGATTTCTGGCGCCAGCGGCAACAACCTGAAGAACGTCACGCTGAATCTCCCGGTCGGCCTGCTAACCTGCGTGACCGGCGTATCCGGCTCAGGCAAATCGACGCTGGTCAACGACACGCTGTATCACGCCACGGCTCGTCATCTGTATGGCTCGCAGGCGGAGCCGGCACCGTATGACTCGATCAGCGGCATGGAGCATTTCGACAAGGTGATCAACGTCGACCAGGCGCCGATTGGCCGCACGCCGCGCTCCAACCCGGCGACCTACACCGGCGTATTCACCCCAATCCGAGATTTGTTTTCCGGCGTGCCAGCGGCAAAGGAGCGCGGTTACAGCGCGGGGCGCTTCTCGTTCAACGTTAAGGGCGGGCGCTGCGAGTCCTGCCAGGGCGATGGCGTACTCAAGGTCGAGATGCACTTCCTGCCGGATGTGTATGTTCCATGCGATGTATGCCACGGCAAGCGTTACAACCGCGAAACCCTGGAAGTGCAATACAAGGGAAAAAATATCCACGACGTGCTGGAGATGACCGTCGAGGAGGCGCATGAATTCTTCAAGCCGGTCCCCGTTGTCGCGCGCAAGTTGCAGACGCTTCTTGATGTTGGCCTCGGCTACATCCGGCTCGGCCAGAGTGCAACCACGCTTTCAGGCGGCGAAGCGCAGCGCGTGAAGCTGTCACTGGAACTGTCGAAGCGCGACACCGGCCGCACGCTCTACATACTTGACGAGCCGACCACCGGCCTGCATTTCCACGACATCGATCTGCTGCTGAAAGTGATTCATCGTCTGCGCGACCAGGGCAATACCGTGGTGATCATCGAGCACAACCTCGATGTCATCAAGACGGCAGACTGGATCATCGACCTTGGCCCGGAAGGAGGCGCCGGCGGTGGCCAGATTATTGCAGCCGGCACGCCGGAAGAAGTAGCGAAGAATCCTGCCAGCGTCACCGGCAAGTATCTGGCACCGCTGCTGAAGAAAAAGTAAGGAAACAAGGAGGCAACATGGCCAAGCATTTGCTCATTGTCGGATTGGTGCAAGGCGTCGGCTATCGCGCCTCCTTTGAAGCACAGGCGCAGGCACTTAAATTGTGCGGATGGGTGCGTAACCGTGTTGACGGATCGGTCGAGGCGCTAGTACGCGGCGGCGACGACGCAGTAGAAAAAATCATTTCATGGGCGCGGCGTGGTCCGCCGTCGGCGCAAGTGCGCGATGTCATCGTTACCGAGATGGATGATGCGTCGGTATCAAGCGGCCGCTTCGACGTGCTGGCGACCAAATAATCCTGAACTAGGCCGACAGCCCCATCCACAAACCGACCGGCACAAACGCAAGCGCGGCGAGATTGCCGAGCAACACGATGGATGCCACCTTGTCCGGTTCCTGCTGATACTGTTCCGCGACCATGAAGCAGAATACGGCCGGCGGCAGCGACGCAAACAGGTACATCTGGCCGCGCTGCATCGGCGTCAGCGTCAGCACACCATCGAGCAGCCAAGCGACGATCAATCCGCCCACCGGGCAGACAATGGCGCCGACAACGCCGATATGCCAGCTCTTGAAGCTGACGTCGAGCATGCGTACGCCAAGCGCAAACAGCATGAGCGGAATGCACGCATCCCCCAACATTTTCAGCGCCAGCATCAGCGGTGCCGGCAAGGCGATTTGGAACAAGGCGAACGCCATGCCGATCATCATTGCCATCATCATCGGGCTGAGCATGAACTTCCACAGCGGCGTGTGGTAATTGCGCCCGCTTTCAATAATCTTGATGCCAACCGAAAAGTAGATGAGGTTGCAGGCCATGAACAGCGCCACCGCCGCAGGCAAGCCGGCGGTGCCGAATGCAAGTACCGCCAGCGGCAGGCCCATGTTGCCGCAGTTGTTGTACATCATCGGCGGCACGAAGCTGCGCACGTCGTAGCCGAACATCCTTGCCACCGGCCAGGCAATCAGCCCGGAACCGAGCGCGATCAACACGCCGGCAAGAATCAGCGTAGCGTTATGGACAAGGTCGAAGTCTTTTGCGGCCAGTGCGGTAAATACCAGCAGCGGGCAAAGCACATCCATGCTGACGCGATTGACCGACGTCATGTCGGATTTCACGCGTTCGCCACGCAAACGCGCATATCCGTAACCGAGGCCGATAATGATGAATACCGGCAGGATGATGCCGAGGATGCGTTCAAACACTTGCATGTCGCGTACTTTCGAAGAGAAGCTTCAGAATTGTAGCGACATAAGCGGGATCATGCTTTCCACTAGGCAAAGCATGAATTTATTTCAGCAATCGTCCTTCGGCGCGCACCACGCCTTCCGTGGCGCCGCGCAGCACGACAATATCGCCTGCATGCAGGATCGTGTCAGGCTGCAGTTCGATTCGATTCTTGCCGCGTCGCAGAGTCGTCACTTCGGCACCGACATCCGCAAGCTTTAGCGCAGATAGCGGTTTGCCAACGGCCCTCGCACCTTCCGGCAAGGTTACGGAATGCAGGCGGACATGCGAATGTTCCGCATCGTCCTGCGTATCGCTGGCGCCGTGGAAATAGCCACGCAATGATGCATAACGCTCATCGCGTGCCGCCTGCACCCGATGCACCACTCGCCGCAATGGCACCCCCAGCAACACCAGCGCATGCGAGGCCAGCATCAGGCTGCCCTCGATGGCTTCGGGCACAACTTCCGCTGCGCCGGCTTCGCGCAGCTTGTCCAGGTCCGTGTCGTCATAACTGCGCACAATCACCGGCAATGCCGGCGCAAGCTCATGCGCATGATGCAAAACCTTCAGCGCGGACGGCGTGCTTGCATAAGTGACGACCAGCGCCGCAGCTCGATGAATGCCTGCCGCCACCAGGCTCTCGCGCCGCGCCGCGTCACCGTACGATACGTTCGCGCCGGCCGCCTGGGCTTCACGTACCCGGTCCGGATCGAGGTCCAGGGCATGATAAGCAATACCCTCTTCTTCGAGCAGCTTGGCCAGGCTTTGCCCGCTGCGTCCGAAACCAGCGATCAGCACATGTTTTTCCGTGGTCATGGTGCGCGTCGCAATCTGGGTCAGCGCCAGCGACTGCATCATCCATTCATTGGCCGACAATTTCATCACAATCGCGTCGGACTTGGCGATGATGAACGGCGCGAGCAGCATCGACAGCACCATTGATGCGAGAATCAGCTGGATTAGCAACGGGTCCATCAAATGCAAACCGCCGGCCTGATTCAGCAACACGAAACCAAACTCACCAGCCTGCGCCAGCGACAGGCCTGTGCGCAAGGCGACACCGGGAGACGCCCCAAACAAGCGCGCCAGCATTCCGATCAGCGCAAATTTGAGCAACACGGGTGCAGTCAGCAGCAGCAGCACCAGCCACCAGTTCTCCAGCACCAGCCGCACATTGAGCAACATGCCAACCGTGATGAAAAACAAGCCGAGCAACACGTCGCGAAACGACTTGATGTCCTCTTCCACCTGATGCTTGTACTCCGTCTCCGAAATCAGCATGCCCGCGATAAAGGCACCAAGGGCAAGCGAGAGGCCAGCCTTTTCGGTAATCCATGCCGCGCCGAGCGTGATCAGCAACAGGTTCAGCATGAACAATTCCTGCGAGCGCCGCCTGACCACAATATGGAACCAGCTGCGCATCAGGCGCTGCCCAATCACCAGCAGCAGCACCAGCACAATGCCGGCCTTCATGGTCGCCAGCGCCAGAGTGGCGAACAGATTGCCGGTATTGCTTGCCAGTGCCGGAACCAGAATCAACAGTGGGACGAACGCCAGATCCTGAAACAACAGGATGCCGAATATCTGCCTGCCATGCTGAGTTTCCAGCTCGAGCCGCTCAGTCAGCAGCTTCGATACGATGGCAGTTGAAGACATCGCGAGCGCGCCGCCGAGCGCGAAGGCGGCACCCCAGCTGATATCGGCGAGTTGCGGCAGCAGGTATGCCATCAGCCAGCCGAACAGCATGGTGGCGGCAATCGTCAGCAGCACCTGCGCCATACCCAAACCGAACACGGTGCGCCGCATCGACACCAGCTTCGGTAGCGAGAATTCCAGCCCGATCGAAAACATCAGGAACACGACACCGAACTCGGCCAGCGTGTGCGTAGTCTGGTTTTCTGCAGCCAGCCCGAGCGCATGCGGCCCGATCACGATACCTACAATCAGGTAACCAAGCATCGGGGGTAAATGGAGCATGCGAAACGCAACCACGCCGAGAACGGCTGCGCCAAGCAAAATGAGCGTCAGTTCGAGAGCCGAAAACATTCGTTATGAAAGAGTATGAAAAAACTTCTGCCAAACAATAAACAAGGCTTGTGGAAATGGCTGCATTGCCGCAGCTTGTCGCAAAGCTTTTTCCGTTTGCCGGTCTTTATTTCCATATGCACCACTCTCTTTAAAAATTGGTGCAAACGACAGCAAAACGAAGCATTTTGTTATCACTGGCAGGTTTTTTGCTTTTCTAATTCGTTTATACTTCCCGCATGAGTGTAACCGATGAAAAAACCCTGCCGAAAGCTTTTGATGCAAAAGTGGCACAACGCGCGCTTGAGCTCGCGCGCAGCACGCTGCAGATCGAAGCCGACGCCATCCTCGCCCTGAAAAACCGGCTGTCCGACAGTCCGGATGACAGTTTTGCACAAGCAGTCGCGCTGCTGCTGGAAGGCGGCGGTCGCGTCGTCGTATCCGGCATTGGCAAGTCTGGTCACATCGCCCGCAAGATCGCCGCGACGCTCGCCTCCACCGGCACGCCGGCATTGTTCGTCCATGCCGCCGAAGCGCTGCATGGCGATCTGGGCATGATTACCGAACACGACATCCTGATTGCTATTTCCAATTCCGGTGAAGCCGCCGAATTCCTGGCAATTATTCCGATCCTCAAGCGCATGGGCGCCAAGCTGATTGCCATTACCGGCAATGAGTCATCGCGCCTGGCAAAGCTCGCCGACATCCATCTGAACGCCCGTGTGGACAAGGAAGCTTGCCCACTGAATCTGGCACCGACGGCAAGCACTACCGTCACCCTCGCATTGGGTGACGCGCTTGCAGTCGCCCTGCTCGATGCACGCGGTTTTCGCGAAGAAGATTTTGCGCGCTCCCATCCTGGGGGAGCCTTGGGGCGCCGTTTGTTGACGCATGTGCACGATGTCATGCGTAGCGGCGATGCAGTTCCAGCCGTCACGGCTGACGTTTCCTTGCCAACAGCGCTGCTCGAGATAACAAAAAAAGGGATGGCAATGACGGCCGTCGTCGATGACCAGAACAGGGTAATCGGCGTTTTCACGGATGGCGATTTGCGCCGTCTGATTGAAACGGTGCAAGACTTCAGCAAGTTGAAAATGGCCGATGTGATGCATGCAAACCCGCGCACGATCGGCCCGAACCAACTGGCTGTCGAAGCGGTTGAGCTGATGGAACAGTACCGCATCAACCAGCTACTGGTGGCAGACGCTGCAGGCAAGCTGGTCGGCGCCTTGCACATTCACGACCTCACGCGCGCCAAGGTGATCTGATGCACGCAGATGCAGTCGCCAGAGCCGCGCGCGTAAAAC
>DATFAZ010000060.1:0-5336 GCA_035254105.1 Noviherbaspirillum sp. | reverse complement strand
AATTCCGCGTCCGACAGAATCTGTGCCCCGTGTTTAATGAGCCGTTCGCGCGGACGTTGGTCTTCGGGCCAGTTGGTGATTGTCATGAGGTCGCGTCAGAGTTAGAGAACCAGCAATGAAAAGGAAAACGGATTATAAGGAATAAAGTTGCATTATTTGCAATTTTAATTTATGAAGAGGCGCAGAGTAGTCTCCGGCATCCTTCCTGGACGCCGCATTCCTGAGTAACGTGACTTACAATAGCGGCTTGTTTCTTTACGTAGCGCTACGCCGAAATCTCATGTCGACTCCCACCGCACCAGTAGTTACAGAATCCGCTTACCTGACCCTGCATTACCGCCTGGCGGCAATGGATGGCACCGATATTGTGAGCACCTTCCAGGAAAAACCGGCGACATTGCAGCTCGGTACCGGCCAGCTTTCGCCTTCCCTCGAAGCGTGTCTGATGGGCCTGCCAGAAGGCACGCACCAGACCTTCGATTTGCAGCCGGAACAGGCATTCGGGCCGCGTAATCCGGATTTGGTCCAGCGGGTGTCGCGCGCTACTCTGGATGAAAATTCCAAGAAGGGGCAGGAATATGTAATTGGCGACCTGGTGGAATTCGCCGCACCAAGTGGCGGCCGTTTTGCCGGCATTTTGCGTGCAATTGATGAGCAAAGTGCGCTCTTTGACTTCAATCATCCGTTGGCTGGAGAACCGGTGAAATTTGAAGTGAAAATCATCGGCATACTGTAAGACGCCCAAGCCGCATTAAGGATCAGGAATGGACAAGGAAGTTCTGCTGGCGCAGCCGCGCGGTTTTTGTGCCGGTGTTGACCGGGCGATCGAAATCGTCGAGCGGGCACTGGAAGAATTCGGCGCGCCGATCTATGTGCGCCATGAAATCGTGCACAACGCTTATGTGGTTGACGACCTGAGGCGCAAAGGAGCGATCTTTATCGAGGAGCTCGAGGATGTCCCTGCCGGCAGTACCGTGATTTTTTCAGCGCACGGCGTCTCCCGGGCAGTTCAGTCCGAGGCGGCAGAACGGGGCTTGCATGTGTTTGACGCAACGTGCCCGCTGGTGACCAAAGTCCACGTCGAAGTGGCAAAGATGCGTCGCGAAGGACGCGAAATCATCATGATCGGCCATGCCGGACATCCTGAAGTCGAAGGCACGATGGGGCAGGCGGAAGAAGGCATGTATCTGGTGGAAACCGCTGCCGATGTCGATGCACTCCAAGTGCGCAATCCGGATATGCTGGCCTACGTCTCCCAGACGACATTGTCGGTGGACGACACCGCAGGGATCATTGCGGCGCTCAAGCGCAAGTTTCCCCTTATTGTCGAGCCCAAGAAAGGCGATATCTGCTACGCGACGACCAATCGTCAGGAAGCCGTCAAGTTCATGGCACCCCAAGTCGAAGTGGTGGTCGTGGTCGGCAGTCCCAATAGTTCCAATTCCAATCGCCTGCGTGAAGTGGCGGAGAAAAAGGGCGCACCGGCCTATATGGTGGATAACGCCTTGCAGATAGATCCCGCATGGCTGGAGGGGAGAAGCCGCATCGGCGTGACGGCAGGCGCTTCCGCACCCGAGGTGCTGGTGCAGGCGGTTATAGATCGCCTGAAAGAACTGGGGGCGAAAAGTGTTCGCGCTTTGCCGGGCGCAGAGGAAAACGTTACTTTTCCCATGCCTAAAGGTTTATCGTCCCGCACAAGCTAATCCGACCGTTTTAATCGGAATTTAATTCTGGTCATCCCTTTATTTTCCGTCGATTGTTTTTCGCTTAAGTCGTTATGATTGCACCCTGCAAAGACTGCGGGTGGCAATTGATGTGATTGATGAAACCGGATGCCTGAGAAAATATTCAAGCAATTTTTTCTTTTTTGAATATAAAGTAAACAGGCGTTGTGCAGGCTTCATGCCTCTGCATGAGACGCTGGCAAGTCAATTCGGATAACAGCCGGATTCGGATTTATGCCAGAGCTGATATATACGGTTTTTGCAGGCAGGGCGCAGGTAGATGTGTTAAAAGCACATGGATGCGACCATATAAGGTTTCATAAAGGAACATGTTCGGTATAATGCCGCGCGGTTCCGGTATGCCCAAAAGGCACTACCCACCAAAAAGTTTTTACCGAAGACTGCAACAGGAGACAACCATGCGCATTAATCACACGCCAGCTATTCGCATACTCGCTGCACGTCTTTTCAGATAAATATCGTTTGCGTCGAACGGCACCCGGAGAATTTCACCCGGGTGCCGTTTTGTTATGTGCAATGATTTTTGCTGCAGTCGCACATAATTCGGCGATGAAGTTGTAGAACGATTTGAACGATCCTTATAGAGAGTAGGAAAACCATGGATACATTTATCCAACAAATCATCAACGGACTGGTGCTCGGCAGTATGTATGCGCTCGTCGCGCTCGGCTACACGATGGTGTACGGCGTTCTGAATCTGATCAACTTTGCGCACGGCGATGTATTGATGATCGGCGCAATGGTCGCGGTCACGATCCTCAAGGTGGTGCAGGGCGCGGCGCCGGACCTGCCGGGTATCGTTAAGCTGGCTATTGCGATCCTCGGCGCGATCCCGGTGTGCGTAGTGGTCAATGTCATTATCGAACGCGTCGCTTACCGCCGCCTGCGCAATGCGCCGCGTCTTGCTCCGCTGATTACCGCCATCGGCGTCTCGATTCTGCTGCAAACCTTTGCGATGATGATCTGGGGACGTAGCCCGATTCCATTCCCGCAGGTGATGCCGACCGAATCGTTCGAAATCATGGGAGCGCTGATTTCGCAGACACAGGTGCTGCTGCTGGTACTTGCAACCGCTGCGATGATTGGCCTGGTGCTGCTGGTTGAAAAAACCAAGATGGGCCGTGCAATGCGCGCCACTGCCGAGAACCCGCGCGTGGCCGGTTTGATGGGCGTCGATTCGAACAAAGTCATCGTGATGACGTTTGTGATCGGTGCCGCCCTGGCTGCGGTTGCCGGCGTCATGTGGGGTGCCAACTATTCTTCCGCGCAATTCGCGATGGGATTCGTGCCGGGCCTGAAGGCGTTCTCCGCCGCTGTGCTGGGCGGTATCGGCAATATTTATGGCGCGATGGTCGGGGGCATATTGCTCGGCCTGATCGAAAGCCTCGGCGCCGGATATATCGGCGACCTGACCGGCGGTTTCCTTGGCAGCCATTACCAGGATATTTTCGCGTTTATCGTTCTGATCATCGTACTCACACTGCGTCCGTCCGGCATCATGGGCGAACGCGTTGCGGATCGTGCCTAAGCGTAAGGAGAGCTTCATGTCTACACTATTCGACGTCAAACACAATCCGCGCAAGGCCTATGTCAGCTTTGCGATCCTCGGCCTTGTACTGCTCGCGTTTCCGTTCATCGCATCCAACTACGGCAACTCCTGGGTGCGCATCATGGACCTGGCGCTGCTGTACATCATGCTGGCGCTCGGCCTGAACATTGTGGTCGGCATGGCCGGCCTGCTCGATCTGGGCTACATCGCGTTCTATGCAGTGGGCGCCTATATGGCGGGCCTGTTGGCTTCGCCGCAGTTTGCGACGGTGCTGGAATCGGTAGTGAACCAGTACCCGGTGCTTGGCGACACATTGATCTGGATGGTCGGAGAGGAGGCCGCCAAGAACGGTATTCACCTTTCTGTCTGGCTGATCGTGCCTCTGGGTGCTGCAGTGGCAGGCTTATTCGGCGCATTGCTGGGCGCACCGACCCTGAAGCTGCGCGGCGACTATCTGGCGATTGTCACGCTGGGTTTCGGTGAAATCATCCGTATTTTCATGAATAACCTGAACGCGCCGATTAATATCACCAATGGGCCGCAGGGCATCAACATGATCGACCCGATCCGTATCTTCGGTGTGTCGCTGGCAGGCGAGCCGGGTTCGAATGCAACGGTGCACTTTCTGGGTGTATCCATTCCCTCCGTCAACGCGTACTACTTCCTGTTCTTGTTCCTCTGCGTCGCAATTATTTTCATCTCGATACGACTGCAGCATTCGCGCCTCGGCCGTGCCTGGGTCGCAATTCGTGAAGATGAAATCGCGGCAAAGGCAATGGGTATCAATACCCGGAACATTAAACTGCTTGCGTTCGCCATGGGCGCATCCTTTGGTGGCGTCTCCGGTGCAATGTTTGCGTCATTCCAGGGCTTTGTGTCGCCGGAATCGTTCTCGCTGATGGAATCGATCGCTGTGCTTGCGATGGTGGTGCTCGGCGGTATCGGCCACATCCCGGGCGTGGTGCTCGGCGGCGTGATCCTGGCAGCATTGCCGGAAGTCCTGCGTCACGTGGTGGAGCCGCTGCAGCGCAACCTGTTCGGCACGGTGTTGATCGATGCCGAAGTGCTGCGCCAGTTGCTCTACGGCCTGGCGATGGTTGTCATCATGCTGTACCGTCCGGCTGGCCTGTGGCCCGCACCGCGGCACGAGGACAGAATGGATGCGAACGCCAAGAAGCGTCACGATGAAAAAGAGCCTGCTGCGCTGGCTGCATAAGGAAAATCCATGAGCGAACAAGTCATTCTCAATATCTCAGGGGTCAACAAGCGTTTCGGCGGCCTGCAGGCTTTGTCCGAGGTGAGCATCAAGATCCTGCGCGGTCAGATCTATGGCCTCATCGGCCCGAACGGCGCAGGCAAGACCACATTCTTCAATGTCATCACCGGCCTGTACCAGCCGGACACCGGCAAGTTCGAGTTGGCGGGCAAACCGTACTCGCCGTCCGCGCCACATGAAGTGGCCAAGGCCGGCATCGCGCGCACCTTCCAGAACATTCGCCTGTTTGGCGAAATGTCTGCGCTTGAGAACGTGATGGTTGGCCGTCATGTCCGCACTCATCAGGGTGTGTTCGGTGCGGTATTCCACCATAAGGCCGCGCGTGAAGAGGAGGCAGCAATCCGCCGCCGCGCCATGGAACTGCTGGATTTTGTCGGTATCGCGCAATTTGCCCACCGCACCTCGCGCCACCTTTCCTACGGCGACCAGCGCCGCCTTGAAATCGCCCGTGCGCTGGCGACCGAGCCGCAGCTGCTGGCATTGGATGAACCGGCTGCCGGCATGAATGCAACCGAAAAACTCGGCCTGCGCGAACTGCTGGTCAAGATCAAGGCGGAAGGCAAGACGATCCTGCTGATCGAACATGATGTAAAACTGATGATGGGACTTTGCGATCGCCTGACGGTGCTCGATTACGGCAAGCCGATTGCCGAAGGCGTGCCGGCCGAGGTGCAAAGCAACCCGGCTGTGATTGAGGCGTATCTGGGAGGTGGGCACTGATGAGCGACAACATTCTGAAAATCAGCGGCCTGAAAATCGCATACGG
>DATFAZ010000059.1:0-4647 GCA_035254105.1 Noviherbaspirillum sp. | reverse complement strand
AGCCAGCGCGGCTGAATCTGCGCAGATGATTCCTGCCGCCTTTTCAATGCGCAAGCGTTACCACGAACTCACCATGCCGGTCGTGCTCATGGCGGGTGACAGTGACCGGCACGTCGATATGCATGCGCAGTCCGAGCGTCTTTATCAAGAGATTCCGCAAAGCGTTTTACATGTCACCAGAGGAGCGGGCCACATGTTGCATCATTTCGCGCCGCAGCAGGTCATGGAGGCAATCGAACAAACCGAGCAGGAAATGACGGTTCCGCAGCAAGCCCGGGCCTATCCTTTTCCGACATCGGCACGGCTTAACTGAATACGGTTTCCTGGATCAATCGGCGAATGCGCCCCGGTACTGGCTGGGCGCGGCGCCGGTGCCTGCGCGGAACCGGTGGCTGAAGTGGCTGAGATCGGCATAGCCACAGGCATCGGCCACCTGTTGCAGCGGCATGCCGGTTGTCTTCAGTAATTCGCGGGCACGATCGAGGCGGCGCGCGGCAATCCAGGCATGTGGCGGCATGCCGAACGAAATGCGGAACATGCGCGCAAGGTGATATTCCGACAGACAGGCAATATCGGCGAGCATGCCGATAGTCAGCGCCTGTTCCAGATGCGTATCGATATAGTCGGCGAGGCGGCGGCGTATGACCGGCGCCAGTCCGCCTTTAAGCCGGAGGTCGCGGCGTGGCGTGGCCTGTGACTGCAACAGATGGCTGAGAACCGCGTGCACGGTTTCATTGGTCCGTAACTGCGCGTCCGCGCCTTCCCACGACATTTTTTCGAGTGCTGCACACAACTGCGCGATGGGTGCATGCTCGAAATAAGTGCGGTCGGCGAGTGTCAGTTCGCGCGGCTCGCGATCCAGTTCCAGCACTGCGCGCCGGGTAAAGTGCTGCGGCAGGAAATAAACGTGCAGGAAACGCAGGTCGTCGCGAACCATCCAGCGCGATTCATGCTGGTCCGGCAGCGTACACAAGCGACCGGGACTACCGAACAGGCCTGGCACTTCACTGCGTTCGGTGCGGTAACCTCCGCCAAGGTAATACGACAAGGTATGGTGGCCGGGCCGGATGTATGCGGTTTCCTCTTCCTGTGTTTCGCGCCGCCAGATGGCAACTGCCAGATCGTCGCCCAGCCATGCAAAGCGCTCCAGTTCCGCATTGGTATTGCGCAGTGTATTGAATACTGCGTGAGAAATGCCGCTAGGCTGCTCCCGAGAAGCGCAAGGATTGAGTGAAGCGGGTAACGATGGAGAGGTGGGTAACATAGTCTTGACTATTCGGCGCGGTGCGGTCTTCACTTTATCATGCCGTCACGCATACCGTGCCGTGCCGGAAAACTGGTCTTGCCCTGCGTTTGCGATTGCCAATGAAGAACCCGGATAAGGCCGCAATTTCAGACAAGCCGGGCATCGTCGGCTCAAGCATGCTGCATGTATGTTTTTATATGATGCGCCGAAATGAATCCGTTTCTCTATATCCTGACTGTGCTGATCTGGGGCTCGACCTGGATTGCCATCAAATGGCAACTGGGGGTGGTGCCGGCGCCAGTATCGATTGCCTGGCGCTTCTGGATCGCGGCGACGGTGTTGCTTCTGATCCTGATCGCGATGCGCAAGCCGCTGCGGCCACCGCGACAGGCATGGCCTTATCTGGCTGCACAGGGTGCTGCGCTGTTCTGTTGCAACTTCCTCTGTTTTTATTACGCCAGCCAGTGGGTGCCGAGCGGCTTGGTGGCGGTGGTGTTTTCCACCGCGCCCCTGTGGAATGCGATTAATGGAAAATTGTTTCTTGGCCGGCCGCTGCAGCGGCAGGTAATCATTGGCGCCTTGCTCGGCCTGGCAGGCATCGCGCTGTTGTTCCTGCCGCAGATGAATGGTCACTGGAGCGATGCAAGCATGCTGGGTGGCCTGGGACTGGCCTTGCTCGGCACGCTGTTTTTCTCGGCCGGTAATCTCCTGTCCAGCCGCATGCAGACGATGGGTCTTACGCCGTGGCTGACCAATACCTGGGCCATGTTCATCGGCGCGGCGATACTGACGCTGAGTGCTTTGCTGCTTCAGTTGCCGTTTTCAATGGAACCGAGCGTGCGTTATGTCGGCTCGCTGCTGTATCTGGCGATTCCGGGATCGGTAATCGGGTTTACTGCTTACCTGCTGCTGGTCGGGCGGCTGGGGCCGGATCGTGCTGCCTATTGCACAGTGCTGTTCCCGGTAGTGGCACTGACGATTTCGACCGTATTTGAAGGCTACCGATGGAGCGGGCTGGCGTTTGTCGGGCTGGTTTGCGTATTAGCGGGAAATCTTCTGGCATTCCTGCCGCCGAGGTTCATCGCAAGGTTTGCGTAGAGGATTTTTCCTTACTCCGTCAGGCAAAACCTCCTAATACGACGCGCGGTAGCGGTGGCCTTTGTAACTGAGCACCACCCCGTTCGGCGTCATCTGCTCCAGCACGAGGCCGGGCGCAATGTTATCGCCTTCGCGTAGCAGCCGGTTATTGATGAGCACGGAACGGTCGGCACGGTTACCGGAATAAATGTAGCCGCCGATGGTAAATGCGGGGATCTCCCTCCGGATCTGCTCCGGCAAGTCGTGCAGCGTCACGATGTGATCATCAGCCTTTCCTCCCTGCGCTGGCTTTGCAGTTTGTTCAGGAATCGCAGCCAGCTGTTTCTTGTCCGGGTTTTTCTTTGCGATCTTTTCCTTCGGCTTTTCCGGCGGCGCAGCAGGTGGCGCAATGGGGGCCAACGGCGGAGAAGCAATTTCAGGCGCAGCCGCAGCGGACAAAGCGGCTGTGTGCGGAGGCGGAACAGGATTTTCAGCTACAGCCGCGGCGGGCGGCTCGTCACGGAAGGCGATGAAGGCTGCGCCAGCCAGCGCGGCAATTAGCAGCGCAAACCCGAGCCATAGCCACGGTTTTTTCGTTGAAGCCTGCGGTTTGCGAGCGAGCGCGTCCAAGCCAGGCGGCAGCGCAGCTGCATGACTTGTGCCGGATTGACGTTCCGATTCGGCCTTTTTCAGCGCTTCCAGAATATAGGACATGCTTACTCTCCGGATGCCGGGTGCAGCCGCAGGTCCGGCTCCTGTACGCCGGCGACGCGATTGAGCTGCATCGCGGTCGCTGGTCCGACCACGCCGTCAACAAATAATCCGTGCGCCTGCTGCAACTGGCGCACCTGCTTTAGGGTTTGCGGGCCGAATGACTGGCCGGGCGCCGGCATCGGCGTTTCATTGATCCTTGCCAGTTGTGTGGCAATCCAGTCTACCGCCGGCCCCTTGTCGCCGAATTGCGCAGCCTCGCCGAAGCCTGGCGGTGTACGCCACAACGTCATCAGCTCGCCACGGAAATGGCGCGCCAGCGCTGCCCGGCTTACCGTCTGGCTGTCATTGCCGACGCGAAGCAATGCCTGCGAATTGTCCAAAGCCGCGAGTAGGGCATGGTAGGGCTTGCCGGCGCGATCGTATAGCGTAAGCACGGCAGGGCGGGCCAGCTGCACCAGTTCTGCGAAACCGCCGCTGCTCTTGTGGCAGCGTAGCCCGGCCGCTCTTGCTGCTTCACACGGGTCGCCATCCCGCAACGATATGCCCCACATCTGCGCCAGTTGTCGAATCGCTTCCTTTTCATTGCGCAGGCTGGCGTGCGCGATACCCTCCTGCTCCGGCAGAATCGAGACAGCGGAAGCCGCCGGCGGTGCCGGCTCTGCTTCTCCTGTGGTCTTGGGCTGTTCCTGCGTATCGACTGTCTCTATTTTTTGCGCTGCCAGCGCCTTTGATTTCACAAGGCTATGGTCTGGCCCGAGTTCAAACTCCGGCCAGCGCTCGCGGATGACTTTCTTCAATTCTTCTTCGTTCACGGTCCATGCAGCGGCACCGGCCATCATCAGACCAGCGATCAGCCCGGGCAGCATATATCTCCAGCGATTGCGATTCGTACGCTGCGCAGCATGGCGATTAATGAACAGCTCACCTGCAGCGTTGTCAACAATAGTGCGGTCAACCTCATGCACGCCCTTGGCATACGCGCCCAGCATCGCACGGTCGCATAGCAGGTTGATGCGGCGCGGAACTCCGCGGGTAATCTGGTGGATCTGCTTCATCAGCGGCTGCTGGAACGGCGATGCAGTGGTCAAGCCCGCAGTCGCCAGCCGGTGCTGGATGTAGCTCGCCGTTTCCTGTTCGGACAGTGCGGTCAGGTGATAGTGGGCGATGACGCGTTGCGCTAGTTGTTCGAGTTCCGGCCGCGACAGCATGGTGCGCAGCTCAGGCTGGCCGATCAGGATGATTTGCAGCAGCTTGCGTTCACTGGTTTCGAGATTGGTCAGGAGGCGCAGTTGTTCCAGTACGTCGGCTGACAGGTTCTGTGCTTCATCGATGACCAGCACATTGTTGCGGCCCTCGGCATGGGAGGCCAGCAGATAGCGGTTCAGGGCATCGATGCAGTCTTTCGCGCCCGTCGGCTGCTGGGCGCGCTGCGGCAGTTCGATGTGGAATTCTTCGCAGATTGTCTGCAACAGTTCGCCAACGGTCAGTTTCGGATTGAAGATGTAGGCGAGATTGCAGTTGGCGGGTGCCTGTTCCAGGAAGCAGCGGCAGATCGTGGTCTTGCCGGTGCCGATGTCACCGGTGAGCAATACCAGACCACCTCCGCTATT
>DATFAZ010000058.1:0-3705 GCA_035254105.1 Noviherbaspirillum sp. | reverse complement strand
CGGGATCGCAATTGACGCGCGCACTGCGTCAAACAGTTTTCCTTCGCGCAGCCACATTTCCTTGCCCGACTCCACATCCATTGCCACCGCGGTGAATGCGATTGGCAGCGCTTCGATATCGTCATCACCGATCAACCCGCGCAAGAATTCCATCACGCGCTCGCCCTTGAACAGGCCGGTACGTCCAAAGGACGGGTCGAGCAAGCGCAACACTTCCATGCGCTCGAGCGCCAGCACCCATTCGGCAAATGTCGTCAGCTTGCCGCTCGCATAAATGCCGCCAACCAGCGCCCCCATCGACGAACCCGCGATCGAACGGATGGTGTAACCGTTTTCGGTAAGCCATTGGATCACGCCAATATGTGCCAGCCCGCGCGCACCGCCGGAACCGAGAACGAGGGATACGGTTTTCGTTTGTTGAGCCATTTTGGACAAGCTTGCTCCAGGTAAATGCGTGCAGGAAATGTTTATGTTACATTGCCGCGCCCTCATACGGAGCTTCCGGCAAAATTTAACTGCGGATTGTCAGCATGGAGTTAATGAGTGCAGTTAAAGTATCGCCTGACGTTTTGCACGCTTTTTTGGAGAATGTAATGCCCGAGATTTTCAACACTGGCCTGGAAAAAAACGAAGCCAATTACACCCCGCTGTCGCCATTGACATTCATCGAGCGCACGGCCGCTGTCTATCCGGAGCGTGTCGCCATCGTCCATGGCGCCTTGCGCCGCACCTGGGCACAGACTTATGACCGTTGCCGCCAGCTGGCATCCGCGCTCAGCGCGCAGGGCATCGGCCTGGGCGACACTGTCGCCGTAATGCTGCCGAACACGCCGCCGATGGTCGAGGCGCACTTCGGTGTGCCGATGACCGGCGCAGTGCTGAATACGCTCAATACCCGTCTCGATGCCGAGACAATCGCCTTCATGCTGGATCATGGCGAAGCCAAGGCGGTGCTCGTGGACCGGGAATTTTCACCCGTCATGAAGGCCGCGCTTGCGCTGTGCAAAAATAAACCCTTCGTAGTCGATATTGACGACCCCGAATACACCGGTGCTGGCGAACGCGTCGGCACTATCGAATACGAACAGTTTGTCGCCAGCGGCAAGCCGGATTTCGCATGGTCAAGGCCGACTGACGAATGGCAGGCAATCTGCCTGAACTACACCTCCGGCACGACCGGCAATCCGAAGGGTGTGGTGTACCACCATCGTGGCGCATACCTGAACGCGGTTTCAAACATCCTCGAATGGGACCTGCAAAAACATCCTGTATATCTGTGGACGTTACCGATGTTCCACTGCAATGGCTGGTGCTTCCCGTGGACAATTGCCGCACGCGCCGGTGTCAACGTCTGCCTGCGCAAGATCGACGCCCCAACCATCCTCGGCCTGATCCGGGAACACAAGGTCAGCCACTATTGCGGCGCGCCAATCGTGCACAGCCTGCTGCTCTCTGCGCCGGACGAACTCAAGGCCGGCATTAACCACCAAGTGAAGGCAATGGTTGCAGGTGCTGCACCGCCGGCGGCAATGATCGAAGGCATGGAAAAAATGGGCTTCGACATCACGCACGTATACGGCCTGACCGAAGTCTACGGCCCGGCAGCGGTGTGCGTGCAGCATGCGTCATGGGATGCGCTCGACATCGGCGAACGTGCCCGCCTGAATGCGCGCCAGGGCGTGCGCTATCACCTGCAGGAAGCGGTCACGGTGATGGATCCGGAAACCATGCAGCCGGTGCCGGCCGATGGCGAAACCATGGGCGAGATCATGTTCCGCGGGAACATCACGATGAAGGGCTACCTGAAGAACGAGAAAGCCACGCAGGAAGCCTTCGCCGGTGGCTGGTTCCACACCGGCGACCTGGCGGTGATGAACCCGGACGGCTATGTGAAGATCAAGGATCGCAGCAAGGACATCATCATCTCCGGCGGCGAAAACATTTCCAGCATCGAAGTCGAGGATGTGCTGTACCGTCATCCCGCCATCATGTCGGCAGCTGTCGTCGCCAAGCCCGATCCGAAATGGGGCGAAACGCCGTGCGCCTTCGTCGAACTGAAACCAGGTTCGACGGTGACGGCGGAAGAGATCATCGCCCACTGCAAACAGCATCTGGCGGGCTTCAAGGTGCCGCGCAACGTGGTGTTTGGTGAAGTGCCGAAGACCTCGACCGGCAAGATCCAGAAGTTTGCGCTGCGCTCGCAGGTGCATTCGGTTGACGCGCTGAAGTAACATTCCAGGCGCCGGCGAAGAGCCGGATTTCTAGCCTAACAACTAAAAATCCGGCTCTCCGCAGCCTGGCGCAAACGCTCCTCCTTATGCGGAACAGCCACACCGGTTGACGAAATTCCCTGACGGGCTATACTCGGTCACGCGTTCAATTCCCTATTCCCTCTGCTCAAGTGACCAGGCCATTCTTTCCTGCGAATTGCTTTAGTCCGGCCCCGGCCGAGGGAAAGTTGCGCCCGTTCGTTTCGTGCACGCAGACTCATCGCTGCACACAATTTTCCGCGCGAGCACTCGCCCGCCTTTCCTAGGCTCGGCGAGTGCCACAAGAATCCGCCTCGGCGGATTTGGCCACTCCCGAGCTCACCGCCCCGATCCCTGTCGATGTGCTGACGCCTTAGCGCGCCCGGCACCCTGTTTCCTTGATATGCCGATTCCAGCAGGAGTCGGCAGCGGAGCTTTTTGCCATGAAAACCGAACGTTACCTGACCCAAGCCGATGCCACCGTACTGAGCCGACTCGCCGAGCAGTTATTGCGCGTGCGTGAAGTGAAATTCAATGCCGGCGAAGACCTGATCGACCTGCTTTCGACCGCGATCCTTCTTCCCGAAAACAGCACGCGAAAAGATTGCGTTGCACTCCATACCGAAGTCACTTATCACACCGGCTCTCCTAAGGAAAAGAAGACGCTTGCCATCGTGTGCCCGCAGGATGCGAACCAGGAACTGGCGCGCGTGTCCGTACTGGCGCCGCTCGCCATGGCCCTGATCGGCCGGGAAGTCGGCAGCGTCGTCGATGTGGAACTTCCTTTCGGCCATAGCCAGGCTGTCAGCATCCTGAAAGTACACCCCTTATCGGCGCCGGCATGTCACCCATAACAAAGTGCCAACAAATCGCCCTAATTTGGACAAAAACTAAAGAAAAGCAGGCAGCGATGCACAAAGATAGTGCGCTTGCATGTTATTGGTGCAGAAAACCGAACAAAATTAGTGCGCGCGGTGGCACATTCAGCGATAATTTCCCTCCTGATTTTCGCTGCGATTTGACACCCTGGGAGAATGAAATGAAGTACAAAAGTCTTGAGGAATTTCTAGATTATGTAAAAGAGCGCAATCCGGGCCAGCCCGAATTTCACCAGGCGGTCCAGGAGGTCATGGAAAGCTTGTGGCCGTTCATTGCCAAAAACCCCAGGTATGCAGAACATGGTTTGCTTGACCGCCTGGTCGAGCCGGAACGCCTTGTGATGTTCCGTGTGTCATGGGTAGATGACAAAGGCGAAGTCAAGGTCAATCGCGGCTACCGTATCCAGCACAGTGCAGCCATCGGCCCGTACAAGGGTGGCTTGCGCTTCCATCCGTCGGTCAACCTGTCCATCCTGAAGTTCCTAGCATTCGAACAGACCTTCAAGAATGCGCTGACTACGCTGCCGATGGGCGGCGGCAAGGGCGGTTCCGACTTCGACCCGAAGGGCAAGAGCCCG
>DATFAZ010000057.1:0-25777 GCA_035254105.1 Noviherbaspirillum sp. | reverse complement strand
GATCTCGAAGTGGTGTCGGAGGAAGAAGACGGCAACATGTGGCATATCCGCTATCCGCTCGCGGATGGCGGCGGCCACATCACGGTGGCCACCACTCGCCCGGAAACCATGCTGGGCGACGTTGCCGTCGCCGTCGATCCGGCCGACGAACGCTACACGCACCTGGTCGGCAAGCTGCTCAAGCTGCCGCTCACCGACCGAGAAATCCCGATCATCACGGATGAGTATGTGGACAAGGAATTCGGCACCGGCTGCGTGAAGATCACCCCGGCACACGACTTCAACGACTACGCGATCGGCCAGCGCCACCATCTCGCGCAGATCAGCATCATGACGCTGGATGCGAAGATCAACGAAAACGCACCGGCGAAGTATCAGGGCATGGATCGCTACGATGCGCGCAAGCAGATCGTCGCCGATCTCGAAGCGCTCGGCCTGCTCGAATCGGTCAAGCCGCACAAGCTGATGGTGCCGCGCGGCGACCGCACCGGCGTGGTGATCGAACCGATGCTGACCGACCAATGGTTCGTCGCGATGAGCAAACCGGCACCGGAAGGCGCACACTTCCCCGGCAAGTCGATCGCTGAAGTCGCACTCGAAAAAGTCGCAGACGGCTCGATCAAGTTCATTCCGGAGAACTGGACCACCACCTACAACCAGTGGCTCAACAATATCCAGGACTGGTGCATCTCGCGTCAACTCTGGTGGGGCCATCAGATCCCGGCATGGTACGACGAAGACGGCAAGATCTACGTTGCGCGCAACGAGGAAGAAGCCAAGGCACAAGCCGGCGGCAAGGCACTGACCCGCGAAAGCGACGTGCTAGACACCTGGTTTTCCTCCGCGCTGGTGCCCTTCTCCTCGCTCGGCTGGCCGGAAGAAACGCCGGACTACAAGATGTTCCTGCCGTCGTCGGTGCTGGTGACCGGCTTCGACATCATCTTCTTCTGGGTCGCGCGCATGGTCATGATGACCACCCACTTCACCGGCAAGGTGCCGTTCGAGAAGGTCTATGTGCACGGCCTGGTGCGCGATGCCAGCGGCCAGAAGATGTCGAAGTCCAAAGGCAATACGCTCGACCCGATCGACCTGATCGATGGCATCGATGTGGAAGCGCTGGTTGCCAAGCGCACCACAGGCCTGATGAATCCGAAGCAGGCAGAGAGCATTGCCAAAGCAACACGCAAGGAATTCGCTAACGGCATTCCCGCCTTCGGCACCGATGCGCTGCGCTTCACAATGGCCAGCTATGCATCGCTCGGCCGTAACATCAACTTCGACCTGAACCGCTGCGAAGGCTACCGCAATTTCTGCAACAAGCTGTGGAACGCGACCCGCTTCGTGCTGATGAACACCGAGGGCAAGGATTGCGGCTTCGATCCCGCCACCTGCGGCCCGGAGATGCGCGCCTTCTCGCAAGCCGACTACTGGATCGTGTCTCTTTTGCAGCGCACCGAAGCCGAAGTCGAAAAAGGCTTCGCCGACTACCGCTTCGACAATATTGCATCCGCCATTTACAAGTTCATCTGGGACGAGTATTGCGACTGGTACCTGGAAGTTGCGAAGGTGCAGATCCAGAACGGCACCGAAGCACAGCAACGCGCCACACGCCGCACCCTGCTGCGCGTGCTGGAAACCGTGCTGCGTCTTGCCCATCCGATCATTCCGTTCATCACCGAGCAGCTGTGGCAAACCGTTGCGCCGTTGGCCGGCCACAAGATGAATCCGGCGGGTGAATCGATCATGCTGCAGCCTTATCCGCAGCCAAATCTGGAAAAGCTCGACGATGCTGCCGAAGCATGGATGACACAGCTGAAATCGATGACCGATGCCTGCCGCAACCTGCGCGGCGAAATGCAACTGTCACCAGCACAACGTGTGCCCCTGATTATTGAAGCCGGGGCCAACGAGAAAACGCAGGTGCAATCCTTTGCACCGTATTTGCAGGCGCTTGCCAAACTGTCCGAGGTACAGGTCGTCGAGACACTGCCGGAATCGCCCGCTCCGGTATCGATTGTCGGCACGGCAAAGCTGATGCTGAAAGTCGAAATCGATGTCGCCGCCGAACGTGAACGCCTATCGAAGGAGATCACCCGGCTCGAAGGGGAAATCGCCAAAGCCAATGCAAAACTTGGCAATGAAAGCTTCGTGGCACGGGCCCCAGCACAAGTTGTTGCGCAAGAGAAAGAGCGTCTGTTGACCTTTGGAGCCACACTCGAAAAACTACGCGAGCAATTTGAGAAATTGCAAAAAACACAATAATCGTTGACCTGACACTTGTGACCTGTTCGTCATTTCGCGAACAGTTCACAAGACCTTAGGAGACGATTAGACATGATCAGAAAATTTCTCACTCTTACCGTAGCTGCAGGGGCATTGATGTCGGCCGGTGCCTGGGCACAGGACGGCTCACCGCTCGGCTTATGGAAAACCATCGACGACGAAACCGGTAAGCCGAAATCCCTGATCCGCATTAGCGAGAGCAACGGCGAACTCAAGGGCAAGATCGAAAAATTGTTCCGTGAAGCAGGCGAAGATCCGAATCCGAAATGCGATAAGTGTGAAGACATGCGCAAGGATCAGCCAATCATCGGCATGACGATCCTGACCGGCATGAAAAAGGATGGAAGCGAATATAACGGCGGCCAGATCCTCGACCCGGCGAACGGCAAGGTTTACCGCAGCAAGTTGTCAGTAACCGAGGGCGGCAAGAAGCTGGATGTCCGTGGCTATATCGGCATACCGATGCTCGGACGCACCCAGACTTGGGTACGCGTCGAATAATCTGGCCAACAGCGCTGGGCGGCCAGAAAGAATGGAAGTCCCGCCGAGGGAGGTCCAATGGCAAGAGGTTCAAAGCGAGGCCGACAACCCATGCGGCCTCGCCACTCAAACCGTCCTATGCCGCCTTATACGAATGAGATGGTCAGCCCCGGCAAGGTGACACCGGAGAATGCTGAAGTCCAGGTTTCTCCCGGCTTGACTGGACACACGTCGGTCCACGTGCCGGTGGTAACGAGCTCCCCTGCGGACAACGGTGCAAATTGCGATTGCATCTTCAGTAACTGATGCAAATGCCACAAGGCATGCAAAGGACTGCCGAGAACATCACTCCCGAAACCCGCCGAGCGCAGTTCATCGCCACAGGACAGCGACAGACTGGCGTTCGCCAGTACTTCGCCCAGACTACGCCGGCTGGCTGCCGACAACATTCTGGGTTCACCGACAATCAGGGATCCGTGCAAGCCAAAGGCAGCAATCGCATCGACCATTTCAAACTGCCAGTCGGGAAACGGGCAGACCACAATCTCAAACGCATGTGCCATCCATTCGATGCAATCAGCCAGCTGCTCAATGGTAGCGTCCGGCGCAGGAGTGGTGCCCAGCTTGAATACCAGCTCAGGCCCCATACGTGGTTGCAATGCGCCCTGCAGGCTTTGTATTCCACGATTGTCTTCGGTAAAGCGCACGGTCGTATCGAATATCGGTGTCCAGATCGGTGACCGAATCGGCTCGAGCATGCCGTATTTCGACCATATTTTGCGATTGGTAAAACCTATTTTCCTGCCTATCGGGATCTCCCCTTGCGCGACACGGATATTTGAAATGCACTTGGCGATATCGTAACTATCGGCCATGGAGAGCGAGTCGGCGGAGGATAGCGGTGTAATCAGGTGTGCCTGCGCGCGAGCATCAAGTAATTGATGTGCAAAGCGATTGGCTTGCGTAGACATGAGCATGACGGGGAACTCGATCGAAAAGGAAGGCCCGCAGAGCGCCACATTTTGTTGGGATTAATC
Organism: Noviherbaspirillum sp.; assembly: GCA_035254105.1. Lineage (GTDB taxonomy): Bacteria > Pseudomonadota > Gammaproteobacteria > Burkholderiales > Burkholderiaceae_D > Noviherbaspirillum. Next base: position 21,977 of record DATFAZ010000057.1, on the reverse strand, counting down.
CTGACTCTACGCAGGCGCCCACCCAAAGAATTGCGCCAGCTCAACAAAAAAGTGCGGCCGTGCTAAAAATGGAAATTATGGCGGGGTTTGCAGGCTTTTAACAAGCTAAATTAGCTTTGGCTCTGCGGAATAATATTTTGATAACACTGATTAATCTTGGTGCGACGAATCAGCACTATCGAAAAATGTCTTGATGTTCTTATCAGTCATAGCCGACTGATTGACGTTTTTCTATTTTCCTTGCGGATCCCATAGCTCACCGCTCGCACCATTGTGCGGGACGGTAAGGCCGAAGTGAGCGTAAGCGGTGGGCGTTGCAATGCGTCCGCGCGGCGTCCTCTGGAGGAAGCCTTGCTGGATCAGGTAAGGCTCCAGCACGTCTTCAATGGTATCGCGCTCCTCCCCGATGGCAGCCGCAAGGTTGTCCAGCCCCACCGGGCCGCCGTTGAACTTGAATAACACAGCTTCCAGCAGCTTGCGGTCCATCACATCAAAGCCAACCGGATCGACATCGAGCATTTTCAAGGCTGCATCCGCAATTGTCCTGGTGATCTCGCCATTGCCTTTTACCTCCGCATAGTCACGCACCCGGCGCAACAGACGGTTTGCAATGCGCGGGGTACCACGACTGCGCTTGGCGATTTCCAATGCGCCCTCATCCACGATCACAGCATTTAGCAGGGAGGCGCTGCGCGTGACGATCTTTGCCAATTCCTGCGGCGTGTAAAACTCCAGTCGTGCCACGATACCGAAACGGTCGCGCAGCGGATTGGTCAGCATGCCGGCACGCGTGGTGGCTCCCACCAGCGTAAACGGCTGCAAGTCGAGCCGGACCGAGCGTGCTGCCGGTCCTTCGCCGATCATGATGTCGATCTGATAGTCTTCCAGTGCCGGATACAGGATTTCTTCCACAACTGGCGATAGGCGGTGGATTTCATCGATGAAGAGCACGTCATTCGGCTCGAGATTCGTCAGCAACGCTGCCAGATCCCCGGCGCGTTCCAGCACCGGCCCGGAAGTCTGGCGCAGATTGACTCCCATTTCGCGCGCAATAATATGTGCCAGCGTCGTCTTGCCCAATCCGGGCGGACCGAACAGCAGGGTATGGTCGAGCGCCTCACGCCGCTGGCGCGCTGCAGTAATAAAAATATCCAGTTGGCTATGAATCTTCTCTTGCCCGACATAATCATCCAGCTGCTTCGGCCGCAAGGCGCGTTCAATCGCTTCCTCGTTGGAGGACGTCGGTGTTGCTGAAATAATTCGCTGTTCAGTGAAGTTATCGGTCTGGATGCTCATAAAAGAAACTCCTCATTCATCGCATCAAGCTTTCGACAGTGCTTTTAGAGCCAGCTTGATGCCGTCCGATACGCTGCTTCCTGCAGGCACGTGTTTCAGTGCGAGCATCGCTTCCTTATCGGAATAACCAAGCGCAAGCAGCGCATTCAGGATATCGGAGGTGCCGTCATGGTGCTGGACACCGCCGGCAGCGCCAAGATCCGCACCAATCTTGCCCTTCAATTCGAGCAGCAGGCGCTCTGCCGTTTTCTTGCCAATGCCAGGAACGCGGGTCAATCGGCCCGCTTCCTGCAAAGTAATGGCCTGCGACAGATCTGCTACCGACATACCTGACAAAATTGACAATGCAGTACGTGCCCCGACACCGGAAATCTTGATGAGCTGCTTGAAGACATTGCGCTCTTCGATAGTACCGAAACCGTAGAGCAGGTGCGCATCTTCACGTACTGCAAGATGCGTCAGCAACACCACCTTTTCCCCCATGCCGGGGAGATTGTAAAAAGTACTCATCGGCACATCGATTTCATAGCCGACACCATTGCAATCAATCAGCAATTGAGGGGGATTTTTCTCAAGCAGTATTCCGGAAAGGCGACCTATCATGATGAAAACACTTTAAAAAGTTAGGTGAATCATACAGGACATTGTTCGCCGCCCCGCATGCAGAAACAGCACCGCATTCCTTTTTCGAGCCGATTGCCCAACGAGAATTTTTAATGAAAGAGGCTCACAGGAATAATTTTAAAAACCATGTCGCCCGCTCCCCGTCTAAAGAGGAGCGCGCAGCCGCGCGTAAGCTTTCCCGGCAATTATCAAGGCAGAAAATGCGCCTGCGGCTTCAGCTCCTTCGGCATAACAAATACATGCAGCGTCCGCTGTTCTGGACTGGCACCCTGCTCGGGGTTACTTGGGCAGCACCACTGACGCTGTTCGGCTTATTGCTGGCACTGCCGGTAGTCCTTCTACGCGGACATATTCAGCTGGTGCGCGGCCATACTGTTGCGCTGCTTGTGCGCGGGCCGTTTGCGGATCGCATGCTCGGCCGCCATCCGTTCGGGGCAATGACCGCAATGGCTCTTGGCCATGTCGTCATTGCTGAGCATCAGGGATTGTCCGCGCGCGTACTTACGCATGAACTGGCGCATGTGCGTCAGGCAGCACGCTGGGGAATCCTCTTCCCGTTTGCCTATCTCGCATCAAGTGCCTGGGCTGCCATCCGCGGGCGCGACGCCTATTGGCATAACCGGTTCGAAATTGCCGCACGCGATGCGGAAAAACGGTTTTAAGCGTGCTCAGCCGATCAACCGTCCACGCCGCACGCGCAAGCCCTTTTTCGCCAAGGCGGGAGCCAGGCCGCCCAGCGTTGCCAGCGCCTCACCACTATGCGCATGGCAGATTGCCACGCCCAATGCATCAGAGGCGTCGGTGCCCGGCTGGCCAGATAGCAATAAAAGCCGCTGCACCATGTCTTGTACTTGCTGTTTCTGCGCTCTGCCGTGCCCAACGACTGCCTGCTTGATTTGCAAGGCGGTGTATTCAGCCACGGCCAGATCGGCATTCACCAGCGCACAGATGGCCGCGCCGCGCGCCTGACCGAGCAACAAGGTCGATTGCGGATTGACGTTGACGAACACTTTTTCGATTGCTGCGCAGTCGGGAGCATAAGTGCGAATGATTTCAGACACGCCAGAGAGGATAGTTTTCAGACGCTGCGGTAAATCCGCGTCAGGTGTTTTGATGGTGCCCGATGCAATATAGCTAAGCTTGTTGCCTTGCTTGCTGATCACACCAAAACCGGTGGTGCGCAGGCCGGGGTCGATGCCGAGGATTTTCATTAAAGCAGTCCTTCCCGCAAAGGCAGGAAGGACGTTTTCCAATAATTAATGGCGGAAATGACGTGTGCCGGTAAATAGCATCACCACGCCGCGCTCGTCTGCCGCGTCAATCACTTCCTGGTCACGCATCGAGCCACCCGGATGGATCACGCTGGTTGCACCTGCGTCGACCACCACGTCCAGGCCGTCGCGGAACGGGAAGAAAGCGTCGGACGCCACCGCGGAACCCGTCAGGGTCAGCCCGGCATTCTGCGCCTTGATCGACGCGATGCGTGCCGAGTCGATACGACTCATCTGGCCGGCGCCGACACCGAGCGTCATGCCATTGCCGCAGAAGACAATCGCGTTGGATTTGACAAATTTGGCAACGCGCCACGCAAACATCAGGTCCTGCAATTGCTGCTGCGTCGGTTGTTTTCTGGTCACCACTTTCAGTTCGGAGACTGCAACATTCTTTGCATCCGGCGATTGCAGCAAAAGACCGCCGCCGACCCGCTTGCAGTCGTACGAATTAACGGCATTGGCCAGCGGAATTTCGAGCAGGCGGACATTCTGCTTGGGCGCAAAAATCTGCTTCGCCTCGGCGCTGAACGACGGCGCAATCAGCACTTCGACGAATTGTTTGGCCACTGCTTCTGCGGCCTTGCCGTCGAGTTCGCGGTTGAACGCGATGATGCCACCGAAGGCCGAAGTCGGATCCGTCTGCAGCGCCTTGCTGTAGGCTTCCAGCGGGTTTGCACCGACCGCTACACCGCATGGATTGGCATGCTTGATGATCACGCAGGCAGCGCTATTGCCAGATGCGTCGAAGGTTTTCACGCACTCCCATGCCGCGTCGGCATCGGCGATATTGTTGTACGACAGTTCCTTGCCCTGCAATTGCCTGTAGTTGGCAAGCGCTCCTGCCACCGGCGCCAAATCGCGGTAAAACGCTGCAGACTGATGCGGATTCTCGCCATAGCGCATTTCCTGCACTTTTTCGAAATGCAGATTAAGGGTTTGCGGATAAGCGCTGCGTGTCGCATGCTGCTTGTCTTCGCCCAACGCGGTCAGATAGTTGGTGATCGCGCCATCGTATTGGGCCGTATGCGCGAACACTTTCTTTGCCAGGGCAAACTTGGTGTCATAGCTGACGCTGCCGCTGTTCGCCTTCATTTCGTCGAGCACGCGATTGTAGTCAGCAGGGTCGCACACCACGACCACATCTTTGTGGTTCTTGGCTGACGAACGCAGCATTGTCGGGCCACCGATATCAATATTCTCAATTGCATCTTCCAGCGTGCATTGTTCCTTTGCCACCGTTTGCTGGAACGGATACAGATTCACCACCACCATGTCGATAGTCGGGATGCCGTGCTTTTCAAGGGCCGCAACGTGTTCCGGAAAATCGCGTCGCGCCAGAATGCCTCCATGCACTTTCGGATGCAAGGTCTTCACGCGACCGTCGAGCATCTCCGGAAAACCGGTGTAATCTGCCACTTCGGTCACCTTCACGCCATTGTCAGCCAGCAGTTTTGCCGTGCCACCTGTGGACAGAATGTTGACGCCTTGCGCAGCAAGGGCCTTGGCGAAATCGAGGACACCCGTTTTATCGGAAACGGAAATAAGCGCTTGTTTGATCATGATGAAGGAGGTGCGAAAGTGATTGATAGCGTAAAAACAATAGTGCCGCCCGTTCGTCAAGCCGGTGCGGCAGCACTGCTCTTACGTTATAGATCACAACAAGCCGTGCTGTTGCAGCTTCTTGCGCAATGTATTTCGATTAATGCCGAGCATTTCCGCCGCCAGCGACTGGTTGCCATCAGCGCGGGCCATTACAACTTCCAGTATCGGCTTTTCCACGGTAAAGACCACCATTTCATAGACGTTGGAGGGTTGCAACTCGCCTAGATCCTTGAAATATTTTTCTAGGCTTTTTTTGACGACGTCCTGGATATTGTCTTTGCTCATTGCAGTGATTTGTATTTTTTATATGGGGATCAAGCAGCCAGCTTTTGTTCGGCAAGGCGGTATTGTAACCGCTCGCCAAGCTCTTCCTGCAATTCGAAAAATGCATCGACTGCCGCCAATTGTTCTTCACAACTTTCCAGGCTGTTCATGCGTTGGCGGAAATTTTCGCCTTCGGGCAGGTCGCGCACATACCAGCCGATGTGCTTACGCGCAGTGCGCACCCCCATGTAGTCTCCGTAAAACGCATAATGCGCCTGCAAATGCTCGTTCATCAGCACGCGCACCTCCGCTGCCAGCGGCGGCGGCAAATGCGTCCCGGTGCGCAGAAAATACTCGATTTCGCGAAAAATCCAAGGGCGTCCCTGGGCGGCGCGGCCTATCATCACCGCGTCGGCGCCGGTCGCCTCCAGCACCTGTTTCGCTTTTGCCGGTGTGCTGATATCGCCATTGGCCACCACCGGTATCGACACCGCCGCCTTGACCGCCGCAATCGTGTCGTACTCGGCCTCACCGCCGTAACCGTCGGCCCGTGTGCGTCCATGCAGAGTCAGCATTGCAATGCCACTGGCCTGCGCCATTTTTGCAATGCTCAGGGCATTCTTGTTCTGGCGATTCCAGCCGGTGCGAAACTTCAACGTAACCGGCACATCGACCGCCGCCACCACCGCATCGAGAATCTCGCCGACCAGCTTTTCATCCTGCAGCAAAGCCGACCCGCACCAGCTGTTGCACACCTTCTTGACCGGGCAGCCCATGTTGATGTCGATAATTTGCGCGCCGCGGTCCACATTGAATTTCGCGCATGCTGCCAGAATGGCCGGATCGGCGCCGGCAATCTGCACGGCTCGCGGTTCCATTTCACCATCGTGGTTGATACGGCGCGCGGTCTTTTCACTCGCCCACAGGCGCGGATCCGATGCGGCCATCTCCGACACGGCATAACCGGCGCCAAGCTGCTTGCATAGCTGACGAAAAGGCCGATCCGTCACCCCAGCCATCGGGGCTACGAACACATTGTTGCGAAGGGAATAAGGGCCGATATTCACGAAAATGCGTTAAAAGAAGGCGGTTTGTCGGCAAAAGCGCTATTTTATCCCGATTGGCCCAGCCGGCAGCTTGAACGACGGACTCAATTCAGCCGCGGTCGACCTCATCCAATACGGCTGCTTCCAGCATCTCCAGATGCCGCACATCGCCCCAATGCACGAGCTTCAGCGCCTGCCCGTCCCAGTGAAAGCGATTGATACTGGCATTGAAGATGTCGAAATCACGCTTATGGTTTAAGCCCAATCCGCGAGCCGAGCGATATGCGCACTCCAGCACGCCTCCATGGGCCACAAGTGCCACTTTCCGATACTTGTTTTCGGAGACCAACCGGGTGATTGTGCCGATGATCCGGTTGGAAAACTCCCGCATCGTCTCACCAACATGCGTGCCTTCCGGGAAACGCGCATCGATATCGCGCGCCTGCCATGCAGCATGTGCTTCCGGATACCGCTGCTGAATTTCCGAGTACAACAGTCCTTCAAATGCGCCATAACAACGCTCGCGCAAACCGCGCTCGATTTGCACTGTCATTTTGCGCGGTGCCGCAATTGCCTGCGCGGTCTGCCGCGCACGCTGCAGATCGCTGGAAATGATTGCATCCAGTGGCTCGTCCTGCAACGCGCTTCCCAGGGCAGCCGCCTGCCGCTCTCCTGCGGCATTGAGTGGAATATCAATATGACCCTGCAAGCGCTTTATGGCATTCCAGGCTGTCTCGCCATGGCGAATCAACAAAATTTCAGTCACACAAACTCCGTATTGCCCTATTTGGAAGTGGCCAGTTGAGGGGTGAGCGTATAAACGCCGGTGATCTGCGCCTGGCCAAAAATATGACCACGCATCGCCTCGCGCACCTGCTGTCCGGTGAACTTGCCCTCGACCGGCAGGCGCTCAACATCCAGAGCAAACAAGGTGAACACATAGTGATGCACGATCGAATCGTTCCATGGCGGACACGGGCCGTCATAGCCGAAATAATCGCCTGCCATGCTGGCATCGCCGGCAAACCAGCCGGTGTAGTCATTCATGCCATGGCGGCCCGGGCGGCCTGAACCAGTTTCCGGCCCGGATTTGCCACGCGGCGTCACTTCGCTGCTGTACTGGCCCGCTGCAATTGAAGACAGGTTCGCTGGCAGATCAATCAATACCCAATGAAAAAAGTCTACACGCGGCAAATCGGCTGGCACCGTCTTGCCCTCTTGGTTGACATCATCACCCCGCGACGGCACATCGACATCATGACAAATCAACGCCAGCGACCTGGTGCCAGCAGGAAGATCGCTCCATGCCAGATGCGGATTTTTGTTGGAAGACAGGGCAACGGGTGCGGCAGGATCAATGACGCCAAAGGCAAATTCGCCCGGAATAAAGCTGCCGTCCTTGAAAGAATCACTCCAGAGTTTCATCATCACCCCTCGCAATTATTGGTTAGAAATGACGGCGCCACACTGCCGTCCACCTGAAAACACTCATGCTTGCGGCCGCACTTGCAGCCAGAAGGTCACCGGACCGTCATTGGTAAGCGACACCTGCATATAAGCGCCGAATTGGCCGGTTTCTACTTGCGCATGCTTCGCGCGCGCCTTTGCCACAAAATAATCAAATAACCGCTGTCCCTCCGCAGGTGCGGCCGCGGGCGTAAACGACGGCCGCGTGCCGGATTGCGTATCAGCCGCCAGCGTAAATTGCGGCACCACCAGCAGACCGCCTTGTGCATCCGTAAGACTGCGATTCATTTTCCCGGCCTCATCCGGGAATACCCTATATGCCAGCAACTTGGCGAGCAAGGCATCGGCTTCCCGTTCGGTATCGTTACGTTCGGCGCACAACAGCACCATCAATCCGGCATCGATGGCCCCGACCGTCGCGCCGTCAACTGTGACGCTCGCTTTCAGCACTCGCTGCAGCAATGCAATCATGCTGCGTTATGCCAGCGTGACGCGGGCGAACTTGCGCTTGCCCACCTGCAGGACGAAAGTGCCGGCATCGACCTTCAAGGCTTTATCGCTGATCGTCGCACCGTCAATGCGCACACCACCCTGCTCGACCATGCGCAATGCCTCTGAAGTGGACGGGCACAGGTTTGCCTGCTTGAGCAACTGGCCGATGCCGAGTGGCGCACCCGACAAGCTGACATCCGGAATATCGTCCGGTATGCCGCCCTTAGCGCGATTGTTGAAATCGACCAGCGCTTCTTCCGCTGCCTGCTTCGAATGGAAACGCGTAACAATTTCCTGTGCCAGCGACACCTTGATATCACGCGGATTTCGGCCGCCCTCCACATCCGTTTTGAACTGCGCGATATCGGCGATCGACCTAAACGACAGCAGATCGTAATAACGCCACATCATTGTGTCGGAAATGCTCATCAGCTTGGCAAACATCGTATTGGCCGGCTCGGTAATACCGACGTAATTGCCTTTTGACTTGGACATTTTTTCGACGCCATCCAGCCCTTCAAGCAAAGGCATGGTCAGAATGCATTGCGGCTCCTGACCGTAGTCCTTCTGCAATTCGCGCCCGACCAGAAGATTGAACTTCTGATCAGTGCCGCCAAGCTCCAAGTCCGACTTCAGTGCCACCGAGTCGTAACCCTGCATTAACGGATACAACAGCTCGTGCACCGAAATCGGCGTGCCGGCCTTGAAACGCTTGGTGAAATCTTCACGCTCCAGGATGCGCGCGACCGTGTATTTTGCGGAGAGCTGGATCATGCCGCGCGCACCGAGCGGATCGGACCATTCCGAGTTGTAGCGGATTTCGGTTCGAGCCGGATCGAGCACCAGGCTGGCCTGTGCAAAATAGGTTTTCGCATTCTCCTCGATCTGCTCCCGGGTCAGGGGAGGCCGCGTAATGTTGCGCCCTGACGGATCGCCGATCATCGAAGTGAAATCACCGATCAGAAAAATCACCGTATGACCGAGGTTTTGCAACTGACGCATCTTGTTCAACACGACCGTATGGCCCAGGTGTAAATCCGGCGCGGTCGGATCCAGCCCCAGTTTGATGCGCAACGGATTACCCGTCTTTTCGGATCGCACAAGTTTCTGGACGAAATCACTTTCTATCAGCAATTCGTCGACACCACGCTTGGTGATTGCCAATGCCTCCTGAACTGCTTCAGAGAGCGGAGGATTGGTCGAGATTTTGTTGCTGTCTTGCAATTGAGGAGAGACGTTCATGAGCTGATAAAAATTAAGATGAACCGGCAAAAATTTAATAGGATGTCTTGATATAATCGCTGCTGATTTTCAATCTTGCGAAATTGCAACACAACTCGCAATAAGCCGAAAATCGGAGCTTGGAAGTCGCGCCAAAAGCGTCCGTGTTTGCCATACAGTGCCTCCGGTCAAATTCACGACCTCGCTGCAGACCCGGATTGAATCCTACCTTCCGTCGCCTCACAAGCTCTTGGCCTAAAACAGCAAATTTTAACTTATTGCATGCTCCCAACAGACAAATTCCTGACCTTGGTTTCGAGCGGCAAGCGCCTTTTTGGCCCTTCGCGCAAGACGCGCATTATTTCAGCATCCGCCTTATTTCTGGCAGCATGCGCGTTTGGTGCAGCAGGTGTGGCGCCGATAGCGCCCGATGCTTCCGATCTGCCGGTGAAGTCCATCACGCAAGAACTGGCCGTTCCCAGCCTGACCGAGCAAATTGCAAAATTGCAATCTGACGAGCAGTTTTACTTGCGCGAAGAAAAGGTCCGCTCCGGCGACACGCTTGCCACCCTGTTGTCCCGCCTTGGCGTAAATGATGAAGAAGCGACCGCTTTCATCAAGTCCGATCGCATCGCCTACACGGTACTGCAACTGAAAGCCGGCCGCCGTGTGCAGGCACAGATCAACCAAGATGGACGATTGCAGCGCTTGACAACCACACTGCTCGACAACAGCGGCAAACCGGTCAAGAACCTCGTGATCGCACGCGCTGGCAGCGCTCTGACCGCATCGGAAACCTCTGCCCAGCTTGAACGACGCATCGAAATGCGCGCCGGTGAAATCAGGTCCTCCCTGTTCGCAGCCACTGATGCAGCACAAATCCCGGATAGTGTGGCGACTCAGATCGTCGACATGTTCGCGACCAATATCGATTTCGCGTCCGACCTGCGGCGTGGCGACCGCTTTAATGTCGTTTACGAAACATTCTGGCAGAACGGCGATTATGTACGTGCCGGCCGGGTTCTGGCGGGCGAGTTTTACAACGGCAACAACAAATATCAATCCGTCTGGTTCGAAGAACCGGAAAGCAAGCAAGCCGGCGGCTATTACTCGTTCGATGGCAAATCGCTGAAAAAAGCCTTCCTGAAATCCCCGCTGGAATTTTCCCGCGTGTCTTCGGGCTTTGCAATGCGTGTACATCCGATTTCCGGACGCTGGAAACAGCATAAAGGTATTGATTTCGCCGCACCGACCGGTACACCGATTCGCGCAGCGGGAGACGGCGTGATCGATTTCGCCGGCACCCAAGGTGGTTACGGCAATGTCGTCGTGATCAAGCACTGGAGCAAATACTCCACGGCGTATGCCCACATGAGCCGTATTGTAAGCGGCATGAAAAGAGGTGCAAAAGTCAGCCAAGGGGAAGTCATTGGCTACGTCGGCAGCACAGGCTGGTCCACGGGACCGCATTTGCACTATGAGTTCCGGGTTAACAATGAGTCACTTGACCCGAGGCAGCTGGATATACCAAATGCGCAGCCTTTGGCAGGAGCTGATTTGCAGCGTTTCCGTAATGTCGCCAGCGCAATGAGCCACCGTCTTGCATTGCTAAATGCATCGGAGAACGGCAACCAGCTTGCAGCCAAATAATTCATAACACACAAGCCAGCCCGAGCAAACCGAGGGAAACCGTTCAAGGCGCTGTAAAATCAGCGCATACCTTGAACGGTTTTTTTATGACTGATTCGCAGAACTCTCTCTTTATCGGCCTGATGTCCGGCACCAGCCTTGACGGCGTCGATGGCGTGCTTGCGGCATTTCCCCCGGATTCGACAGAACGCCCGATTCAGACATTGGCAACAGCCTACCTTCCCTTTCCAGAAAGCCTGCGGGAAAGGCTTATGGCGCTGCAGGCACCCGGTGAAAACGAAATCCATCGCGAAGCCTTGGCCGCCAATGATATTGCCAATGCCTACGCCGAATGCGTGGCGCAACTGCTTGCCAAAAACGGGACTCAATCTAAACATGTGCGCGCAATCGGCGCGCATGGACAGACCATCCGTCATCGTCCGGAATTAGGCTACACGCGCCAGACAAACAACCCCGCATTGCTGGCCGAGCTGAGTGGCATTAATGTGATTGCGGATTTTCGCAGTCGCGATATCGCGGCCGGCGGACAAGGCGCCCCGCTGGTGCCAGCTTTTCACCAGGCGGCATTCGGGAGCGCGGATGAAACCCGTGTCGTCGTCAACATCGGCGGAATCGGCAATATCAGCGTTCTCAATCCCGACGGAAAAGTGACTGGCTTCGATACCGGCCCTGGTAATGTGTTGATGGACGCCTGGGTTGCCCGCCATCTTGCAAAGACATACGACGCAGATGGCGCATGGGGAGCCAGCGGACGTATCGCACCTGCCTTGCTTGCCGCACTGCTCGATGAGGCTTTTCTTAGACTACCCCCACCCAAGAGCACAGGCCGCGACCTGTTTCATCTCGCCTGGCTGGAAAACAAACTCGACCAATTTCCGCATCTGGCCCCAGTCGATGTACAAGCGACGCTTGCGTCCTTTACGGCCGTCACGCTAGCCGACGCGATCCGTACCTACGCACACAATGCAAAGGCTGTTTATGTATGCGGCGGCGGTGCATACAACAGTTTTTTAATGCGACTACTGCAGCAGGCGTTGAACGATCGAAGCCTCACTGCCAGGGTGTACTCTACTGAGGTGTTGGGCATATCACCCAACCATGTTGAGGCGCTGGCATTTGCATGGCTGGCTCATCGGCATGTTGAGCATCAGGCAGGCAACCTGCCGGCTGTTACCGGAGCCAAAGATTTGCGCATACTGGGCGCGCTCTATCCTGCTTAAACGATTAGTCACGCCCTGCCGTTTGCTCATTAGCGCTTGCCAAGCCCGTTCTTGGCGACGACCTCGATTGTGATTTCCTTGCTCGACAAGTAATACGGCTTGTGTTCGGCATCAGCAAATAGCAGGCGTAGCGTATGTTTTCCGACCGGAAGTTCCAGCGTGGTTTCCGTTTCGCCTGCCGCGAAATGCCGATATTTTTCGGTGAATGGAAGAGCTTTAAGCAGCATTTCGTTGGTTAACTTCTGATTGATCAGCAGATGATGGTGTCCGGTATTGTCGATGCGAATACCTGCCGGGGCGATACCCATACCGACCAGCCCAAAAGCAATGCGAAATGGCGATGTTACCTTGTCGCCATCATGCAAATTCACGAAATAAACTGCTTTCGCCTCGCTCACATAAGGTCGGGTTCGCTCAGCAGCAATCCCGGTAGAGCACACCTCCATCTGCAGCCCTGCCTTGGCTTCTTCCTTGCCCTGCGTGGCAGAAAGAGCCGGACATGCCGCAAATGAGGCCAAAAACAACGGCAATAATGTCGTACGCAGAGTGAATGCCCGCATGATTTCCCTATTGATGATTGGCAACTATGAAGTCAATTGTATAACTATGCTTCACTTAGGGAAATTCAAAAACAAAAAAGTGCAGGGGCTGCCTGCGCTTTTTTTGAAGAGAGAAACCGGATCAGGAGAAAGAAGAGCCGCAACCGCAAGTAGTATTGGCATTCGGATTCTTGATCACGAATTGCGCACCTTCCAGGTCATCCTTGTAATCGATTTCTGCGCCAACCAGGTATTGGTAACTCATCGAATCAATCAATAACTGCACGCCGTTCTTGCTCATCGTGGTGTCGTCTTCATTGACGATTTCATCGAAGGTGAAACCGTACTGAAAACCAGAACAGCCGCCCCCTTGCACAAACACGCGAAGTTTCAGGTCGGGATTGCCTTCTTCTGCAATCAATTCCGCGACTTTGGCGGCAGCACTATCGGTAAAAACAATCGGGGCGGGCATTTCGGTAACAGCATTCATTTCGGGCTCCTGCTAAGGCATCAATCAGTCAATTATAGACCTTTGGCGAATTTCACGTATTTGACAAAGCCAGCTTCAGAACCGGTTCGCCAACCTGATCATGAGTAAGCTTGCCAGCTACCAGCGCGCCACCATGCATCTCCAGCGCCTTGTAATACACATCTCCCGTTATGCGGGCGCTCGGCTGCAATTCAAGTAGCTCCGATGAATGTACTGGGCCGATAACTTCACCATTAATCACCAGATGCGCGACCCGCACTTCGCCTTCCACTTTCGCATGCTCAGAGATAACCAGCATGCTGGGTTCATCGCCCTCGGCAATGACATTGCCTTTGACTTGCCCGTCAATACGCAGCCCACCCCGAAAGCGTACATTGCCCTCGATACTGGTCGATATACCAATCAGACTATCAATCGTGCCTTTGTTTTTGCGGCCTAACATGGCGGCCCTCCTTTACAAGTTCGCGGATGCTTGGGTCCGTACCTGACCTTTTTCGAGTACGCGCGCCTGGACCTGTTTGGCCGCCGAACCTTCCGGCAATGTGAGCACACCTTCGACGCGCTGATAATGTCTGAAACCAAGCTTGAATTTACCCTGCTCGGCTGGACTCGCATCAGGAAAAGTCATCATAGCATTTTTGCCGTCCTGCAGAACGGTGACAACAAGTTGCAAAGTACCCACAAATTGCTGTTCGCCGTTGCCTCCTTGCATAACTAGCAAGCGGTAACGCAGCTGATTTGGCGGCTGCAGATCGACTTTCAGGCGGCGGATAGTCACGCCTGCCGGACCTGTTGCATTCGGTAGCAGGCTTTCGAAAAATGCCAGGTCTTCCTTGAGCCGGATATTTTCGGATTCAAGCACTTTGACCTGAGAGGCGAGCTGCTTTTGCGCCGACTGTTCGATAGTCAGCCTGCTTTCTGCCGCATTCGCGGTACTGGATAACTGGTCGCGCTCGGCAGTAAGGGTCTCTATCTGTTCCTTGTATTGCACCAGTTGCTGCCGGATCCCATCAGCATTTAGGCCGGTCAACCCCCGTCCCATTTCATACACCCACATCGCCAGCGCACCCGCCAACCCCAGCACGATAACCATGGCCAGCAATCGGACAGTCCAGGGCTTTTGGGTCCGGATTGTCATCTTCGGCGCCGACACTGACAGGCGTCGCCGCAAAAGTCGCAACTTCATCGAATTGAAAGGATGCATGAAACGGAAACGGCAATTTACTTAGGGCAATACTGGAATGTGCATCAAGCCCGTCGTTTCATCAAGCCCAAATAGAATATTCATGCATTGCACCCCTTGGCCTGCTGCTCCCTTTACCAAGTTGTCTTCAACCACCAAGATGACGAGCAGATCGCCGCCCTCGGGGCGATGTACCGCAATCCGCAGCTTGTTCGAGGCGCGCACCGACCGGGTTTCCGGATGGCTTCCGGGCGGCATGACGTCGACAAACGGCTCGCCCTTGAAGTGGTTCTCATACAACGCTTGAAAATCAGTGCCCCGTGCTTCCGGCAGGATGGTTGCATACAAGGTTGAGTGAATGCCACGAATCATCGGCACCAGATGCGGCACAAAAGTCAGCCCGACCTTGCGGCCAGCAATTGCCTGCAGACCCTGCGTCGTTTCCGGCAGGTGGCGATGCCCCTTCACGCCGTAAGCCTTGAAGTTGTCAGCTGCTTCCGCCATTAATGTATGCACTTCCGCCTTGCGTCCTGCGCCCGACACGCCAGATTTGCAATCGGCGATCAGTGTCGCCTCATTGACCAGCGGCTTGCCTTGGGCAAGCAATGGCGCAAATCCTAGCTGCATCGAGGTCGGATAACAGCCCGGCAAGCCAATAACGCGCGCCTTGCTGATTGCCTCGCGATTCACTTCCGGCAATCCGTATACCGCCTCACCCAGAATATCCGGGCAGGAATGCGGCATGCCATACCACTTCTCGAATTCCGCAATGTCCTTCAGGCGGAAATCGGCGGCTAGGTCAATAATTTTCACACCAGCCGCAAGAAGTTCACGTGCCTGCGCCATTGCCACACCGTGCGGGGTCGCAAAAAATACAACATCACATTCAGTCAGCTTCGCTTTCTCGGGTGTAGAAAACGCGAGTGACACATAACCACGCAATGACGGAAACATATCGGCCACAGGCATGCCGTCTTCCTTGCGGGAAGTAATAGCAGTCAACTCTACTTGTGGATGTGCGGCCAGCAAACGCAACAATTCCACACCCGTATAACCTGTGCCGCCTACGATACCCACCTTGATCATGTCATTTCCTTGCTAAAAACGTTTCGCCTTAATTCTAACAACCGGCCTCTGGTATTACCGCATAAAAGTAAAAAGCCGCCAGGCGCAAACCCGGCGGCTTTTCGATGCTCTGAAAACGCGAGAATTAGCGCTTGGAGAACTGTTTTGCGCGGCGTGCTTTACGCAGACCGACTTTCTTACGCTCGACTTCACGTGCATCGCGAGTAACGAAACCGGCTTTTGCCAGTTCCGACTTCAGGCCAGCATCGTAATCGATCAGCGCACGGGTAATTCCGTGGCGAACCGCACCTGCCTGGCCCGACTCACCGCCGCCATGCACATTGACCATGATGTCGAAACGCTCGACATTGCCGGTCAGTTCGAGCGGCTGACGAATAACCATCAGACCGGTTTCGCGCGAAAAATATTCCGCTGCCGGCTTACCATTGACAACAATGTTACCGCTGCCGGATTTGATGAAAACGCGAGCCACTGCACTCTTGCGACGGCCGGTTCCGTAGTTGTAGTTACCGATCATGTCCGTTCCTTAGATTTCGAGTGCTTTGGGTTGCTGAGCAGAATGCGGATGGGTGCCATCTGCATAGACTTTCAGCTTCTTGATCATCGCGTAGCCGAGCGGGCCCTTGGGCAGCATGCCCTTGACAGCCTTCTCCAGCGCACGACCCGGAAAACGCTGTTGCATTTTCTGGAAATTGGTTTCGTAGATGCCGCCCGGATAAGTCGAGTGACGGTAGTAGGTCTTGTCCAGAGCCTTGTTGCCAGTCACGCGCAGCTTGCCTGCGTTAATGACGACGATAAAGTCGCCCGTGTCGACGTGCGGGGTGAACTCAGGTTTGTGCTTGCCGCGCAGTCGGAGTGCCACTTCGCTGGCAACACGTCCGAGGACTTTGTCCGTTGCGTCAATCACGAACCACTCACGCTGTACCTCATGGGCTTTAGCGGAAAAGGTTTTCATGATGATGTCCTAAATAATTAAACGCTCAAATTGGCGGTTCCACCCCAAAACCGGTGGACTCTTCCTTGTTGTCTTTTCCTGAGCGAACGGAAAAGCCTGAAATTATAGCCTTTTCAAAGACTTGGCGTCAAACACAACCATGGAGCATAGCCAAAAACGTTACAATAACCGCTTCTGAATCAAGCGAGCATGAATATGGAATGCACAGTGCGCTGGACCGGAACGTCCGGCATGACTTTTATGGCAGAAACCGGCTCCGGCCACCTCGTCACCATGGATGGCGCGCCGGAAGGCGGCGGTCGCAATCTCGCGCCGCGCCCGATGGAAGTGGTTTTGGCCGGAACGGGCGGCTGCACCGCCTACGACGTCGTTCTGATTCTTCGCAAGAGTCATCAGGATGTCCGCGGCTGCGATGTCACGCTCAAGTCAGAGCGCGCGGAAAAAGACCCGAAGGTATTCACCAAGGTGCACTTTCACTTCACCGTAAGAGGCAGGAACCTGAAGCCCAATCTGGTGGAGCGCGCGATCAAGCTTTCGCATGAAAAATACTGCTCGGCATCGATCATTCTCGAAAAAACCGCCGAATTAACGCACTCCTTCGAGATTGTCGATGATCTTGCCGAATGCGCCGGTAATAAAGCGCCCTCTCCCGAATCATCTGCGGGCGCCCTCTAGCAGCATAATTAATTCACCGCATGGCAAAAGCCCAGCTTTGAGGTCCTTTTGCCACACAGCCTCAACCTAAATGTAATACGCGGTCGCCGTCATTACCCTTGCCATGGCGCGCATGACGGCACGTAGCGGAACCGGCATCTCGGCAGCACCGAGCGCCTGAGCGCTCGCACCGTGCGCCACCTCGTCAACCCGCATCTGCTCAACAATCGCCCTCGATTTTTCGTCATGCGCAGGCAGTCTGGCCATATGACTGGCCAGATGCGCTTCCACCTGACGCTCGGTTTCCACCACAAAACCGAGGCTCTGGGCATCGCCGGCACGCGCCGCAAGCGCGCCAATTGCGTACGCTCCCGCATACCACAAGGGGTTCAGGAGGCTGGTGCGCGACCCGAGTTCCCGCAGACGCTCCGCCGTCCACGCCAAATGATCCTCTTCTTCGCGCCCAGCTTGCATGAACTGCTGCTTCATCGAGGGATTGGTCGCGAATCGCCCCTGCGACTCATATAGCGCCTGGGCGCACACTTCGCCTACATGATTTACCCGCATCAGGCCGCTGCTAAGACGGCGCTCCACCTCAGCGAGCATGTTGTCTGCCGCCTTTGCCGCTGGATTCGATCGGGAAGCAGACGCGACCCCACTAATGACGCGCAACGCCTTATCGAAATTACCAATTAAATTATCCACAGCAAACATATTGATTACACCGCGCGCATTAAAAAGAAGTCTCGAGAATGAGTCCGGCCAAGAACCTAGGTTTGTGTTTGCAACAACTCAATGAAGAAAGTAGCGCAACGAATGTTGCGCTACGGCAATAACTTGAAACGTTTTGTTGCACCTCAGCCACATAAATACCAACATATTGCTGGAAAAGCCAAATTCTCTTTGCCCTAAGAGAACACATTTGGTGAAATCACTTTTAGCTTCTTGCTCATAGCAGTTGGAAGTATCGGCAGGGACGTAACCACTAGTGGCCCTGCTGAAGTGGTAAGGCAATTCAAAAAATTTTAGCACGCCAACCCTTGGAGATTTACTAATGAAAAAATCGCTTCTCGCCCTCGCAGTTCTGGGTGCATTTGCAGGTGCAGCACAAGCACAATCCAGCGTCACGATCTATGGTTTGATTGATCAAGGTATCGTCCGCAATTCGAATATTAACGCTGCTGGCGATAGCAAGATGTCGGTGGGTGCTGGCACTCAAAGCAGCCGCTGGGGCGTAACTGGCACGGAAGATCTGGGTGGGGGCATGAAGGCATTCTTCCGCTTGGAAGGTCAGATTTTCGCCGACACCGGTGAAATTGATTCTGGCACCCAAATGTTTAAGCGCGCTGCAAACCTCGGTCTCGCTGGCAACTTCGGTACGGTTACCCTGGGCCGCCAGACTGATCCGTTCTATATTGCCTATGCAAGCGGCGATACCCGCGCGAGTAACCTGACCGGCTCCAGCCTGCAACCGTACCTCCGCGCTACGGCAACCGCTGTTCCGTTAGCCGGAGTCGAAGCGGGTGCCAACATGCAACAACTGTGGGTAAACAACGCTGTTTCCTATACGACGCCAGACTTTAACGGTTTCAAGGCTACGGCTTATTACGCATTTGGTGAAGTTGCTGGCGAGAGCTCTGCAAGCAAGCAGCAAGGTATTACCGCCAACTACGCCGCTGGTCCGCTGACGGCTAATGCTGGCTTCGTTCAGCACTACAATGCTACTGGCGACAAGGATGGCCAAGGCTACACGGTAAACGGCGGCTATACTTTCGGCCCCGCTACCGTACGCGCCTCCTGGAGCAGCTTCAAGGATCCAAACGCAGCCAACGAAGTGAAGTTTGATATCTACGGCCTGAGCGCACTGTATGCGGTCTCCTCGACGGTTGATGTATCCGCTGGCTTCTATCGTCTTAATGACAAGAGCGCAGACGCGATCAAAGGCGATGACGTCAACATGTTTGGCCTCGAAGCTGACTACAAGCTGTCGAAGCGCACCACACTGTATGCCGTTTATGGTCGCTCCAGCGACGGCTCAATCGTTGGCGCACAGCATAGCGCCGGTGCAGGTGGAACCACCTTCAGTGCTGCAGAAGCCGACAAATCGCAGACCGTCGTCGGTGTGGGCGTTCGTCACACGTTCTAATCATTTCCAGGCGTAAGCCTGTGAGATTGAAAGAAATAAAAAGGGTACCTTCGGGTACCCTTTTTTACATTCTCCAGTCACGAAATTTCTCCTCTCTCCAGCGTTGCCCGAAAAGTTATGGTGGAGCACCATAATGGTGCAATGACGTTATAGACTTCATGCCGGCGTTGCAGGGGCACCACAAAACCCTAGAGAGTTGCCGAAAAAGACTAATTTCCTTTGTCCTAAAAGGCATTATTTGATGAAATAGCCACTAGCTTCTTAGTAAGTTACTCCGAGGCTATTTTGGCAGGGACGTTTGCACTAGTGGCCTTGCCAAACG
The DNA here is from genome assembly GCA_035254105.1 of Noviherbaspirillum sp. Classification (GTDB taxonomy): domain Bacteria; phylum Pseudomonadota; class Gammaproteobacteria; order Burkholderiales; family Burkholderiaceae_D; genus Noviherbaspirillum. The sequence continues at coordinate 2,446 of DATFAZ010000057.1, read as the reverse complement.
CATTACACAAAAACTCTAGCTCGACAAATCTTTGGGGATTTATAAATGAAAAAATCGCTTCTCGCTCTGGCAGTTCTGGGTGCATTCGCAGGTGCAGCTTCCGCACAAACCAACGTAACCGTCTACGGCGTTGTTGACGTCGGCATCAGCCGTGTAAATGATGGTACCGATACAACTTGGGGCCTGACCTCCGGTCAGCAATCCGGTAGCCGCCTCGGCTTCAAGGGTAGCGAAGATCTGGGTGGTGGCCTGTCTGCTATTTTCGCATTGGAAAGCGGCTTCAACGCGGACAACGGTACGCTTGGCCAATCTACTGCAGGTGACTATTCGGCTGCAGGCAACCGCTTGTTCGGTCGCCAAGCATTCGTAGGTCTGCAAGGTGGTTTCGGCGCCGTAAAATTTGGTCGCCAATACACCCCGATGTTTAACGCTCTCGATTCCATCGATCCGTTTGGCACCGGCTTGGCTGGCGATATGGCTAGCTTCTTCAATCCGTACGATGTCCGCATGGACAACGCTGTCAACTACACCCTGCCGAACGTTGCTGGCTTTAACGGTGAAGTTGCATACGGCTTCGGCGAACGTGCAGGTAGCACCTCCGAAAACCGTCAACTCGGTCTGCGTGTTGGTTACGCCAACGGCCCGATTACCGCTGTTTTGGCTTACCACAATGCAAAGAACGCAGCTGACACCGGCTCCGACAAGACCACCTTCTTGGGTGCAGCGTATGACCTGAACGTTGTTAAGGTCCACGGCGCTGTCGCACTGAACAAGGGTGACTATGCAACTCCTGGCACCGAAGACAAGTACCGTGATTACATGCTGGGCGTGAGCGCTCCGGTTGGTGGTGCAGGTACTGTTATGGCATCGTGGCAGCGTGCTGACGATCGTAACAGCGATGCTAAGGAAGACCTGCTGGCTCTGGGCTATTCCCACAAGCTGTCGAAGCGTACCAACCTGTACACTTCCTTCGGCTATGGCAAGCAAGACGACGGCGTAGCTGGTACGTCTGATGTCAAGACCAAAGTGTTCAACGCTGGCGTTCGCCACACTTTCTAATGCGTTGCAGGGTTATCCTGCAGTAATTTAGTTGAAATAATGAAAGGCACCTTCGGGTGCCTTTTATGTTTTAAGCATAGTACAGACCCACATGAAATTTGCCTCCCCCTTGAGGGTTCACCCTGCAAGACTGCCCGCTCAATTGCAAGGTAAAGGATTTCCTTTCTTTTGGCCTAGTGACTCAACTTTCTAGCTTCCATACGTCGCGCCCGTAGCACCATGCACTCCTTGTTTATAGGCGTTGCATGGACACCACAGATTTACCGCAATCCCCTAAAGACCAAGTCCTATTTGTGCTCTATCAAACGTCCTACTTGAGGGAATAGCAATCATGTCATTAGCAAACTGCTAATGACACTGTTTTTAGAAATGCTTTCAGTAGCGGCCTTGCCAAATGTATTTAAAAACACTAATTCGATAACTTTGGGGATTTACTCATGAAAAAATCGCTTCTTGCATTAGCAATCCTGGGTGCCTTCACTGGCATTGCGTCCGCACAAACCAATGTCACCATCTACGGTATCGTGGATGCGGCTATTGAATACAACAAACCAAAAAACGGTGATTCGACGTGGCGCATGACGGACGGCAATCCTGACGCCAATAAAAATGGCAGCCGTCTGGGCTTTAAGGGCACAGAAGACTTGGGCGGCGGCTTGTCCGCTATTTTCCTTTTGGAAAATGGCTTTAACGTTGACACTGGTGCATTGCGTACAGATGGCGGCATCTTCAGCCGCCAGGCATATGTGGGCCTTCAAGGTGGCTTCGGTGCGCTGAAGCTGGGTCGTCAGTACACGCCGATGCACATTGCGCTGGATACGATTGATCCGTTTAATACCGGCTTCACCGGCAATATCGAAAGACTATTCACTACCACCTTGCGCACGAGCAACACGATTAACTATTCCCTCTCTTCGGGAGGTTTCTCTGGCCAAGTGGCATACAGCTTTGGTGAAGTCGCCGGCGACACCTCTGAGGGCCGTCAGATCGGCCTCGGCCTCGGCTTTGCAAATGGGCCGCTGAACGTTCAGTTCGCGTACCATAAAGCGAATGCTGGCCTGACCGCAGTCCCTGCGATTGCGGACGACAGCAAGGTTGCAATGCTGGGGGCAACATACGACCTCGGTGCCGCAAAAGTGCACGCCGCTTTCGGAACCAACAAGGCGGAATCTGGCGCAACCGGCGTTGAGACACAAAAAGACCGTAACTACATGCTCGGCGTCAGCGCTCCCGTTGGCGCAGGCAACGTGCTGGCATCGTTTGTACGCCGGGATGACCGCCGTGCCGCTGAAACTCGCGAGGCCGATCAGTACGCTATTGGTTACGTTCATAACCTGTCAAAGCGTACCAATGTGTACACGTCCTACGCTCGTACGAATGACCGGAG
>DATFAZ010000056.1:0-3684 GCA_035254105.1 Noviherbaspirillum sp. | reverse complement strand
ATGAATTCATGGTCAAGTTGCGTGCCGATGCCGCACTGAGTGAAGTCGATCTGCGCCCCGAAATCCGGCGCCAGATTGAACGGCACCAGGAGAAGCTGGCGCACTACCGGACCATCGAAGAGCGGGATTTCCTGCATGGCGACGCCCTCACGCGCGAAGCACGCATCCAGCACATGATCCTCAAGAAAGGCATCCTGTACGAAGAGGTTTCCATCGGATGGGCACAGGAGATGCTGGAGGTTCTGGCATAGAACTCTTCCGCCCACGGCATAGAAAAAACAGGCCTGCCAGGGTGCGAACACCGTGGCAGGCCGCGCAGCAGAAAAGTAAAGACGTTATCGGTAAAAAGGCTCGACCTTGCCTTTTACCTTGATCGTCATCGGATTGCCCTTGCGGTCACGTGCCTTGCCGGCCGCAACCTTGATCCAGCCTTCGCTGATGCAATATTCCTCGACATTGGTGCGTTCCTTGTCCTCGAGCTTGATGCCAACATCATGCTCGAGGACAGCCGCATTAAAGTAAGGGCTGCGCGGATCGACCGAGAGACGGTCAGGAAATGGGGGGAGTTGTGTCATGTCGTTCATGGGCGGGAATTATCTCCCATTCTCTTGCCCAAAACAATTTTCCAGCACTCGCCTGCTTTGCTGCCCTGCCTTTCCATTTTCTGCCACGGCGTCGCGGCAGGCGGGTTGCGGAATCCAGCATTCTTGATCAGCCAGTCCAAAGGCATGAGCACAGAGATCAGCGATTGTAATCTTCAGTCTTGGCCATAACTGCCATTGCTGCAATGAGGCTCAGCCCCTAGCTGCGACCCGAACGACCGTTTGGGTCTCATCACCGGGCGCCTGAAACCCGACTACGAGCCAGTGCTGTCGACCCTTAGCTACCATTCGGCAAGTCGGAAAGCGGACGCTCAACGTGTTTGATAACCAGAGGCGAAGCCGTATGTGTTCATCTGCATGTTAGAGTGATTGGCCCCAATTTTAATTAGTGCATACAACATAAATTCCTCTGTCACCGGAACCCTCCCAACCCATTATGTTCCGCCTATTCTCAGGAACAAAAGCAGCATTACAAAACCCCCGTGTTACTACCTCTTTGGTGGCAAATTCAGAGAATCTACTGAATCTTTCTTGGCCCGTAACCTTTCCAGTGTCGGCAGGATCAGTAAGATCCGAAAATCGCTTCCAGCCAACAATCACGACAAATCCTTCGGCTTCATCAGGCGGCACTGTAACCGACCCACAGGCCGTATTTGGCCCCATATTTTTCCAGCAGGGCACATATTTAACGGGGCGCACAGAGAGCGCGTCTTTCACTGATGGGAGAAAAGCGCAACCCGAAATCGAGAGACACAACGCAATGACCGCGCTTGCTGAAGTCTTCATAACGTGGAGCTAACCGGCGCTGCGCAGCTTTATCGCGCAGCGTCCAGCGACCAAAGGGAGCGAGGTTGAGCGCCATGTTATGCATTGGTGTCTCCATTCGAGAGGATGGTTTTCGAGCACCCTGTGCGAGACCAAACAAGCCACCAGACAAACCCTGCTCCCGCCAATGTGAATGGTGGGACGGCCATGAATAAGAGAATGCCAAACCCCAGGTCTTCACCCAACTCGGCCCGAGAGTTCATTCCAGTCGAGAAAATCTCGTAGCAGGCAGCAAACTCTGCCGCAAGCCATGCAAATGCAGGCAAGCTGATAAGAGCAGCAGTTGATGCCAGAAGTACGCGCAGACCTTTATGCATAACTGGTACTTATATGGACAGGGTGAGCTGATAAGCATGGAGACAGGCTGATAAGCACATCGGTTTGATCCCTCGCAAGCCGCGCCAACTCTACGTTTGGCACGATACTGTATAAATAAACAGTGATAAATAATCGTGAAAGACGTCACAGTAAATCTTGCTCCACCGCAGCCGCCGAAACTACTCGATCAGCTGCGCCGTTGCATTCGTGACAACCATTATAGTCTCCGCACCGAACGTGCTTACGTCTACTGGGCCCGATGGTATATCCGCTTTCACGGCCTGCGCCATCCCATAGATATGGGTGCCCCAGAAATCCAGGCCTTCATGTCATATCTGGTTAATGAGCGCAATGTCGCCGGTGCTACCTATACCCAAGCGCTCTGCGCATTGCTCTTTCTCTACAAGAAGCTGTTGAAGATGGAGCTGCCGTGGATTGAAGGAATCAGCCGACCCAAAAAGCCGGCCAGACGGCCAACAGTCCTGACGCGGCAGGAGGTGGAAATGATTTTCGCCCAGATGTCTGGCGTCTATGGCTTGATTGCCCGGCTGTTATACGGCACGGGAATGCGCCTGATGGAGTGCGCTCAGCTACGCGTGAAGGATGTCGACTTCCAGCGGCGTGAGATTGTGGTCCGACAGGGAAAGGGTGGCAAAGACCGCATCACGATGTTACCCCTGGCATTAGTTGCACCGCTTCGTGAACAAATCGCCCACGCCAAACAGTTCTATGAAGATGATCGCCTGAATAAACGGAATGGCGTCATGCTGCCGGGTGCACTGGAGCGCAAGTATCCGGCTGCAGGAACGCAATGGGGCTGGTTCTGGGTCTTCCCGTCCGATCACGAATCGACCGACCCGCGCAGCGGCATCGTCCGCCGGCATCATGTGTACGAACAAACCATTCAACGCGCAATCAAGCAGGCGGTCATTGCGGCCAAGCTGACGAAACCGGCTTCAACCCATACGTTGCGCCATAGTTTTGCCACCCATCTGCTGGAAGCAGGATATGACATCCGGACCGTGCAGGATCTCTTGGGACATGCGGATGTGTCGACGACGATGATCTACGTCCATGTTCTGAACAAGGGAGGACGCGGAGTCGACTCTCCCATCGACCGACCGATGGGGTATCAAGTCGGTGAATGTCTGCTTTGAGGCAGCAAGCCGCTGAGGGGAAAGACCGCTATTGGCCGGCCGCAGCCAGGCAGCAGTCTTTCTTGAATTTCCGGTCCACATCCGGAACCGGACAGTTTGCTCCCCCTTGGTGTGGATGAAAAATGCGTTGTTTTTCACCACTGCGAGCGCTACTCCGTAGTGCCTGATTCAGGTCCGTTGAAATGCGTGCATCCACCGACCGTCATCTTCCTGTGTGCATCATGAAATCAGCAATATCAAAAAATATGCAAAGCACCCTACAAGTACAGCGCCTGCTTTCCTTGTTTTCCGAGAACCTGTAACTTCCAGACTCAGTCCGGCGGCTGTTCCGCCTCATCGATCAGCCCATGCTTGAGCGCATAGCGGATCAGATCGGTGGTGTTGGTGAAGTTCATCTTTTGCATGATGCGCGTTTTGTGCGTGCTGATGGTTTTCACACTCAGGTGCAGGCTGTCGCCGATCGCGGTGATTCCCATGCCGGACGCGATCAGGCGAAACACCTGGTACTCGCGGTCGGTCAGCAGCGTATGCGGTAGCGATTCGTTGTTGGTCGTGAGGCCGAGCGCTAGATTCTCTGCAACGGCGGCGCTGATGAACATGCCGCCGCCGGCGACCTTGCGGATCGCCTTGACCAGGTCGGCGGAGGCGCTGTCCTTGCACAGATAGCCGGAGGCACCGGCCTTGAGCGTGCGCACCGCATATTGCTCTTCTTTTTGCATGCTGAGGATGAGCACCGGCAGCTTCGGCTTTTCGGCCTTGACCTGCTTGAGCAGGTCGATCCC
>DATFAZ010000055.1:0-18124 GCA_035254105.1 Noviherbaspirillum sp. | reverse complement strand
GGCAAACACGAACACGACATCCGGATAGCGCGCCTGCGCATCGCGAAACGCCGGCATCTCGCGGCGGCACGGCGGGCACCATGTTGCCCACATATTCAACACCAGCGGCTTGCCGGCCAGCGATTTCAAGTGCACTGGTTTGCCATCCAGCCGGGTTAGCGTTACGTCCGGCACTTCTGACGTTCCGGTGTAGAAGTACATGGATGCGCCTGTTCCGGCCGCCCAGATCAGCGCACCGGCAGTTATCGAGAGCAGTAAAGGCCGGCGACCTGCCCGTTCCCGCCAGACTGACCATGCAGCCATCGCAACCGCAGCGATGAAGCCTGCGATTACCTGGAACCCGCCATCCCGGATATCGAAAACGCTTAGGGGCGCCGCCATGTACTTGTTCCAGTACAGGGCGACAAATGCAATCCTTGCTGTCAACAGGCCTGCAATCAATACTTTCCATACATGCGTCTCGAGGTTGACGCCGCGACTACGCCCCATTCGATTGGCCATGGTCAAAGCGACCAGGGCAGCGCCAATCAGCAGCAAGGCGCCCACGGGAAACGCGAACGGTCCCAGGTTAATTGTGCCCATCTCGTTTCCTGTTTTGTTTTGGTTTGCTTCATTCCGGAACGCAGATCTGTCCCTGTCGTGCCGCAACAATGGTACGCAGTGCAAGCGCAGCGACAATGGCACTGAGCAGCGACAGCAGAACGACGGCAACGGTCGCCATCAGCATGCCGCCGACGTGTACGTACATTGTGATGACGGCGATGGTCAGCGCGGCCAGCGGGAAGGAATATGCCCACGATGAAATAGCAAACGGCAGCCGGAAAAAGCGCGGCGCATTACTGGCCAGCAGCAGTGCGAGGAACAGCGCGGTATAGAACAGCACCCGGCTGAATGCATCGACCTGCCCTGTCAGGCTGGTCCATGCAAGAAACCCTACGGATGGCGGCGCCAGAAAAATGAACATCGTCGGCATGAGACGCTGTGGCAGTGGCTCATGAAAAAAGAGACGGTTCATGACGATCGGTAAAAGCACCACCCAGAACACGATGCCGATACTGAAAAAGAACCATGACAGTTCCGGCGATGCGATCTGTGCACCGGCAATCGGAACGATGATATTGCCGACCACAGGGATAAACCAGGCCGGATTGGCGTGCTTAATGTCGTAGTGGGTGTGATGGAGCCAGCTTCCGACAGTACGCAGGGTGAGCGCCAGTTGCAGTGCAGCGCCCGCAGACCAGAAAGCGACTGCTATATGCGGCGCATCTCCCAGCCATGCGGTGGCAAGCAGCAGCATGCCGATCGGGATCGTGGCCAGGAAACTGATGCGTACCGGATGCTTCGATTCCATTGACGCAGCCTTCGGATGGCGCAGCCACTTGGCTGCATACAGGGCTGCCAGCAACAGGAACAAGGCTGACGCCAGCAAGCGGATCGAATCCCCGACCAGTGCCGGCATGCCGAAAACCATGTGCGCCTTTTGCCAAGCAATCGCCAATCCTGTGATACCCATTACGGAAGAAAAAAGCGGGACCGGAAAATGTTCGAGACTGCTGATGGGCGGGGCGGCAACGGATGCACCCTGAACGCTGCTACTCATGCAACTCACTCCAGAAAAAAGCAAACATGCTTACAACAAGACGCCTGCTCCTGAACGTGGAGCAGGCGTCTTGCCTGACCGATACGACGCCCCGTTCAGGCTGCGCGCGAAAACTCTTCGAAAGCAGCGATTGCATTGGCCGAATACATGAGCGAAGGCCCGCCCCCCATGTAAACCGCCATCCCCAATGCTTCTTCCACTTCGGCTTTGGTCGCGCCCAGCTTCACCAGCGCCTCAACGTGAAATCCGATGCATGCATCACAGTGTGCCGCCACGCCGAGCGCAAGAGCGATAAATTCCTTGGTCTTCTTGTCGAGGGCGCCATCGCGCGTTGCAGCCCGCGCCATTTCGCTAAATCCCTTCATTACGTCCGGGATGTCGCTGCGCAAAGTAGCAAGGTTTTTCGATACCGACTGAGTCAGCTCGCGGTAGTTCGGCGGGAATGTGCTCATGAATACACTTTCGAAATCAGTTAAAGAATTGGTTTATTGCCGACTTACTTTTTGGTCTTGCAGGTACGCAGCCCAAACGGCAGATAGGCCGGGCAGAAGCCGAACAGCCCGGTAGCCAGGGGAACAACGCCAATCCAGCCCCACACGCCGATGGCGCCGAACAGGGTTGCCAAAATCAAAGCAACTCCGACGGCAATGCGAAGAATGCGATCAATACCACCTACATTTGCGTTCATGGTTCTCTCCTTGGTTAAAAAAACAGCCTGCTAAGATTTTCCGGACAGATCACGGTTTTCGCGCCACCAACCCCATCAATGCGGAGCGTCCGAGATGATGGTTTCCTTCGGCCAGATCGTCCTCGTATTCGAGCAATTCGATGATGCGCAAGCTTGAAAACGCATCGCGCAGCATCTCTTTTGTGTACAGATGGGACACCTGCGGCGGCCCGCCGGTCTTGTAATTCAGCTGTTGCGGCGTATAGCCCTGCAGTATCAGAATGCCACCCGGCTTCAGGCTCTTGACGATGTTGGCAAACAGCCGCTCACGCATCGACGGATCGGCGAATTGCACGAAGATCGCCGCTACGCCGTCGTAGGCCGCAGTTGGCCATACATACTGATCGCAATCGCTGATCGTGAATCCGACGGAAACGCCCTCGGCTTCAGCGAGTTTTTTGGCCTTGCCGACGCCGACATCCGAGATATCGAAGGCATCCACATTCAAACCCTGACGCGCCAGCCAGACGCTGTTACGGCCCTCGCCATCCGCAACGCACAGCACGCTTTGCCCGGGATGCCACAGCCCGGCATGCCTGCGCAAATAGGCATTGGGTTCGGTGCCGAAAAGATAATCGGGCTGCTGGTATCGGCCGTTCCACATCTCAGCGGAACTGGCCAGCGATGCGTCGCCGCCAGAAGCTGGCCGCTTGCCGGAATGCGTCATCACCGCTCCTTCGCGCGCCCGGCCGATTGCACAAATGCCTGCCTGTCGCGTGCCGCCTGCTCGAACTGGCGCGCAATACTGCCGCACACCAGGTCACACAGTGCATACACCGATTCGTCAGCGATACGGTAATACACGTTGGTGCCACGATTGTCTTTTGCAACGAGGCCGTGCTTGCTCAGTATCGCCAGATGTCGCGAGATGTTCGCAGACGTGTATTCGCACAGTTGCGCCAACTCGCCGACATTGTGCTCACCGCTGCGCAGAAGGCTCAGGATGTGCAGCCTGGTCGGCTCCGACAAGGCCTGAAAGTACGCGGCCACCTGCTCCAGCGCCTCTTTGGGTAGATCTTCCATGCTTGGACTCATTGGGTAAGAGAAGCAAAAAATCATGCTTCTTGGAATTTAATTATACACATCCTTAACTATATACGCCATTGCATATTTAAGCAATTAGTTACATAATGACGGAAGGTGGCGCTCGGAAATAAAGTTTCTGGACACCATCTACAGAAAACGGGAGAAGGTAGATGCAAATGAAATATCGGTTTGGCGCAGCTTTTGTGGCAGCAGTCTTACAGGCCTCAGTTGCACCGGCTGCACTGGCGGCGCCGGCAGAACTGGCGAGCGCAGCCGTGCAGACACACAGCATGGCTAGCAGCGCCAGTTTCGACGGCGTGGTCGAGGCGGTACGCCAGACAGTGATTGCTGCGCAGGTGCAAGGCTCGGTGATCGCACTTGGCGTGAAAGCCGGCGATACAGTGAAGGAAGGCCAGGTGCTGGTACGCATCGACGCACGCGCCGCCGCGCAGAACACTGCCGCCAGTCAGGCGCAGGTGGAAGCCGCGCGCACCGGGCTGAACGTCTCAACCAAAGAATATCAACGCCAAAAACAGTTATTCGAGAAGCAGTACATCAGCCAGGCTGCGCTGGAACGCGCCGAGGCGCAATATCGCGCCACCTCCGCGGAACTGAACGCGCAAATCGCCCAGGCAAGCGCTACGCAGATCCAGTCCGGCTTTTTCGTTGTGAAAGCGCCTTATTCAGGGGTGGTCGCCGACGTGCCGGTAGCACAGGGCGACATGGCGATGCCGGGCCGCCCGCTGCTGACCATGTACGACCCGGGCGCACTGCGTGTAAGCGCCTCGGTGCCGCAAACTTCACTGGCGTACTTCGCGCCAGAAAAAGCGGCACAGATTGAAATCCCTGCCCTGCCCGCCGATCGCCAATGGCTGACGGGCCCGCAAGTACAGATACTGCCGATGCAGGATGTCGGCACCCATTCGGCACAGATCCGGGTTGACCTGCCATCCGCCGTCAAGGGTGTAAGACCCGGCATGTTTGCACGCGTATGGGTTCCGACCGAGAGCGCGAGCACCGATCATCGTCTGTACATACCCGCCGTCGCGGTGGTGCGCCGCGCGGAAATGACTGGCTTGTATATCATCGGCAAGAACGGTCGGCCGGTATTGCGCCAGGTGCGCCTGGGTCGCACGCACGACGATATGACCGAAGTGCTTTCCGGTGTCGTGGCCGGAGAACGGGTGGCGCTCGATCCGCAAGCGGCGGCTCGGGTTCAGGCCAGTGGACGTTAAGGAAGCACGATGAGCAATTCGCTTGGCATTTCCGGCCGCATCGCCGCTTTCTTTCAGAACGCCCGCATTACCCCTCTGCTGGCGCTGGTTGCGCTTTTGCTGGGCATTTTCGCCGTACTCGTGACGCCTCGCGAAGAAGAACCGCAGATCAATGTGACCATGGCCAATGTGCTGGTCCCGTTTCCCGGCGCTTCGGTAAAAGACGTCGAGCAAATGGTGACAATTCCGGGCGAGCAGGTGCTATCGCAGATCGCCGGCGTCGAACACGTGATGTCGGTATCCCGCCCGGGCATTGCAGTGATTACTGTCCAGTTCAAGGTCGGCGTACCGCGCACCGAAGCGCTGGTGCGCCTGCATGACACAGTCCGTGCCAATGCCGACTGGCTGCCTAAAGGCCTGGGCGTGCTGGAACCGCTGATCAAGCCCAAGGGCATTGACGACGTGCCCATCGTCACGCTGACGCTTTACACCAAGAGCACCGCGACCGGCGCCTACGATCTCGAGCGCGTCGCGCATAGTATCGAAGCCGACCTGAAGCGTGTCCCGGGTACGCGCGAAGTCAGGACAATCGGCGGGCCCGGCCGCGCCATCATGGTGGAACTGGATCCGGCGCGCATGGCCGGTTCTGGCGTCACCGTATCCGACCTGCGCACAGCATTGCAGTCTGCAAACCTCGGCTTGCCGGTTGGAGAACTCATCTCCGGGAATCTCGCAGTCGCGGTCGAATCCGGCCCGTTCCTGCAAAACGCGCAGGATGTGAGCGAGCTGGTGGTTGCGGTGCGCGAAGGCAAGCCGGTCTACCTGCAGAACGTGGCCACCGTGCGCGACGGCCCGCCGCCAGCGACAAACTATGTATGGCACGGCATCGCCGGGAAGAACGGTGGTGAGTATCCCGCTGTCAGCATCGCCGTTACCAAGAAGCCGGGCGAAAACGCAATCGATGTCGCCGACGCCCTGATGCGCCGCGTGGAGGCACTGAAGAACACCGTGATTCCATCGGAGGTGGAGGTAGCCGAAACTCGCAACTACGGCGCGACGGCGAACGACAAGGCGCAGAAGCTGATCCAGAAGCTGCTGTTTGCCACGATGTCGGTGGTCGCGCTGGTATTTTTCGCGCTTGGCCGGCGCGAGGCCGCAATTGTCGGCACGGCAGTCGTGCTTACCCTGACGGTGACGCTGTTCGCCTCGTGGGCATGGGGTTTCACCCTGAACCGGGTATCGCTGTTTGCCCTGATTTTCTCGATCGGCATTCTGGTCGACGACGCGATTGTCGTGGTCGAAAACATCCACCGCCACCAGCAGCTCTCGCCCGGCAAGCCACTTGCAGAAATTATTCCATTAGCGGTGGATGAAGTCGGCGGACCGACGATCCTCGCAACGCTGACCGTGATCGCCGCCCTGCTGCCCATGGCCTTCGTTTCCGGCCTGATGGGGCCGTACATGAGCCCGATCCCGATCAATGCCAGCATGGGTATGCTGCTGTCGCTGGCGATTGCGTTTACGGTCACGCCCTGGCTGGCACGCCTGTGGATGAAGAGCACTCACGGCGGTGTCGCCGGCCATGCACCCAACTGGCTGTCGGCACGGCTGGAGCCACTGTTCGGCAGGATCTTCCGTCCCTTGCTGGACGATACGCAGGGCCGGAGTAACCGGATCCTGTTGGCCATGGCGATTGCTGTGCTGATTGCACTTTCCATATTATTGCCGGCCGCCGGCTTGGTGCATCTGAAGATGCTCCCGCTAGACAACAAGTCCGAGTTCCAGGTCGTGGTCGATATGCCAGCCGGCACACCGGTCGAACACACCGCCACCGTCTTGCATGAGCTCGGCGCGTACCTGGCCGACGTACCGGAAGTCACCGACTATCAGGCCTATGCAGGCACAGCCGCGCCGATCAACTTCAATGGCTTGGTGCGGCAGTACTACCTGCGCACCGGCGGCGATGTCGGCGACCTGCAGGTCAACCTGGTCGGCAAGAGCGATCGGAAAGACCAAAGCCATGTGATCGCGACCCGGGTACGGCCGGCACTGCAGGAAATCGGGCGACGCCTCGGCGCCAATGTCAAAGTGGTTGAAGTGCCGCCGGGGCCGCCGGTGCTGTCGCCCATCGTCGCCGAAATTTATGGCCCCGAACCCGAAGGACGGCAACAGGTGGCCAAAGCGGTGCGCGCGGTATTCAACAAGACTGAAGGCGTAGTGGATGTGGACGACAGCAGCATTGCGAATGCACCCAAGTCCCTGTTGCTGGTCGACCGCCGCAAGGCAGCGATGCTGGGCGTGCCGCAGCAGGCCATTGTGAGTACGTTGGCCGCAGGCCTCAGTGGTGAAGCCGCCGCCTATCTGCACGATCAGAGTAAGTACCCTGCCGCGGCCATGCTGCAACTGCCGGCCGAACGCCACGGCGACCTCGACACTCTGCTGCAGCTTGCCGTGCGCTCCGCCGCCGGCAAGCTGGTGCCGATCCGCGAACTGGTAACCGTGAGCGACACGCTGCGCGAGCAGCCGGTTCACCACAAGGATCTGCTGCCGGTCAACTACGTGGTCGGCGATATGGCCGGCGCTGTCGACAGTCCGTTGTACGGCATGTTCGGCATGCGCAGTAATCTGGCATCAATCGAAGTCCCGGGCGGCGGCAAGCTGGAGGAATACTTCATCAGCCAGCCGGCAGACCCTTACCGGAGTTATGCGCTCAAGTGGGACGGCGAGTGGCAGATCACCTACGAGACGTTCCGCGATATGGGTGCGGCGTATGCGGTGGGCCTGATCCTGATCTACCTGCTTGTAGTTGCCCAGTTCGGCTCTTACCTGACGCCGCTAATCATCATGGCGCCGATTCCTTTGACCATCATCGGCGTCATGCCGGGCCATGCATTGCTTGGTGCGCAATACACCGCAACCAGCATGATCGGCATGATCGCGCTGGCAGGCATCATCGTGCGCAATTCGATCCTGCTGGTCGATTTCATCAACCTGCAGGTGCGCGCCGGCGTGCCATTCAAGGATGCGGTGGTGCACTCCGCCGTCACCCGTGCCCAGCCAATCATGCTGACCGGCCTTGCCGCAATGCTCGGCGCGTTCTTCATCCTGGATGACCCGATCTTCAACGGATTGGCCATCTCGCTGATATTCGGAATCCTGGTGTCCACCATGCTCACGCTGGTGGTGATTCCCCTGCTGTATTACACCGCTTACCGCAATCGCATTTCTTTTATCACTCAACAAGGAGTATGACCATGACATCCTGGCAAATCGTTCGCGTCGTCGCAGGCACCTTCATTCTGCTTTCGCTTGCCCTCGGCATTCCCGGCAGCCCGCTGTTTGTCAGCCAATGGTGGCTCGCATTTACCGCCTTCGTTGGCGTCAATCTGCTGCAGAGCGGCCTGACGAAGTGGTGCATGATGGAATCCATTCTGCGCAAGCTTGGCGTGCGCCCCGGCTGCTGAAAGGCTAGTCCATGCATCTTATTCTTTAATCACATTTCAGAAAGAGTCATCATGGGCCTATTCGGAAAACTCTTTGGCGCGGGCGCTGCATCGGAAGCCCTGCCTGAAAACGCAATCCTGATCGACGTACGCTCCCCCGAAGAATTTGCCTCCGGGCATATCAAAGATGCGATTTCGGTGCCGCTTAATCGGCTACCGAGTGCCATCGGTAGCGTCGCAAGCAATAAATCAGCACCGGTCATTGTGTATTGCCAGAGCGGCGGGCGTTCTGCTTCTGCGCGGCGCCTGATGCTCGATATGGGCTATCAGAACGTTATCAACGGCGGCGGAATACGCAGCCTTGCGGGGCGCATGAATCGGGAAATCCTGTAATTTTTCCTGAACGGACGGCAACTTGAACTCCTGAAGGTTTTCCTGATCCAGCAGAAAGAGCAGGCGTGCAGAAGCGCAAACTGCACATTCATTCACCAAAGAAAAATGAGGTGCAGATGAAGACAAGCATCCTCCGCAAAATATTGGCGGCAATGCTGGCGTTGGCATTGCCCCATGCGGTAGCGTCCGACCTGGTTGATACTGCGGCAAAGTCCAGCGAGATAAAAACATTTGTCGAGGCGCTGAAGACGACAGGCTTGTCCCGCACGTTAGCAAGCACCGGACCCTACACCGTGTTTGCGCCCTCCAATTCAGCCTTCAACAAGCTGCCGCCGCACACTAAGGCCTCATTATTTCAGGACAAGAAAAAACTGGAACAAGTGCTTTCCTATCATGTGATGGCGGGAAAGTTGCTGGTAATGGAAGTCAAACCCGGCCCGGCAAAGACCCTGAATGGCAGCGATGTCAATCTCAAATCCGACAACGGGAAAATAACTGTCAATGACGCAAACGTAACCCTCAGCGATATCGAGGCTGACAACGGAGTAATCCACGTCATTGACACAGTTCTACTGCCAGCACCATAAAAAACGTTCCGTCAAAGATAACAAACTCCCAAGACCTGCTTTCAGAGCGTGCCTAAAAGATAAGCAAAAGATAAAATTAAATTGGCAAATTTATATCGCTTACCGCCTAAGGACAGAAGGCGGGATTATTTCTATTGACGCCGGTATTTGATTCTCCGAACATTGCGGCATGCCTCAAATTTCCCTGCTTCTCCCGCTTTCGTTTGGCGTATCGCTCGTCATACTTCTCCAGCATTTTCTTGGCTCTCTCGCATGGGCAGCATTGCTTGCTGTCATAACCTGGCCGCTGCATGAACAACTCCAGCGCCGAGGCTGGTCACGGGTTGGCAGTGCAAGTGCATTGCTGGCTCTTCTGATCATCAGTTTTGTCGCGCCCTCCATCTTCCTGTTCAATACGCTCAGTAACGAAATCTCGACTGTTGAACGTTTGCTGGGACAACTCAACCAGGCCGGTGTGCCGGCACCGGAATGGCTCTCACGCCTGCCCTTCGTTGCCAAACAGGCGGCGGAATGGTGGGCAGAGCATCTGGCGGTGCCCGGCGGACTCAACACACTGATACAAACAACGGCGGGCGACCTTGTCCCTCATCTCACCAGCACCATCGGCACGCTGGGACCGACCATCCTTGCCAACGCGCTGTATCTGTTCCTCGCACTGCTCACGCTGTTCGTGCTGTATGTGGAAGGCCCCGCTGTTGTGCACTACATCGATCGTGCCGGAGAGCGGCTTCTTCCCAAGCATTACGCAGTACTTCGCCGCCTGTTCCCGGTTTCGATGCGGGGCACCGCGCTCGGCCTGTGTTCTGTCGCCCTGCTGGAAGGAATCGTCCTCGGCATCGCCTATGGCGTGGCTGGCGCACCCGCCCCGGCACTGCTTGGCGTAATAACGGGCTACCTGGCCCTGATTCCGGGAGGCGCGCCCCTGTCATTCACCTCCGTATCCCTGCTTCTACTGGGACAAGGCCATGCCGGCGCGGCACTGGGTTTGTTTTCATGGGGAGCATGCGAGCTTTTTCTGGTCGATAAATTCGTGCGACCCAAACTCATCGGCAAACGCGTGAACCTGCCATTCCTCGCAGTTTTGTTCGGACTGCTAGGCGGCGTCTCCACCTTGGGGGTGCTCGGACTGTTCGTCGGCCCCTTCATGATGGCATTGCTGTTCTGGTGGCTGCGAGGCGGAGAGCCAGACCTGATACAGGAAGTTGCGGAGGAGCCTGAGCCACACAAGCGAGCAGCCTAGACCAGTTTGCGCCGATGAATGGCGGGGACGCACCTCGTCCACCGAGTACAATACCCATTCTTCAACAACAGGAACCAACGGGAAACCGTGTAGTTCTGCAGTAGTGGATATATTCATTATCCTTGGCTTGATCCTCCTGAACGGGATTTTCGCCATGTCTGAACTGGCTATCGTCTCTTCCAAGCGCATGCGTCTTGAAAAGCTTTCGGAAAACGGCAGCCGCGGCGCACAAGCCGCCCTCCACCTTGCTGATAGCCCAAGTCGCTTCCTCTCTACGGTTCAGGTCGGAATCACCCTCATTGGCATTTTCAATGGCGCTTTCGGTGAAGCCTCGCTGGTAGCAAAGCTGGCACCGCAGATTGGCAGCTTCTCCCTACTGGCTGAATACGCCGAAGAGATTGCACTGGGCATTGTCGTCGTCGGCATTACATTTGCGTCGATCGTTTTGGGCGAACTCGTGCCGAAACGGATCGCGATGCAGCACCCGGAGACGGTAGCCACCCTGATTGCTGCGCCGATGCAGTGGCTGTCCCAGCTCATGGCGCCATTCGTAAAACTGCTGACAGTCACGACCGAATTCCTGATGCGGCTGCTCGGCCTGCACCAGCCCAAAGACAATTCCGTAACCGAAGAAGAAATCACCGGCATGCTCAAGGAAGGCACGGAAGCCGGCCTGTTCGAAAAAACCGAGCACGACATCGTGACGCGGGCATTGCGGCTGGACGACCAGCGCCTCGCCTCCTTGATGACGCCGCGGACCGACCTCGAATTTATCGACCTGAACGATACTGCCGAACAAAATCTAGCAAAAATCGCTGACAGCCCCTATAGCCGCTTTCCCGTCTGTCGCAGCAACCGTTCCGATGTAATAGGCATTGTCCATGCCGGCGATCTGTTTGCACAAGCCATCCGGGGGAATTCGGTCTCCAGCGTCGATATTGCATCTGTGACCAAACCGCCGCTCTTTGTCCCGGAAACCGTAAGCGCAATGCAGCTGCTGGAAACCCTGAAGAAGCATCGCGCCGAGCTCGCGCTTGTCGTTGACGAATATGGCGAAATCGAAGGCATGGTCACGCTCAGCGATGTCATGGGAGCGCTCGTAGGCGATGTGTCGGTGATTGACGATGAAGCGCATGAAGCTGACGCTGTGCAGCGCGAAGACGGCTCCTGGCTGATGGATGGCGGAATATCGCTGGACCGCTTCCGCGAGTTGATCGGCGCCGAGGCGCGCTTTCCTGATGAGTCGTCAGGCGGGTATCACACGCTGGCAGGCTTCGTGATTACCATGCTCGGGCATATCCCCGAAGCCTCCGAATATGTCGAGTGGGACGGTTACCGCTTCGAAGTCGTCGATATGGATCGCCATCGTGTCGACCGTTTGCTGGTCGCCAGATTGACGCCTCCGGAATGACGATAAAACCTAAGCGGACACATTTAATGAATCGCGGCCAAACGGCCGGAGGGAAGCAAACGTCCACCAAAGAAGAGCCGCTTTTGCGGCTCTTTTGCCATCGACAGCACACAGCTTTCGCCGTCCTACTACCGAGCGACAGCACACCAACGCCAAGTACCAGGCTGAAAACCTCGCACAAAACAAAAAGGACCTAGCCCGAATGAGCTAAGTCCTTGAATAAATGGAGGCGGGGGTCGGGATCGAACCGGCGTAAACGGCTTTGCAGGCCGCTGCATAACCACTTTGCTACCCCGCCACGGGGCGATTGTAACCACAAAACCATTCGCCTGCCAGCCAAACCCAACCTGCGAATGAATGGGAAATTTTATGCGACTTCCCATGTGAATCTGGAGCGGGAAAAGAGTCTCGAACTCTCGACCTCAACCTTGGCAAGGTTGCGCTCTACCAACTGAGCTATTCCCGCATAACCTGTACAGCATCGCAATCTTCTCGGGACAACACCGGACAAAGATTGCGAAATAAAAAAGGAAGCCGGGAAGCTTCCTTTCTGAATCCTGGAGCGGGAGAAGAGTCTCGAACTCTCGACCTCAACCTTGGCAAGGTTGCGCTCTACCAACTGAGCTACTCCCGCGCTCACAACAGTCAGGCATTATAGAGGAGCCATAATTTTTGTCAAGCATGCCCCGCGTGCCAAACAAGTCTCTACGCTTTCTCCTTGATGAGCGGCCACGCCTTGCGCAGGTAATAAAACATCGACCACACCGTCAGTGCAGCAGCGGCCACAAGAAGCCATGCGCCCCAAAGACGCGTATCGATGATGTCGAACAGCGTTTCGCCATACAAGAGCATTGGGATTGCAACCATTTGTGCAGCGGTCTTGATCTTTCCGAGCGAACTGACCGCCACCGATTTTGATGCACCAATCTGCGCCATCCATTCGCGCAATGCAGAAATCGTAATTTCACGGCCAATAATAATGAATGCAATCACCGCATTGACACGATCGAACTCCACCAGCACCAGCAATGCACCGGCCACCATCAACTTGTCGGCAACCGGGTCAAGAAAGGCGCCGAATGCGGAGGTCTCATTCCAGCGCCGCGCCAGAAAACCGTCAAACCAGTCAGTGAGAGCGGCGACAATAAAAATACCCGAGGACGCGACGCTTTTTGCCAACGGAGACAGCCAGTCGTCGGGCACATAAAAAATGCCTACCACCAGTGGAATAAGCGCTACGCGCAGCCATGTAAGCAAGATCGGAATATTGAGTGGCATAAGTTGGCGCCTTTGAATTACGCTGATTATCTCGTGGAAATCGCATTCGCTGCAATTACCGCCTTGCGTGGGATGATCAGTGCCGCTCAATGCAGCTGTTTATAGATTTCTTCTGCCAGTTGCCGCGAGATTCCTTCAACCGACGCCAGGTCTTCCACACTGGCGTCAACCACCCCACGCAAACCGCCGAAACGCGCCAGGAGTTTCTGCCGCCGTTTTGCGCCGATTCCTTCAATCTCTTCGAGGCGAGAGGTTTGCCGGGCCTTGGCCCTCTTGGCGCGCATCCCTGTGATGGCAAAGCGATGCGCCTCATCGCGAATTTGCGCGATCAGCATCAGCGCCGCCGACTCCTTGCCCAATTCCTGAGGCGGGCGATCGTCGGCAAAAACCAGAGTTTCCAGTCCCACCTTTCGTCCCTCGCCTTTCGCGACTCCCACAATCAGGCCGATATCCAGGCCAAGTTCACTGAGCACCTGGCGCGCGATTTCGACCTGCCCTTTGCCGCCGTCGATCAATACGATATCCGGCATCACGCCCTCACCGTTTGCGACTTTGTCATAACGACGGGTGAGCACCTGACGCATGGCGGCGTAATCATCCCCGGGCGTGATGTCGTGAATATTGAAACGCCGGTATTCGCCGTTTTGCATCATATGATGGTGGAACACAACGCAGGAAGCCTGCGTCGCTTCGCCCTGCGTGTGGCTGATGTCGAAACACTCGACACGCAGCGCATCGATATCGGCGACATCCAGTCCAAGAACATCGATCAACGCGCGAGTTCGTGCCTGTTGCGAACCCTGTTCCGACAACAGCCGTGCAAGCGCGATCTCCGCACCCTTATGCGCCATCTCCAGCCACTGCCGGCGCTGCCCCTGCGGCTGAAACACGAGCGTGATCCGATGGCCGCACTGTTCCATTAGCGCCATCATCAGCGCCGGCTCATCAAACTCGAGGTTGAGAATGATGGTCGGCGGTATGAACTTGTCGATGTAATGCTGCGCAAGAAAAGCCTTCAAGACTTCCACCTCGACCGGATCACCATCCGTGGCGAGCGCATTGTCCACATGCGTCGGGAAATACGCCCGATCGCCGAGATGTCGTCCGCCTCTTACCATTGCCAGATTCACGCAAGCACGCCCGCCCTGCACGATAACAGCGATGATGTCGATGTCGGCGTCACCAACCGTTTCCATGCTTTGCTGGTGCAGCACGCGCGACAATGCGGTGATCTGATTGCGCACGGCAGCGGCCTGCTCGAATTTCAGTTCACCCGCAAATGCATGCATCTTCTTTTCAAGCGCCTCGAGCACCTCGGTCTGTCGCCCGCGCAAGAATTTCGCCGCATTCTCCACATCGTGCGCATACTCTTCCCTGCTGATCGCATTGACGCATGGCGCACTGCAGCGCTGAATTTGATGCAGGAGACAAGGACGGGTCCGATTAGCAAAAACCGTGTCTTCGCAGGTCCGCAGCTGGAATACTTTCTGCAAGATCTGCATCGACTCCTTAACCGCCCAGGCGCTCGGGAACGGCCCGAAATACTGGTGTTTCTTGTCCACGCCACCGCGGTAATAGGCCATGCGCGGCACATCCTGCGAAGTGATTTTCAGGTATGGATAGGATTTATCGTCACGAAACAGAATGTTGAACCGAGGCTGCAGCGTCTTGATCAGGTTATTTTCAAGAAGCAGCGCCTCCGCTTCGCTGCGCGTCACCGTGGTTTCAAGCCGAACGATACGCTCGACCATCATCGCAGTGCGCGGGCTGGCCAGCGTCTTTTGGAAGTAACTGGAAACGCGTTTCTTTAAATCGCGCGCCTTGCCGACATATAGAAGGTTGTTGTCTGCATCGAAATACCGATACACACCCGGCAGATGCGGCAGCTTCGCAACTGTCTCCAGAAGAGCTGCGCGCGGATCCGGAGCAAGGACTTCAGACATCGATTGAATGTATCTTTAAGCGCCTGCAAGCTTTTGCGCAGTCTGCTTTGCAGCACGATAACGCGCATCCTGCTGCAGCGCATCCCAACTCAAGGCAGGCGCTTGCGGCAACAATGCGGCAAGGCGTTCCGCTGATTGCTTTGCAGTCGCCGTCGCTTTGAATTTCAGCCCGCTCAACAGTTCGTCGGCCTTGTCTGGCGAATTGCATATCAATACCATGTCGCAGCCTGCAGACAAGGCTGCATTTGCACCGTTGACTACGTTGCCAGCAACGCTCGCACCTTCCATGCTCAAGTCGTCACTGAAGATAACGCCCTGGAAGCCCAAATCACGGCGCAGCATCGACAACCACTTCTTCGAAAAACCAGCGGGATTCTTGTCGACTTTAGGATAAATCACATGGGCCGGCATTACTGCCGATAAACCAAGGCCAAGCCATCCGTAAGGAGCAGAGTCTTCCGAAAGAATTTCTTTCAGGCTGCGCTCATCGACAGGGATTTCGATATGCGAATCCGCCTTCACAAAGCCGTGACCGGGAAAATGCTTGCCGCAATTAGCCATGCCAGCCAGTGCCAATCCATGATTAAGGCTCTTCGCCAGAACACTGACAACCCTTGCATCGCGGTGAAATGCCCGGTCGCCGATCACGCCGGATTCGCCATAATCCAGATCGAGCACAGGTGTAAACGACAAGTCCACCCCGCATGCACGAAGTTCCGCAGCGAGGACAAATCCGATATCGGTCGCTGCCTTGATCGACTCAAGCACATCCTTATCCCAGAGCTCGCCCAGCTTGCGCATCGGTGGCAGTTTGGTAAATCCGTCAGTCCTGAAGCGCTGTACACGGCCACCTTCATGATCAACCGCAATCAGCACGCCGGGGCGCGCCGCATGTATCGCTTCTGTCAGCGCAGTAAGCTGCTTGCGATTCTCGTAGTTACGAGCAAACAAGATAACGCCGCCAGTCAGCGGATGTTGAATCCTGCGGACATCGTCCTCCGTCAGCGTAGTGCCGACGACATCCAGCATGATTGGACCGAGATTTCCCTTGGCGTTTGCCGCTAATGCATTCATCTTTTCTCCACTATTACAAAGGCAACCGCGTAATCCGCTTCATCGGTAATCGATACCTGTGCGGTCAGCCCGTTCTGTTCCATAAATTTTTTTAAAGCGCCACTCGCAATGGCAACAGGTTTCCCGCTCGCTGCATTCAATGTCTGAACAGAGCGCCAGGTCATCGGCATATGCATGCCCAAACCGATCGCCTTGGAAAACGCCTCTTTCGCAGCAAAGCGCGTGGCCAGAAAACGCAGTCCGCGCACTTCGACTTTTTCCTTGCGCCGCCGATACTTATCTAATTCTTCCGGTCCGAGCACCTTTTCCGCGAAACGTTCGCCATGTCGCGCGAGCGCTGCTTCAATGCGCGAAATCTGGATAATGTCGGTGCCAATACCGTAAATCATTTTTTATGCACACCCAGGCGCGCAGCCACCATGATTGCCTTCATCTCCTTGATGGCGTTCTTCCATCCATCAAAGATGGCCTGGGCCACGATTGCATGGCCGATATTCAGCTCGGCAATTTCGGGAATCGCCGCAATAGACTGCACGTTGGTGTAATGCAGGCCATGGCCGGCGTTGACTTTCAAGCCGTGCTTGACGGCGTCGAGCACACCAGCATGCACGCGTTCCAGCTCTTGTTGCTGTTCGCCTTCGGTGATCGCGTCCGCGTATCGGCCAGTATGGATTTCTATCACCGGCGCCCCTGTTTCCGCCGCAGCGCGAATTTGCTCACTGTCGGCATCGATAAACAGGCTGACTCGAATGCCTTCGGTTTGCAACTGCCGGACAGCAGCCTGCACGTCTGAAAAATATCTGATGACGTCCAATCCGCCTTCCGTGGTGACTTCGTTGCGACGCTCCGGCACCAGGCATACGTCCTGCGGCCTGATGCGGCAGGCGAAATCGAGCATTTCGCGGGTAACCGCAGACTCCAAGTTCATCCGGGTACGCAATTGAGGGCGGATCGCCTCGACATCGGCATCTTTGATATGGCGCCGATCTTCACGCAAATGCAATGTAATGCAATCGGCACCGGCTTCTTCAGCGAGCAAGGCGGCCTCGACCGGATCAGGATAGACCGTGCCGCGCGCGTTGCGCACGGTTGCGACGTGATCGATATTAACGCCCAGATCGATAACCGGGGCATGGGGATGTAATAGGCTCATGGATGAAATTTTGGCTTATAACTGCATCAAATCTATCAGAATCTGCCGGGTATTGAGCGGTGCGCCGCCCAAATGATGCGCAAGCAAAAAGCGCATCAGTAATTTGCTTTGCATTTGCGTCGTATTGTCAGTGTAATCTTCTCGCTCCATGTCGAGCAGCGTTTTGCCGGATATCTGGGGCGAATTATCTGACGGATGCGCAGGACGCGGTCCGCGCTCCGGATCGACTACATAAATCTGCTCGGCCTCGATCGGACTACCTGTCGAAGTACATTTCGAAAAATCGCCACCCACACCTGTTTCCTTCAGCAAGGCACGTTCGAACTTGCGCAGCACTATCGGTACGGGCTCATCATGACCAAGCTGGTTGAGGGTCGATATGTAATGATCGAAAAGGACAGGATGCGGGTCGTCACGAGCCAGCAACTTCACGAGCAGCTCATTCAGATAAAAACCGCTCAGGAGCGCAGATTTCTCTAACGGCAACAAGCCGCCGATCCACTCGGCGGAGGTCAAGGTCCGGACTTCGGATCGTCCTACCCAGCCTACCGATAGAGGCTGAAATGTCTGCAATACGCCTCGTAACTTCGAGTGTGGCCGCTTAGCGCCTTTAGCGATCAAGGCTACCCGACCATAATCACGCGTAAAAACATCAACAATCAGGCTGGTTTCTTTGTGGGGATAACTATGCAGCACAAAACCAGGCTGCCCGGTGATCCGGTATTCTTTTTCGGGTACTCGAACCCGCACGCCACTGCTTGCAGCGCGTGATTTCGGTATTTCCTGCAACGCCGATCCCTGCTCGCCCTTGGTTTCAAGCCGTTCTTTATTTAACGTAGCTGTCTCGACAGGACCATCACCCGGCTGCATATTGGTGTCTGTGCCAAGAGGCACCATGTCTGAAGTTGGTTTAAATTTGGCGCGATTGCGATGGATCCGAACAGATGCTTATTCGTAGCCGTACGCCCGCAAGCCCGCTTCGTTATCTGCCCAGCCCGATTTCACCTTGACCCAGATTTCAAGATAGACCGGACC
>DATFAZ010000054.1:0-58364 GCA_035254105.1 Noviherbaspirillum sp. | reverse complement strand
GAGCTGATGTCCTTTGGGCTTGCCAATCGCGTCCCGATTTGCACCCGGTGTGCCGAGGATATTAAGGACCAGCGTTTCACCGTCCCATGCGCAAAAGCCATCTATTGTTAACTCTTTGCGTCGTGCTTTGCCCTTGGCAGGCGCGGGTTTCTTCATCGTGGTGGAATAGAAGTCAGATCCATCGGCGCGTCCGGCTCTTATAGGCAAGGAAGGCTGCACCGAACTTCCTTTCCAGAATCCTTGCTTCCGGTATGATCTGAAAACGCGTGACGTAAATCGCAAACATGAGAGGTCCCAGCCACTCAACTAAGGAGCTCAGGCGCACTGCGTATGCGATAAGAAGCAGCAGACTGAGGTACATCGGGTTGCGTGTGATCCGGTAGATGCCACTCGTCACAAGCGCTGATGCACGGGATGGATCAAGCGGATTGATCGTGGTGCGCGCGAGCCCGAAGCTGGCGAAGGCAAAGAGTGCAATGACTGCACTGAGCTGCGAAATGCGGGTGCCAACTTCGGCAAGGACCGGGGATGTGTCGATCGAGACTTCGGCAATGCGGGCGTACAGCATCATGAGGCCGCCGACTGCAATCGCGACTACAGGGGCCGGGATCTTGGTCTCTAGATTCTGCATGTTTCGTGTTCTGATTTCTAACATCGGTATTCAACGGCCTGCACGTCTTTTCGCGCAGGGCCGGTGGAATAATAGGCTAGCCCTTGGCTTGAAACGCCGGATGGAATTGGACGTTGCCATGCGCGGACGACGTGCCCAGGGATAGCGCGAGGAAGAACTCTTGAGGGACGCCCTCAAGCACGAGAGCCGGATTGTTTGCAAACCCAAAACGCGTGTAGAACGCCGGATCGCCCACCAGTGCACAGCCATTCGCGCCAATCTTGCGGAGTTCAGCCAGACCTTTCTCCATAAGCGCCCGCCCAATGCCACGGCGTTGCAGTTCGGGTTCGACCGAAATCGGGCCAAGTCCATACCAGCCAGTAGCACCATTACTGATGCTTACCGGGGAAAGGGCAATATGCCCAACGATTTGCCCGGCATCTTCGGCGACGAGAGAGACGGAGAGTGCATGATCGGCTCGCAGGGCGCGGATGATGAACTGCTCGGTCTGCTGACTGTAAGGATGGGAGAGAAAGGCACGGCGAGTGACTTGCTCGATCGCCTCTTCGTCAGAAGCTGTCTCGGGGCGGATAGTTATAGTCATGGCGTAAAGAGCTAAATGAGTTCAACGGACAAGATTGTCTGATATGCAGCTTATCTGTTCAATAAGAGCGTGGCGCGTTCCAGCGCAGGTTCTTACTTTTCTGTTTTCTGCTGAATTATACGGACATGACGTGCACAGCCATTCCAGTCCTCGCTATATAAGGAACACCCTGTGGGACGGGCTACCGATGTGATCTAGTTAACTTTTATCCGGGAGAACCCGGTCTTTTACACTGGGCATCCTTAAATGGACCGGCGGATTTCTCCCAGTTGCCATGCATGACCTGGGCACAGATTTCTTCTCCCGTCAGTTTGCTGCGCCATTTGTACCAGGGGGCCGGGGCGGCGACGGCCCAGCTTGTGATGGATGCGGCCAATATGAAAAGCAGGTATTTTCGCTTCATGGTTTTCCTTGCCGGGTTGCAGCCTGCTAAGCCGGATTAAGCTTGCGGTAGATTGTATTGCGCGATATGCCAAGCGCGCGGGCGGCGGCTGATACATTACCTTTGTGTTGGTCCAGGGCGTCGCGAATTGCGGAGATTTCCATATCTGACAGACGGGTGCGTTCCGCACTGGCATTTCGCGCGGCAGTTGTCGCTGCTGCAGGAATATCCGCTGCGTCCTCAAGAAAATCATCCGGCAAATGCTCGCGACGGATTTCGCGCTCGTCTCCGGCCATGACGATGGCGGTGCGCAGCAGGTTGCTGAGTTGACGGAAATTTCCCGGCCACGCATGTCGCAAAAATAACTGGAGCACCTCAGGCTCTACCGCATACTGCCCGCCGTGCGATTCCACAGATAAAAGTTTTTGCACCACGGCTTGCAGATCGGTGCGCTCGCGTAGCGGCGGCAGCTTTACCACCAGCCCGTTGATCCGGTAGTACAGGTCTTCGCGGAACGCGCCTTTGGCGATCATGTCGCGCAGGTTGCGATTGGTGGCGCAAACCAGCGCGACATTGACTGGAATCGACTTCGCGCTGCCGAGCGGCATGATCACGCGCTCCTGCAGCACGCGCAGCAGCCGCGCCTGCAGGCTCAGCGGCATGTCGCCAATTTCGTCGAGGAACAGGGTGCCGCCATTGGCTTGCAGGATCTTGCCGATGGCGCCCTTGCGGCGGGCACCGGTGAAAGCGCCGTCTTCATAACCGAACAGTTCCGATTCGATCAGCGTTTCCGGGATCGAGGCGCAGTTGACTGCGACGAAAGGAGCGGCGGCGCGTGGCGAATCGCTGTGGATCGCCTGTGCGAGAAGATCCTTGCCGGTGCCGGTTTCCCCCATGATCAGGATTGGAATGTCGCGCCCGATCACTTTGCCGACCTTGGCGATGACGGAGGATATCTGCGGGTCGCCGGTATCCAGATAGCGCAGGCTCGACAGGCGGCGCGGCTGTACCAAATCGGATGCGCGCCGGGCATGCGGCTGGCCGTTGCCGGAATCGGATTGCAGCGCATCTGGCGCATTCTGGAAAACCTTGTTCGACAGCCGCAGCTCGGCACGCGCATGGACGCGCAGGCCGCTGGGCAGGCACATGTTCAGCAGGCCCGGCGATGCGGTGCGGTAATGATCGTACAGCGCTGATACCGGCAGGCCGAACAGCGAGCTGAAGGTATGCGACTTCAATGCCGCAAGCGGCACGCCAAGTTGAAACAGGCCGCTGCGGTTGGCTGAAAGGAAGCGTCCGCCGGGTGTGAACGACGCAATGCCTTCCATCAGCGTGCCGATAAATTCCGGACGGCTGTGAAAATGCAGCGTGATCGCATCCTGGAACGCCGCCGAAAAGAGTTGGTTCTCGATCATTTGCGCCGACATACGCACCAGCGCCATGGTGTGCTTGTGGAAGCTGTGGCGGTCGCCGCTCACATCCAGCACGCCGATCACCTTGCCTTCATGATCGAAGATTGGTGCAGCGGAGCAGGTGAGGAAATGGTTGGCGGAAAGGAAGTGCTGGTCGGCATGCACCTGCGCAGGTGCGCGCTCGGCAATTGCGGTGCCGATGGCGTTGGTGCCCTTGTGCTGTTCGGACCAGGCGGCGCCGGGCTGGAGCGCGACACGATCCGCTTTTTCGAGGAAATCGGCGTCGCCGATCGAATGCACGATCAGCCCGGCGGCATCCGTCAGGATGACCATGTTGTGGGTATTGACGATCTGCTCATACAGGGTTTCCATGACCGGCATGGCATGGGTATAGAGCATGCGGTTTTGCTCGACGAGCTGCG
Source organism: Noviherbaspirillum sp. (assembly GCA_035254105.1). GTDB lineage: Bacteria > Pseudomonadota > Gammaproteobacteria > Burkholderiales > Burkholderiaceae_D > Noviherbaspirillum. The sequence goes on along the minus strand of DATFAZ010000054.1, from coordinate 54,934 downwards.
CAAGGTCGGCGCGCCCGATGCGGCTGAAGTCGGGGTCGAGATTGTGGGCCAGTCCGTACGCGGCGGAGCGCTGGTGCGCGTTTTCAATCATGAGCGTTGCACTGAGGGTGGCATTGGCGCCAGTCATCGCATCTTGCTGGTGCGCCATGCCTGATGCCGTGAACATGGAGGGCCGTTGCGCCTGCGCCCGCTGCTTTTCTGCAAACCGGTTCATGTCGTCTCCACCGCCGCTTTTTGCGAAGTGTGATTGGATACCACTTTGAGTGGCCTTCTATCTTATGTATGTACTTGCGCGGATCAGTGTATCACCGCGTCAGGGCTGCAATCTGCTCCAATTTGACACAGTTTCTGGTGTGGTCGCACAGCAAAAGTAGCAAGGAGATTTGTTGCCGGTCAAAGGATAGGGACGGAGCTATTTTCCCTTCATTTCATGGAGTTAAAGCAGAGTGGATTTCTGCAGGCGTATATCCTGCTTGAAATATTCTTTGCAGACTTTCAGTAACATGGAGAAAAGAAAAAACGATACCGTAAAGGTGCGTAATCGAAGGCCCTAATCGGAAGGTCGCGTATATTAATGCACGTTGCCATCTACGGGCGCAGCCCAAACCGACTGATGCACGAACAATCGACTACCGGACTTTCCGTTCAGGAAGCCACGCGACGCCTCGCCCAAGACGGGCATAACGAACTGCCGTCCGAGCCCCGGCGCACCGTCGGGCATATCGCGTTTGAAGTGGCGCGCGAGCCCATGTTCATGCTGCTGCTTGCGGCCGGCATGATTTACCTGTTGCTTGGCTCCGCCAGCGATGCGGCATTGCTGCTTGCCTTCGTGCTGCTTGCGATGTCGATCACCATCTATCAGGAACGCAAGACCGAACGCGTACTGGAAGCCTTGCGCGATCTTTCCAGTCCGCGCGCGCTGGTGGTGCGCGATGGCGAATATGTCCGCATTCCGGGCCGCGACGTGGTGGTCGGCGACCTGCTGGTTCTGGAGGAGGGCGACAGGGTTCCCGCCGATGGCATCCTGCTGGAGTGCCACGATTTGCTGATCGACGAGTCGCTGCTGACGGGGGAATCCGTCGCGATCATGAAAAACACCACGAATGAGGAAATGCGCCGGGTTTTTTCCGGCTCGATGGTGGTACAGGGCGGCGGTCTGGCACGTGTGATGCTGACCGGCGCTGCCACGGAAATCGGCAAGATCGGCAAAAGCCTGCAGGAACTGGAGACTGAGAAAAGCCCGCTGCAGCGCGAGATCGGCATCCTGATACGCCGCTTCTCCCTTATCGGCGCAGCGATTTCTCTGCTGGTCGTGATCCTGTATGGCCTCAGCCGTGGGGACTGGATTAATGGCCTGCTGGCAGGCATCAGCCTGGCGATGTCGGTGCTGCCGGAAGAGTTCACGCTGATTCTAGCGATTTTCATGGCGCTGGGCGCGTGGCGCATTTCGCGCAGCCAGGTGCTGACCCGGCGTACACCGGTGATCGAGACCCTGGGTTCCGCCACGGTGCTGTGCGTGGACAAGACCGGCACCCTGACGCAAAACCGCATGTCCGTGAAAGCGGTGGTTACCGATGATGGCGTCCCCTATATTTTCGATGAACGCAAACACGTGCTGCCCGAGGCAGTCGGCAAGCTGCTGCAGTATGCGGTGCTGGCGAGCGAAATATCGCCGTTCGACCCGATGGACAAGGCATTTCACCGCAGCCTGAGCGAAACAGCAGATCAGGCACTGCGCCCTTTCCAGGGCTGGTCGCTGGTTCACGAATATCCACTGACCGAAGACATGCTGGCGATGACACACGCGTGGCGTTCGCCGGATGGAACGCGTCATACGGTAGCAACGAAGGGCGCGCCGGAATCGATAGCACGGCTGTGCCGTTTGGACGAACGACGCACCGCCGAGATGCTGCAGCGCGTACAGGAACTAGCCGCGCAGGGCATGCGGGTACTGGCGGTGGCCCATGCCGAACACGATGGTGGCGAGTGGCCGGATGGTCCGGAGGCATTCTGCTTCACCTGGCTCGGACTGGTCGGACTGGCCGACCCGATCCGCCCGGCGGTGCCGCAGGCGGTGCGCGAATGTCGCGAAGCCGGCGTTGCGGTAATCATGATCACCGGGGATTATCCTGCAACCGCGCAGGCAATTGCCCATGAAGCGGGATTACGGGCGGACAAAGTGATGAGCGGAACCGAGCTTGATAGCTTGAGCGATGCCGAGTTGCGCACCGCCGTGCGCGAGCTGCGGGTTTTTGCACGCATCCGGCCGGAACAGAAACTGCGGCTGGTGCAGGCGCTCAAGGCCAATGGCGAAATCGTCGCGATGACCGGCGACGGCGTCAACGATGCACCGGCGCTGAAGGCTGCGCATATCGGCATCAGCATGGGCGAGCGCGGCACCGATGTCGCCCGTGAAGCGTCGTCGCTGGTGCTCCTGAACGACGACTTCAGCTCGATCGTGCATGCGATACGGCTGGGGCGGCGGATTTATGACAACCTGCGCAAGGCGCTGACGTATGTAGTAGCGGTGCACCTGCCGATTGCCGGCATGACGATACTGCCGCTGCTGTTCGGCACACCGCTGGCGTTTGCCCCGGTGCATATCGTCTTTCTTGAAATGATCATCAATCCTGCATGTTCGATCGTTTTTGAAATGGAGCATGCCGAGGACGATGTCATGCGACGCCCGCCACGCGCGGTGGAAGAGAAATTATTCGGCGCCGGCAATGTCACGATCGCCGTGTTGCAGGGGCTGGGCCTGTTGGCTGCTGTGGCGGCGGTGTTCTTTCTCGGGCTGCGTAGCGGATTGTCGGAGGCAGAAGCGCGCGCCGGTGCATTTGCCTGCGTTGTGATCGGCAATCTGGCGCTGATCGTCTCCAATCGCTCAAACCGGCATGCGATCGTACGCCTGCTGTTCGTTCCCAATCGCGCGCAGTGGTGGGTGCTGGCAGGGGCAGCGGTGGCACTTACGCTGGTATTGCACACCGAGGTGCTGCAGAAGATGTTCCATTTTGCGCCGGTTCACAGCGGCGTGATGATGATGGTGCTCGTGACTGCGGTATTGGCAATTGCATGGTTCGAATCGGTAAAGTTCTTTTCGCGGCATGTAGTGAGATGACGCACGCTGATCCATGCCAATTTATGATTTACTTTTGCGGAAAAAACCACGGCTGCAGTATCGCCACTCAGGGTCGCATGACATCCGGATGAACCAATGACAAGCAATAACAACGCAGGCGGCGGTTTTTCAGCCAACCGCCTCGAATCCATGACCAGCCGCATCCAGAAAGACATCGATGCGGGTCTCATTCCGGGCGTCGCGATGCTCATTGCCCGCGACGGCGCTGTCGCCTATGAGAAGGCACTCGGCACGCAGGATCCTGCAACCGGCTCGCCAATGACGCTCGACAGCATCTTCCGCATTTATTCGATGACCAAGCCGCTGGTGTCGGTGGGGGTGATGATGCTGGTCGAGGAGGGCAGCTTGCTGTTGAGCGATCCGATAGCCAAATACCTGCCCGAGTTGCAGCGCCTGAAAGTGGGCATCGAACGTATCGATGCCGATCATCGACGCACGCTGGAACTGGTCGAAGCCGCGCAGCCGATCACCGTACAGGATCTGCTGCGTCATACCTCCGGATTCACCTACGGTGTTTTTGGCGATTCGCTGGTCAAAGAGGAATACCGCAGATCCGGCATCGGCAGCCCGCGTGCAAGCAGCGATGAATTCATCCGCACCCTCGCGCAATTGCCGCTTGCCTACCAGCCGGGAACAGCCTGGGAGTACAGCCATTCGACCGATGTGCTTGGGGTGCTGCTTGAGCGGGTTTCCGGCATGCCGCTGGATGAATTCCTTGATGCGCGCATTCTGAAACCGCTGGGCATGCGGGAAACCGGATTCTGGGTCGAGCCGCAGCATCATCATCGCATCGCGGAGGCCTTTCCGGTTGACCCGGTGACAGGCGCCGCTGTCAAACTGGGACAATCCCGGCAACGCCCGACTTTCCTTGCCGGGGGCGCAGGCTTGTCCTCCACCTTGCACGACTACCAGCGTTTCGCACAAATGCTGCTGAATGAAGGGGAGCTGGATGGCGTGCGCCTCCTGTCGCGCCAGACCTTGCGCTACATGACCAGCGACCACCTGGCCGAACTGCCGCATGCAAAGCGAGGTGCGAGCTACCTGCCGGGGCCGGGGTATGGTTTCGGTCTTGGCTTTGCGGTACGCACGACCCGCGGCGCATCTTTCATGCCGGGCTCGCTTGGCGACTACACCTGGAGCGGGCTGGCCGGCACCTATTTCTGGATCGACCCGCAGGAAAATCTGCTGGCAATCTTCATGATGCAGGCGCCTGAGCAGCGCCAACACTACCGGCAACTGTTTCGCAATATGGTGTACGCAGCCATCGAGTAGCGCACTGATGGATCGGGGGCGGGCAATGATGAATCAGAAGGTTTGGGAAAATCAGAGGGCGCTGGTAGAGGCGTTTGCCGCATCGCTGCAGGAGCAGCCTGCACAACTTTTTGAGACCCACATCTCGCTTGTCGTGGTCTGCGGCGCTTTCGCCTATAAGTTCAAGAAAGCGGTTCACTTCGATTTCGTGGATTTTTCGACGCTGGAAGCACGTCGCTTTTACTGCGAGGAAGAGTTGCGGCTGAATGCACGCCTGGCACCGGACATTTATATAGGTGTGGTCGCCCTGGCAGCGCCGGTGGACCGGCCGGTCATCGGCGGCTCCGGGCCAGTGCTGGAATATGCGGTGAAAATGCGCGCCTTCGAGCAATCGGCCTTATGGAGCAGTCGCCTGCAACATGGGCGTTTGTTACCGGAGGAAGTGGACCGGCTGGCTGTGCATATCGCGAGCTTTCATGCAAATACAAGCTCAGCCGATGCCAATAGCCCATGGTGCACTCCCGCCGCCCTGCAGGCCATTGCCGACGAGACGCTCGAACAGATTGCGGTGTTGCTGGATGCCGAGCGCGACAAACAGAATCTCAATATGCTGGACGCCTGGGAACGGGAGCAGCGCGCCCGCCTTGCCGGCATGTTTGCAGAACGCAAGGTGAACGGCTCGATCCGGGAATGCCACGGCGATCTTCATAGCGGCAACATCCTGACCATGGGCGATACCGTTGAAGCCTTCGACTGCATCGAATTCAACGACAACCTGCGCTGGATCGATGTGATGAACGATATCGCCTTCACCTGCATGGACCTGCGTTTTCTGCAGCGCACTGATCTGGCAGCGCGATTCCTCAATCGCTATCTCGAGTTGACCGGTGATTATGCAGGACTGGTTCTGCTGCATTACTACGAAGTGCACCGCGCGCTGATACGCTGCAAGGTGGCGTTGCTGCGTTCCGCACAGGCGGGTGTGGAGGAGGCAGTAGAAAGCAGGGTGCAGGGCCTTGCCTACCTCGCTTTTGCACATCAGCGTATCCGGCGCAAACAGCCGGCGATCCTGATTACGCACGGCTTTTCCGGCTGCGGCAAATCGACATTGGCCCGGCTTCTGGTGGAGGCGCTTGATGCCGTGCAGCTGCGTTCGGACGTCGAGCGCAAGCGCATGCGCGGGTTGCAGGCCACAGAGCGGCCTTTGGCGGAGGATGATCTGTACGCCAGTTCCGCGACGCGCGACACCTATCTGCGCCTGCGAGTGCTGGCCACACAGGTGGTGCAGGCGGGCTGGAGCGCGCTTGTCGATGCCACTTTCCTGCAGGCCGAGCCGCGTGCACAGTTCCGGCAACTCGCATTGGAGCTTGGCGTGCCTTTTGTCATTCTCGACATGCGGGCCAGTGAAGCAACGCTGAAAGCCCGTATAAGGCAGCGCGAGCGGGCGCAAGATGATGCCTCGGATGCCGGGCTGGAAGTACTGGCAGTGCAGCTAAAAAATCACGATCCGCTATCAGCGCAAGAGATGAGGAATGTCCTTGCGGTCGATGCCGAAGCGGGGCTCTATGCGGATACTGCACAGGAAATACGGCACAGGCTAAAAGCGTGAATGAGCGGCGTGGATGACTGGGCCACGCCGGCCGGGCCTGATACCCGGCCATACGTGCAACAACAGAAGGCTAGAGCATTTTTCCCCTAACCGTACATGGCCAATCTCGAACCTGTGATGCTCACCGTACCTCACGTACGGTTGCGCTTCTCGGTCCGACCTTGGCTCATGGACAGTCAGGCTAAAAATGCTCTAACGGAACACCATCACCGGCACTGGCGAATGTGCAATGACCTTTTGCGTCTCGCTGCCGGCAAACAGTTTGTTCAGGCCCTTGCGGCCGTGGGTTGCCATGAAGATCGCATCGCAGGCGGTTTTCTCCGCGGCAGCCACAATTTCCTCGTGCGGGTTCAGGCCGGGAACCACCATCGTTTCGCATGGCACCTTGGCAGTGGCTGCTGCGGCTGCCGCCTTGTCCACATGCTCTTTGGCGAGTTCGAGCGCCCGTTGTTCATAGGCCGCGGAGCCGCCCATGTACGGACTCTCCGAGATCGGCGGAAACGGATAAGGCTCGGCGACGGAGATGACGACGATACGGCCGCCGGTTTCCCGTGCATGCTCGATGGCGGCATTGACTGCCTTGTCCGAGTGGGCCGATCCGTCCGTTGCTACGAGGATTTTCTTCAGCATGGTGTCCTTTCATTGGTGCTTGGTATGGAGGCGTATCCGCTAACGTGCCCTGCGACCGAAGTATAGCGAAGCCTTCAAGAGAAGACTGTAGTGTGCGTCGCAGGCTGTATAACGACCCGACATTTCGATTTCGTTGACCCAGATCAAACGCGGCCGGTTGGTTGAGTACTTCACTGGGCCTGCAGGCCTTGAACCCCGATATATTTTACCTACAATGAGTTTTTAAGAAACAAAGTCCTCGTGCGAGGCCTGTTGGCAGCAGGCTGCGCCTTCATCCGGCGAACTGAAAGGGAAGTGACGATGTTCAAGACCATACTCGCTCCTCATGACGGCTCGCCCTTGTCCGAAAAGGCCGTTCATGCTGCGATCCGGTTCGCAGAGGAATATGGCTGCAAGCTTGTCGGTATTTCGGTCGCTGAACCCTATCCGTACTCGCCACTCTCCGAAACCGCATTCTCCGATGAACGCATGGTCTACGAAGACAAGATGCGCACAATCGCCGAGGAACATGCACAGAAAATCGTCGATGCTGCCCGTGCCCGGAACGTGCCGGTTGAAACGATCGTCACACAATCTTTCAGTCCTTATGAAGAAATCATCAATGCCGCTGCCAAATGGAACTGCGATGTGATCTTCATGGCTTCGCATGGCCGCAAGGGCATGAGCCGCTTGTTCATCGGCAGCGAAACCCAGAAAGTACTGGCCAACACGACAATTCCCGTAATGGTGTTCCGATAGAAGGAGAAGCTTCATGCAAACGGTTGACTGGTCGCAGGAAATGTCGCTTGGCTTTCCGGCGATAGATAATGCACACGAGGAGCTCCTGAAGGAACTGACGAACTTGCTTACTGCGACGGACGAGCGATTCGGCCCTGGATTTCTGGCCTTGATTGAGCGGTTCGAGCGTGACTTTCGCGAAGAAGAGATGCTGATGGATGACATCGATTATCCCGGCATCCAGGGCCACCGCGAACAGCATGCGCGCGTGCTGGGAGCCTTGCACCATGTCGCACCGCGTGTGATGGAGGGTGATATTGCGCTGGGACGGGAGGCGGTTGAGCTGTTGCCGCAATGGTTCCTGTTCCATTTGTCAACGATGGATACCGCACTTGCATTTGCACTCGATATCGAGAGCCAGGAAAGCATTCCACCCGCGCTGCGTCTTGCGAAGGAGCGTAACCGGCATGAAGAGAGCCGGGGCCGGGCATCCTGATAGTCCGCACGTAATTCGCAAGTAATTTGCTGAACCAGCCCTCGCGGAAAGGAGCAGATCATGTTCAAGCATATTCTTTTGCCGACCGATGGTTCGCCCGCATCGGAAGCCGCGATCAGGCAGGCTGTGCAGTTTGCCAGCGAAACGGGCGCAAAAGTCACAGGCTTCTATGCCGCGCCGCAATTCCATACTTTTACCTACAAGACGGAGATGCTGGAAGATACGCGCGAGCAGTACCGCAAGGATAGCGAGGTCTACGCACAAAAATGCCTCGACTCGGTCGACGCCATTGCAAAGGAAGCGGGCGTGCCTTGCGAATCAAGATTTTCCTACTCCGATCATCCCTATGAAGCAATCATCGCCATTGCAAGCGAATGCGCTTGCGACCTGATTGCAATGGCCTCGCATGGCAGGCGAGGCGTGAAAGGCGTGCTGATCGGTAGCGAAACACAGAAGGTGTTAACACATACCACGATACCGGTGCTGGTGTATCACTGATTGAGGGTGACTGCTGGGTAGATGGGCAATGCGGCGCGTTTTATGCGGGCTGGACTTGGCCTGTCGTCAATAAGCGCCCTGGGATATCGCGCCTTCAGATTCGCAAAATCGCAACAGTAGTTCTACTAGTGCCAGCTTGCGGCCTTCGTAGGCCCCCCATGGAAAAATTTTTTAAGTGTCCGATATTCAGACACTGTAGATGCCGGCACTGCACTGGCGAATTTTCATGAAAATTCGCGTTGCTCTTCGATTGTGCTGGCTTCGTCTGAAAAATTTTTACCCGTCCTGATTCTCTCGCTTTGCGTTGCGAAACCCTTCAATCGGCCGGGAAAAGCGGAGTGTCTTGAAACCAGTCATATTTGCGTTGCTGCCCTCTGATTCTACAAAGTTTCCATCGTATTCCCGCATGGAAATTCAGGTTTTTCCTCCGCTACACTGATTTCATGGTACCTGCTGCATTCACTTGTCGCGGGTGCCTTACAAACAGTCCGCCAGCTGGCCCGCATGACAATCAAGACCGGACACCCCCCAGTCCGGCAGGCCGGTTCGGCGCGCAAAAAAATAATTTGGAGACACATAATGAATCTACGTACAGTCAAGATCGGTACGAGGCTGGCTATCGGCTTCGGCATCATTCTGCTGATGGTGATCTGCGTGCTGGGTGCAGACATCTTCATCAGCGCAGAAAGCCGGCGCACCCAGAACGAGGGCATGCAGCACGCCACCGCCAAGGCGCTTGTCGCCAACACACTGCGGGGCGCGATCCTCGAAGGCGGCCTCGCCATGCGTAATGTGAGCCTGCAATACAACACGCCGGACATGGAACGCGAGGAAGCAAAGCTGCAGGTGCAGCGCAAACGTTTCCAGGAGGCGCAGAAAAAACTGCTGGAACTGGGGCTGACTTCGGAAGAAAAAGCGATTGTCTCGGCTATCGCCGCACTCGATAAACAAACGGAAGCCCCGTTTCAGGAAGCGATTCAAAGGGTAAAGGATTATGCAAACGAATCGGCAGGGAAGCTGATTTCATCGCAGATTGATCCGATTAACCAGAAAACCATCGCGGAAATCGACAAGCTGGTAGGCATGCAGCAACAAGCCATCGACCACCTGCTGGCGGACTCTGAAGCGTCCGGCCAGCGCATGACCTATGTGCTGGTGCTGATGGGCGTGATTACCGTTGTCACCGGCGGCATGCTATCGGTACTTACGACCAGCAGCATCACTCGGCCTCTGCATGAGGCTGTCGGCGTTGCGGAACGGGTGGCAGCCGGCAAGCTTGGCGCGCAAATCAGCGTCAGCGGCAAGGATGAGACCAGTGAACTCCTGCTTGCTCTGAAAGAGATGGATGCGAACCTGTCGCGCATCGTCAGCGAGGTGCGTTCAGGTACGGACGAGATCGGTACGGCGTCCAACGAGATTGCCGCCGGTAATACGGACCTGTCTGTCCGTACCGAATCGCAGGCCAGTGCGCTTGAAGAAACTGCATCGTCGATGGAAGAGCTGACTTCCACCGTCAGGCACAATGCCGCGAATGCACAACAGGCAAACCGCCTGGTGCAAACGGCATCGGACTCGGCCACCAAGGGTGGCGAAGTGGTTGGCCGCGTGGTTGAGACCATGAGTTCCATCCGGAACAGTTCAGGCAAGATCGCCGACATCATTGGCGTGATCGACGGCATTGCATTCCAGACCAATATCCTGGCCTTGAACGCCGCAGTAGAAGCGGCGCGTGCCGGTGAGCAGGGGCGCGGTTTCGCGGTCGTGGCATCGGAAGTGCGTACGCTTGCTCATCGCTCCGCACAGGCTGCAAAGGAAATCAAGGAACTGATCGATGACTCGGTGAAAACGGTTGAGAGCGGCAACGCACTGGTTGACGATGCCGGCCGGCAGATGGAGGAAATCGTTACTGCGGTCAGGCATGTGGCCAGCATCATGAACGAAATTACCGCAGCGAGCCAGGAGCAAAGCGCCGGTATTGAAGAGATCAATCGCGCCGTTGCGACGATGGATGAAATGACCCAGCAGAATGCCGCGCTGGTGGAGGAGGCGGCAGCCTCGGCTGCGGCGATGCAGCAGCGCGCAAGCCGCCTGGGCCAGACCGTTGCGGCATTCGAGTTGAGTAGCGCCGGCGGGCAGGCGGGGCTCATGCCTGCGACAAAGACTGCCCATCGGCCTCATCAGAAAAAATCCCATGCGTCAGAGATGATAGGGCAGTCGTCTGCGACTTTGAGATTGCCGGCATAAAGCGGCCTCGGGTGCTGTGCACCAGTGAAGCAACAACAATAAACAGGAGTACAAAATGACTTGTACAAAAATCATCGCGCGTATCTCAGCTTGCCTGCTGCTGGCGTTATCCGCATCCGGAGCTGCGCTGTCGCAGGAAGTCGTTATCGGCCAGGTGGCCCCGCTGTCCGGTGTGCTCGCCAGCACCGGCAAGGACATGGTGATCGGCGCGAAGGCTTATTTCGATTCAGTCAACGCCAGAGGAGGCATACATGGCGCGAAAATCAGGCATGTCGTCAAGGACGATGCCTATGCCGTTGACGAAACGCTCAGGCAGACTCGGGAATTGATCGAGAATGACAAGCCGGTTGCCCTGATCGGCTTTGCCGGCACCGGCAATATCGGAGAGTTATTAAAGCAGAAAGTCCTGGAAAACGCCGGGATTGCCATGGTGGGACCATATACCGGCGCGCCTCCGCTGCGCGGGCCGAACAACCGGAACATCTTCCATATCCGCGCCAGCTATTGGGATGAAGCGGAAGCGATGGTTGACCAGTTGGTGACGCTGAAAATGACCCGCATTGGCATCATGTACCAGAACGATCCTTTCGGCGAATCGGGGCGCGACGGTGTCATCGCTTCGCTGAAAAAACACAAGCTTGAGCCGGTTGTGATGGCAACCTACGAAAAGAATACCGCCGATACTTCCGCTGCGGCAGAGAAAATCGGCAAGGCCAGCCCGCAAGCGGTCATCATGATTTCGGTGAACAAACCAACTGCCAGCTTCAGCAAGGAGGTGCGCACGATTTCGAATGTGGCGCAGCTTTTTAACATCTCGGTGGTCAACCCGAAAGAGATCGTCAAACTGATCGGGCCGGATTATGCGCGCGGCATCGGCATCGCCCAGGTCATGCCCAACCCGAATCTTGTCACGATCCCGGTGGTAAAGGAGTATCAGGCCGCCCTTAAAAAATATGCGCCTCCCGGAACCGAATTCAACTACACCTCGCTCGAACAGTTCATCGCCGCGAAGGTACTGGTCGAAGGCCTGCGCCGCGCCGGTCCCAATCCGACGCCACAAAAAGTGCTGGCATCGCTTGCGACGATGACAGCCTATGATCCGGGCGGTTTGCCCTTGCAGTTCTCGGAAAACAACCGTGTCGGCGGCAGGTTCGTGGAGCTGACCATCATCAATCGCTACGGGCAGCTCGTCAGGTAACACATCACGAAGGTGCAAATGGATGCATCCGGTATCGACCACGGCTACCCCTTGGAGGAGCTGGAAAAATATCGGCGCATTTTCCATGCGACTCCCGACTATGCGACGTTTTCCAGTCTGGATACAGGGATATTCCTCGACGTAAATCCCGGTTTCGAAAGCATGATTGGCTATCGGCGGGAAGAGGTTCTTGGCCGCACCGCGGCGAGCATTGACCTGTGGGTAGATCCGGCGGATCGCGAGTCGGCTATTGAAACACTGAAGCATTCGGAAAAAATCGCGATTACGACACGCTTCCGCAGGCGCAACGGCGAAGTCGTTCTGGTTGAAGCGTCGCTTGCAACCTTCAGGATGCGGGGAGAACTGCTGCTGGTCGCCGTCGTGCGCGACATCACGGCCCGGCATCAGGCGGAGCAGGAATTGCTGCAATACAGGAACCAGCTGGAACAGCTGGTTGCACAGCGCACGGCGGAGCTGGAGCAGGCGATGCAGCGCCTGCATGAACTGACGGTGAATGACGAACTGACCGGCGTCGGCAACCGGCGCGATCTGAACAGCAAGCTGGAAATGGAACGGCAATTATTCGAGCGAACCGGCCTGCCGTTCTGCATTGCAGTGCTTGATCTTGACGGGTTCAAAGCGGTTAACGACAGGTTCGGCCATACGGTTGGCGACGAAGTGATCAAGGCATTCGCCCGGCTGGTCCAGAGGGAAATGCGCGCGACCGATTATCTTGCACGTTATGGTGGCGATGAATTCGTCATCCTGCTGCGCGATGTTGCCGTGGAAGCTGCTGCCACGCCGCTGCAGCGGATCTGCAATGCTGTGGCGCGGCATGACTGGCATGAAATCGCCGCAGACATCAAACTGTCGACTTCGATCGGTGTCGCTTCATTTCATGCCAGCGAAACGGTGGACACGACGTTCAGCCGTGCCGATGCAGCGTTGTACAAAGCAAAAATCACCGGAAAAAACCGTGTCGTAATTGCGGATCCAGGCGGGGCAGAGGCGGGCGTGCCAGCCTGATCCGAAATTACGACACGATATCACCGGTGCAGCCACACCCGCATCAGCGAAAGCAGTTGCGCCGAGTCCACCGGCTTGGTGATGTAGTCTGACGCGCCAGCGGCAATGCATTTGTCGCGGTCGCCCTTCATCGCCTTTGCCGTCAGCGTAATGATGGGCAGTGACTTAAATTGCGGAATGCGCCGGATCGTGCGCATGGTGTCGTAACCATCCATGCCCGGCATCATGATATCCATCAGCACCATTTCGATGCCGGGATCGGATTGCAGGATGTCGATGCCATCGCGCCCGTTCTCCGCAAAGAGCACTGTCATTTCCTCGCGCTCCAGCAGCGAGCTCAGTGCAAAGATATTGCGCAAATCATCGTCCACTATTAATACCTTGTGGCCTGCCAATGCGGAATCGGTATGCTGCACGTGTTCGAGCATGCGCCGTTGCGCATCGGGCAGGTTTCCTGGCGACCGGTGCAGGAAGAGGGACGTTTCTGCTACCAACCGTTCTGGCGAACGTGCATCTTTCATGATGATGGTGGCTTTGGCCGCATGTTGCAGCGCGTCGGCTTCGTCAGGCCCCAGCTCCGTCGCGGTGTATATGACAACCGGCAGGTCGCGCAGGCTCTCATCCCGGCTGATGGCGTCGATCAGTTTGGTGCCGCTCATGTCCGGCAACCTCAGGTCCAGCACCATGCAGTCGAAGTGCGCCTGTTTCAGTCGATCCAGTCCTTCGTGGGCGGTGCCTACTGCTTCGATATCCACATCGCCGCTTTCGAGCAGTTCAACGATCGCATTCCGTTGCACCTTGTCGTCCTCGACCACCAGAAGACGGCGTTTACCGGTGGCGGCGAACTGCCGTATGCGGTCAAGCTCCCGTTGAAGCCGGGATGGACTGACAGGCTTCTCAAGGTAGGAGGCAGCGCCACAACGCAGTGCGCGTTTGCGCTCATCCTGCTCCGACAGCACATGCACGGGAATATGACGTGTTTCCGGATCGCGCTTGAGCCGGTCGAGCATGAGCATGCCATCCATGTCGGGCCGGTCGATATCCAGCAAAATTGCCGAGGGAAGATAGTCGCGCGTCAGTGGCAGTGCCGAGTCGGCCGGCTGGGCGACGATACCTTTGAAATCCTTTTCCCGCGCCTGCTGCAACAGCGACGTGGCGGCCTGCAAGTCATTCTCGACAATCAGTACAGCCTGATCGCCCGGCGCAATGATTGCGCGATCGTCTGCAGGAGTTTGATTGTCCTGTTGCGGGTACCCATCATTTTCCGTGGTGCTGGCTGGTAGCTGCGGGTTGAGTGCAATCGGGTAGTCATGCCTGACGAATCCCTCATGCTGATAAGGCAGGTACAAGGTAAACGTGCTGCCGGCGCCGGCGGTGCTTTCGACGCGGATTTCGCCGTTGAGCAGGCGCGCCAGTTCGCGGCTGATCGATAGCCCCAGCCCGGTGCCGCCGTACTTGCGCGCGGTGCTGCCGTCGGCCTGCTGGAACGCCTCGAAGATCAGCTGCAGCTTGTCCGGCACGATCCCCACGCCAGTGTCGCTCACCGCAAACGCCAGCACCGCATCGGCTCCCGCCAACCTTGGATGGTCCGGGGTCCAGCCCGACTGCGCCATGCCGATATGCAAAGACACGCTGCCATGGCTGGTGAACTTGAACGCATTCGACAGCAAGTTCTTCAGGATCTGCTGCAGCCGCGTGATGTCGGTGCGCAACGCCGGCGGCAGGTTGTTGTCGAGTTCGATCGAAAACGCAATCTTCTTGGCTTCGGCCATGTGGCGGAAGGTGCGCTCGACATACGCGCGCAGCGTCTCGAAACGGTATTCGCTCACTTCCAGCGTGACGGTGCCGGATTCGACCTTGGACAGGTCGAGGATATCGTTGATGAGCGTCAGCAAGTCGCTGCCCGAGCCGTGGATGGTTTTGGCGAATTCGACCTGGGTATCGCTGAGGTTGCCCTGCGGATTGTCGGCCAGCTGCTGCGCCAGGATCAGCAAGCTGTTTAACGGCGTGCGCAGTTCGTGCGACATGTTGGCTAAAAATTCCGACTTGTACTTCGACGACAGCGCCAGCTGCGCTGCCTTTTCTTCCAGCGCCAGTTTGGCCTGTTCCACTTCGCGGTTCTTGCGTTCGACCTCGCTGTTCTGGTCCGACAGCAGGCGGGCCTTGTCGGCCAGTTCCTGGTTGGTCTGCTGCAACTCGTGCGCCAGCGACTGCGACTGCGTCAAGAGGCTCTCGGTACGGCTGTTGGCTTCGATGGTGTTCAACACCACGCCAATCGATTCCATCAGCTGGTCCAGGAACGACAGGTGGGTTTCAGTGAAGCGGTCCAGCGAGGCGATTTCGATCACCGCTTTGACTTGCTGCTCGAACAGGATCGGCAGCACCACGATGTTGGTCGGCGGCGCGGCGCCCAAGCCGGAGGAGACCTGGATATAGTCGCGCGGCACATTGGTGAGCCAGATGCGCTGTTTTTCCAGCGCGCACTGGCCAACCAGGCCTTCACCCGGCGCGAACGCGTGCGGCACCTTGCTGCTGGAGCGGTAGCCGTAGCTGGCGATCAGGCGCAGCCTGGCCTCTTGCTCCTGCGCATTCATCATGTAGAACACGCCGTGGTGTGCCGACACCAGCGGCGCCAGTTCCGACAGGATCAAGGTGGTCACCGCCGACAGGTCGCGCTGGCCCTGCAACAGGCGGGTGAAGCGCGCCAGGTTAGTTTTCAGCCAGTCCTGCTGCGCATTCTTTTGCGTGGTTTCCTTGAGGTTGCGGATCATCTCGTTGATGTTGTCCTTGAGGTCCGCCACCTCGCCGCGCGCCTCGACCTGGATCGAGCGCGACAGGTCGCCGCGCGTGACCGCGGTGGCGACCTCGGCAATGGCGCGCACCTGCGTGGTCAGGTTGGCCGCCAGCTGGTTGACGTTCTCCGTCAGATCCTTCCAGGTGCCGGCCGCCCCCGGCACCGAGGCCTGGCCGCCGAGCTTGCCTTCGGTGCCCACTTCGCGCGCCACCCGCGTCACTTCCGACGCAAACGAGCGCAACTGGTCGACCATGGTATTGATCGTGTCCTTCAGCTGCAGGATTTCACCGCGCACATCCACCGTGATCTTTTTCGACAGGTCGCCGTTGGCCACTGCCGTGGTCACGTCGGCAATGTTGCGTACCTGCGAGGTCAGGTTGCCCGCCATGAAGTTCACCGAATCAGTCAGGTCTTTCCAGGTGCCGGAAACACCCGGCACATTGGCCTGGCCACCGAGCTTGCCTTCGGTGCCGACTTCGCGCGCCACCCGAGTCACTTCGGATGCGAACGAGCCAAGCCGTTCCACCATGGTGTTGGCTGTTGACGCCGCCCGCAGGAACTCGCCCTTGAGCGGACGGCCATCCACATCCAGCGTCATGGTCTGCGACAAATCGCCCTTGGCAACCGCGCCGATCACGCGCGCCATCTCCGTGGTCGGGCGCACCAGGTCGTCGATCAGCGTATTGACCGAATCGATCATCGTGGTCCAGCCGCCACTCACATTCGGAATGAAAGCACGCTGGGTCAGGCGGCCTTCGCGACTCACCACACGGCTGACGGTGGTAAGGCCTTCGATAATCTGCTGCTTGGTTTCAATAATGTCGTTGAGCGTATCGGCAACTTTGCCGGCCATGCCCGTCAAATCGGATGGCATACGCGCCGAAAAATTCCCTTTTTTCAAAGCGATGAGCACGTCAAGCAACTGCCTCACATCCAGTTCATCCCTTGTTCTGGCATCCATTGCGGGTCTCCCTATTTCTCTTTTTGTTTTTTAAATCCGAAAGGCGCTACTGCAGTGTGCAGTTACGGCACCCAGCCTGCACGCGCAGCAAAATCCTAGTAGTTTTGTCTTCATCAACGCCAGATATCAGGCTGGCGGGTAATGCTGCTCTAAGCAATTGACGCGAGGGTGGTTCTTGCCGAGAAATCGCGCAGCCAAATCCGGCCCGGAAAAATCAATGAGAACCTGCATTAATGCAGTTCATCGAGATTATCGGGTTGCCGCACTTTCCTTCGCCGGGCTACTGCCTGACGCCTCGCTGGCAGCTTGCCAGCCGATACGCCTGGGTCAGCTACGGTAGCAATGACGTTGCCCGCGACTCTCTCAAAGCCGCTTCCGGATGCTGGTTCATCGGTATTGAATGGGATCGATACGGTGAGCGTTGTGCCGCCATCCGGCACTGTTTCGATTATCATTTCACCGCCGAGCATGCTGATGCGTTCCTTGATTCCCACCAGCCCGAAAGAATTGGCCTTTCTGCGGCATCCCGGAAAAATACCGATGCCATTATCGGCAACCACCATGAAAAATCGCTCATTGCTGCAATAGAGCTCGATTTTCGCCCTGCTTGCACGCGCATGCCGGAACACATTACTGAGCGATTCCTGCAGGATGCGGAACAGTGCTGTCGCCCGGCCATCGTCCATGACCAGCTCTATGTCAGGCAGGTCCAATTCGCAAGTGATGCCGGTGCGGCGCTGAAACTCCTTTACCTGCCATTCAATGGCTGCATGCAATCCCAGATCGAGCACCGTCGGCCGCAGGTTGTTGATGATCGCCCGCATCGCCTTCATCGTGCTGTCGATGTGCTCCAGCACCGACTGCACTTTCCTGTTCAGCTTCGGATGCGTAGTGCCGGTACGGGCGTGCAGCATCGCCACATCGATACGCAAGGCAAGCAGGTTCTGACCAAGCTCATCGTGAATTTCACGTGCCATGCGCTTGCGTTCGTCTTCCTTGATTCGTTCCTGGTAACTCGCCAGTTCGCGCAGCTCATGCTGCGATTGCCGCAATGCTGCTTCCGCCTGCTTGCGTTCGTTGATGTGCGCAAGATCCTGTTCACGCTGTGCCTGAAGATCCCTGTTCAGTTGTTCCAGATCCTGTTTCTGGTGCTGCAACTGCAGGTTTTTCTTCGCCAGTTCAACAAACACCGCCACCTTGGTTTGCAGGATCTGAGGAATGATGGGTGTAAATAGATAGTCGACTGCACCTTTCTGGTAGCCCTTGAGGCGGTGCATTTCGTCGGCATAATGCGCGGTAACGAAAATGATCGGGACAGATGCGGAACGCGGATGGGAATGAATTGCTTCTGCGGTTTCAAAGCCATCCATGCTGGGCATGCTGACGTCGAGCAGAATTACCGCAAAATCATGGGTGAGAACTTGGCGCAAAGCCTCTTCACCGGAACGGGCCGTGATAACCTCATAGCCATTCCGCTCGGGCAGCAGTGTGGCAAGCGCCAGCAGGCTGGCGGCATCGTCGTTCACAAGAAGGACTTTAGGCGTAAACACTGGTTATCGAAGGCTCACAAAAAGAAAAAGCGGCCTCCAAAGATTCCTCGGCAAGCGCATGCATGCGCTATCGCAAATGATCCTCAGGGCCGCCAATCGATTAGCAGTACAGCTTCCAACCCGCATCTGCTTTGACTATCGGTGTACGGCTCAAAGCTTTGCATCGAATATCGCCTTGCAAACTCATGGGCGATATCCAGCAGGAAGGTCAATGTAACATAGAAAAACAACAACGGCTGCGACTATGTCGGCAGCCGGAAAAGATGTAATGGCAGATGAAATTCGCGAACGCCGGCAAATAGGTCCAGCGCGCTTAATCAGGTGCGCTCTGCCGGATCAGCTCTGATTCGCGGCGGTTAATGCAAGAGCCTGCGGCCCGGACATTTGGAGCCATTTTCGAATTCGACTGGCATCGGCAAGGCGGGAGTATTTGCCTTTCGAATCGAGGAATACCATGACAACCGGACGCCCCTCAATACGTGTCTGCATGACCAGGCAACGCCCTGCTTCGGAAATGTATCCGGTTTTCTGAAGATCGATTTCCCAATCCGGGCTCATGACCAGCCGGTTGGAATTCATATAGTTCAATTGATAGCCTCGACCGGCATTGACCGCATATTTGGAATCGGTCGAGTACTCACGGATAACCGGATGCTTAGAAGCAGCCACTACCAATCGGGCGAGATCACGAGCACTAGCGACGTTACGACTGGAAAGGCCGGTCGAATCGACAAAATGAGCCTCGGTCATGCCAAGCGCCTTTGCCTTGGCATTCATGGCTGCCACAAAAGCCGGCAAACCGCCCGGATAATGGCGGCCGAGTGCGGAAGCTGCCCGGTTTTCCGAGCTCATCAGCGCAATGTGCAACATATTGGCACGCGTCATTTGCGAACCAACACGCAAGCGCGAACTGCTGTTCTTTTCGCGATCGATATCATCCGACGTTACTTCAAGCACCTCGTCCATGTTCTGACGCGCCTCCACCACGACCAGCGCAGTCATCAGCTTGGTCAGCGAAGCAATTGGCAGCGCAATATTCGAATTCTTTTCAAACAAGACCTGAGAACTGCCTTGATCGACAACCAGCGCGGCATTGGATTTCAAAGCCAGCGGGTCATGCGTCATATGCAGGCCAGCCATGTCCCCGGCAGTCAATATCGGGGCAGCCTTCGACTCGGCAGGCGAATAACCGAAACGCGGATAAACGGGCTGGCTGCGAGAATGCGCAATCCTGACCGTCTTCGTCAATTTTCCGCTACTGGCAACGGAGGCTTTTTTAGCAACACCCTTGCCACTGCCAGCCTTGCGCTTTGTGGCCGATTTGTTAAGAGCTTGTTTTTTGGCAGAGGCTTTAGCCGTCGTGGCCGCCTGCACCTGCGCCACGGAAGCCCCGATGGCTAAAACCACTAATGAAATGACAATTCCCCGCGCGGACTTTAACATCGGCACCCTCCCTAATTTCTTGCAGCTGCGTTATATCTTGCAGTTTAGCAAAATAATGAAATTCAGCAAGCAAATTAAGTACTTAGCACCGGGAATTAAACGACTTTCTTACCAATAATTGACGTCTCGCAAAGCTCTTTCCTTCCGTAAAAGTAGAAAAAGTGCCAAGCAGAATGAATCTCAGAGGATTTCTGCGATAGCGCGTCCCAAGTCAGCAGTACCCGCCTTTCCTCCCATATCGGCGGTAAGAGGGGCATTTTTCGGCCCGGATTCCAGCACTTTCTCGATGGCCTGCAAAATCGATGCGCCTGCTTCTGCATAGCCGAGATGCTCCAGCATCATCGCTCCGCACCAGATCTGGCCGATCGGATTGGCAATGCCCTTGCCCGCGATATCTGGCGCGGAGCCATGCACCGGCTCGAATAGCGATGGGTACAAGCGCTCCGGATTGATATTGGCCGACGGTGCGATGGCAATCGTGCCGGTACAGGCCGGACCGAGGTCCGACAGGATGTCGCCGAACAGGTTGGAGGCCACCACCACATCAAAGCGGTCCGGATTGCGCACGAAATGCGCGGTCAGGATGTCGATGTGGTACTTGTCCCATCGCACATCGGGATAAGCCTGCGCCATGTTCTCGACGCGCTCGTCCCAGTAAGGCATCGTGATCGATATGCCGTTGGACTTGGTGGCCGAAGTCAGATGCTTTTTCGGCCGGCGCTGCGCCAGCTCGAAGGCAAACTTCAGGATGCGATCAACGCCCTTGCGCGAGAACACGCTTTCCTGGAACACGATCTCCCGGTCGGTGCCTTCATACATCTTGCCGCCAACTGAAGAGTATTCGCCCTCGGTGTTTTCGCGCACCACATAAAAATCGATATCGCCCGGCTTGCGGTTGGCCAGCGGCGACGGCACGCCAGGCATCAGCCGGCACGGCCGCAGGTTCACATACTGGTCGAATTCGCGCCGGAACTTGAGCAGCGAGCCCCACAGCGAGATATGGTCAGGCACCCTATCCGGCCAGCCGACCGCGCCGAAGAAGATCGCATCATGACCGCCGATCCGGTCTTTCCAGTCGTCCGGCATCATCTGGCCGTGCTTCGCATAGTAGTCGCAAGAAGCAAAATCAAAATGATCCCATTGGAGGCCGATGCCGAACTTGCGCGCAGCCGCATCAAGCACACGCAAGCCTTCTGGCACGACTTCCGTACCAATGCCATCGCCGGGAATGACGGCGATACGATGTGTAGTCATGATTCAATCCTTGAAAAAGAAAAAGCCCGGCACGCTGCGGCGTACCGGGCTGAAGATTTGACCTAACCCGGACTTGTAGTTCAGTCGATAAACTTCGTAAACGTCGAGATCGGTTCGCGTTCGGTCACCAGCGTGTTTTCAATCCTGTCTGGATCGGCATAGCCCAGCGACATGCCGCACACCACCATCTCGTTTTCCGGCAATTGCAACACCTCGCCGATGATCTTGTGGTACTGAGTGAATGCTGCCTGTGGGCAGGTGTCCAGCCCGCGAGCGCGTGCTGCGACCATGATGTTCTGCAGGAACATGCCGTAGTCGAGCCAGGAGCCCTGTTTCATGATGCGATCGATCGTGAAGATGATGCCGATCGGCGCATCGAAGAAGCGGTAATTGCGACCGTGCTGCGCGTGCATGCCGGCCTTGTTGTCGCGCTTGAGTCCGAGCAGGGAATACAGGTCCCAGCCGACCTTGCGCCGCCGGTCAATGTAGGGCGATACCCATTCGACTGGGTAATAGTGGTATTCCTCCGTATGCAGCTTGCCGAGGGCGGGATCGTCATGCGCGCGCAGTACTTCGGCGGACAATCGGTCCTTGGTCGCACCGGTTAGCACATAGACTTTCCAAGGTTGCGTGTTGGTGCCGGATGGCGCGCGCGAGGCGACCTCGAGAATGGCTTCGATGTCTTCGCGTGCGACAGGCTTTGACAGGTAGGCGCGGATCGAGCGGCGCGATGTAATCGCCTCATCGACGATTTTCTGTTCGGGTGTATTGATCATGGCAGTTTGACTTCGATGGTTTGCAAAAGTAAGCGCATTTTTTCGGGAATGGCGGCGGGCCGGCGCGACTCGCGATCCACATATACATGGACGAAATGGCCTTGCGCCGCTGCGGTTTCCTCATCCTCGCGGAAGATGCCGACTTCGTAACGCACGCTGGAATTACCCAGCTTCGTTACCCGCAGTCCCGCAGTTACACGCTCAGGGAACGTCACCGATGCAAAGTAATTGCATTGGGTTTCAATCACCAGACCGATCACCGGGCTGTGCTCGATATCGAGCGCCGCATTGGCAATCAGGAACTGGTTCACAACCGTATCGAACCAGCTGTAATAGACCACGTTGTTCACATGCCCGTAGGCGTCATTGTCCATCCAGCGCGTGGTAATCGCATGGAAGTGCTTGTAGTCGCTTCGTTTATTCGCTTGTGCCCGCATGAATCACTTTCTCACAACAAGAGCCACTCCAATGACGGCCAGCACCATGCCGGCCATGCCGACAATGCTGAACGCCTCCCCAAACATGATCCACGCCATTACCGCTGTAGTTGGCGGGGTCAGGTACATCAGGCTGGTCACCTGCGTCGCGGCGCTCTTGCGGATCAGTGCAAACAACAGGAAGATCGCGCCGATCGACAGGGCCAGCACCGACCACAACAGCGCGCCGATGAAATTCGGCGTCCACTGAACGGTTTGCAGTGCAGGTGTGAGGTTTTCGAATGCGATTGCGAACGGCAGCGTCACCACGAAAGATGCGGCGAACTGGATAATGATGCCAGTGCGCAGGTCAAACGCCGGGCAATAACGCTTCTGGTACAGCGTGCCAGACGTAATTGACAGCAGGGCCATCACGCACAGCGCAATGCTCTCCCACGACAAACCGATCAGGGAAATCTTGTTCGCTACCACCAGGCCAACACCGCAGATACCGAAAATCAGGCCGATCCACTGGCGTCCACGCACCGATTCGCCTATCAGTGGCGCGGCGAAAGCAGTCAGGATCGGTTGCATGCCGACGATCAGTGCCGACAACCCGGCCGGCATGCCCAGCTTGATCGCACACCACACGCCGCCGAGGTAACCGGCTTGCACCAGTATGCCTGCCAGAGCGATATGCCGGATGCGCCCGAGCGGCCAGGGCGCCCGCATCAGCAGCACCAGCGGCAGCAGCGCCAGCAACACGCCGGAAAAACGCAGCAGCAGGAAGGTCAGCGGAGGTGCGTAAGGCAGTCCGAATTTCGCGACGATGAAGCCCGTGCTCCAGATGAGCACGAACACGAATGGCATGGCGGATATCCACGGGCTTTGCGGTTTTTCCACTGCTGATGAATGGATGCCTGACTGCGTTGCGGCTGATTTCATGCGATGGAAACGGTTGGTGCGCGACGCGCGTATTCGGAAGCGATGGCAATAGTCTGCACATGCACATCAACGGTGTCTTGTATATTCTTGCCGTAACCGCCGGCCATTGCGAGCGCAACCGGAATCCCCCGCGCCCGTGCATGATCGAGCACCATGCGATCGCGCGCCGCAAGCCCCTTCTTCGTCAGCTTCAGCCGTCCCAGGCGATCGCCTTCATGCGGATCCGCACCAGCCAGATAAATGATCAGCTCGGCAGAAAAACAGCTGAACAACTCTGCAAGCGCGCCCTCCAAGGCATCCAGGTAAGTATCATCACCCGTCCCATCCACAAGCGCCACATCCAGATCGCTGATTTCTTTCGTAAACGGATAGTTGTTTTCCGCATGCAGCGACAAAGTAAAGACCGAATCGTCGTGCGCCAGAATGGAAGCAGTCCCGTTGCCCTGATGGACATCGAGATCCACGACTGCAACACGCTTCACCCGCCGCTCTGCCTGCATCAGCCGTGCGGCAATCGCTGCATCGTTGAATACACAAAAGCCCTCGCCTCGATCCGCGTGGGCGTGATGCGTGCCACCAGCAAGATTGACTGCTATACCCTCTTCCAGTGCAACGCGGCAGGCAGCAATTGTGGCGCCGGCAGAACGGCGCGAACGTTCCACCATTTGCGGCGACCATGGAAATCCGATTGCCTTCTGTTGCGCATCAGACAATGATCCGGTAGACACTTGCTGTATGTATTCAGGATGGTGCGCCAGCGCGAGCACGCCATCGGTCGTGAATGGGGCTTCGTAGAATTCAATCCCGGAAATGACGCTGGAGACGCAGTCGCGCACCATGCGGTATTTCTGCATCGGGAAGCGATGGCCTTCCGGTAACGGCAACACGAAATGATCGCTGTAAAAGGCTTTCAAGGATTGACGTATACGTAAAGTAGAGCACCGAGTTTAGCATGCCGGTCATTTGGCTATCGGGGCACGCAGCACGACATCATTGCCACCATGCAACATCTTGATTTACATATAGTTTTTTGGTGCTTCGCAACAAAAATTATTGACAGCATTTAATTAATCTTTAAAATGCCCTTTGTTGCAACGCACAAATCAGTGCGTTCTTTCCCGGAAGTCCTTAACCCATCATTCCGCTACAGGAGACGAACATGTTTACGATTCCCGAACAAATTTCTTCCACGTCCAAAGCAAATTTCGAAGCCCAGATGGCACTGTTCAACGCCCTCACCAACAAGGCCTTCGAAAGTGTCGAAAAAGTGATCGACCTGAATCTGAACGTGGCCAAGGCCTCGTTGGAAGAATCGAACGCGGCAGCAAAACAATTCCTCGCGGTAAAGGATGCACAGGAATGGATGTCGCTGGCTGCTGCTCAAACCCAGCCGAACGCAGAAAAAGCTCTGGCTTATGGTCGTCACCTGGCCACCATCGCATCCGCAATGCAAGCTGAATTCAGCAAAGCTGCTGAAACACAAATCGCTGAAAGCAGCCGCAAAGTACTGGAACTCGTAGAGGAAGTGTCGAAGAACGCACCGGCAGGCTCTGAACAGACCGTTGCCCTGCTCAAGTCGGCAATCGGCAATGCCAGCGCAGGTTACGAACAATTCACCAAAACCACCAAGCAGGCAGTCGAAGCTATCGAAACGAATCTGAACACGGCTGCCAGCCAATTCGGACAACAGGCTGCAAAAGCAACTACAGCACGCACCGCGAAGAAGTAATATAAAACTCGGCGTAGCTCCTGAATTCGCAAGGAGGTACGCCGAAGCGTCAAGAGCAGTAGCACCAATGCCCCGCCTTGCCGGGGCATTTTTTATTTGCTTCCCTTTGCAATGGCACGCGCCAGCACAAGAACGGGAATAAAGGCAATCATCACGATTGTAATTGCGGGCAAGGCTGCTTCCCCCAAACGTTCGTCCGCAGCCAGCTGGTGCGTAATCACTGCAAGCGTATCGAAATTGAACGGACGCACTGTCAATGTCGCGGGCAATTCCTTGATTACATCGACGAAGACCAGCAAGCCGGCGGTCAATACGCTGCGCCACAGCAGCGGTGCATGTACGCGCAACAGCATCGCCACCAAGCCAAG
The DNA here is from genome assembly GCA_035254105.1 of Noviherbaspirillum sp. Classification (GTDB taxonomy): domain Bacteria; phylum Pseudomonadota; class Gammaproteobacteria; order Burkholderiales; family Burkholderiaceae_D; genus Noviherbaspirillum. The sequence goes on along the minus strand of DATFAZ010000054.1, from coordinate 29,890 downwards.
CCCGAGCACTCGGGCGCTGGCATCCATGCTCGGTGTGATTTTCACCAGTCCCGACTGCACACTCTGGTATGCGACCGCCAGAAAACGTACCAGATAAGCATATATCAGGGCCAGGACGCTACCCGTGAGGACAAAGCGCACGCCATGGTCCGCGCCCCAAGCATCCATTTGCGACATAGGAATCAGGATACCCACCGCGATCACAGCTCCTGGTATCGCATATCCCATGCTGACAATGCGGTTGCAGGCTGCTTGTACACGGCTCCGGGTTACGCGCGCGGCATAGGCAAGAAGCACGCAAATCACAACGGCAATCAGCGCAGTGATACTCGCCAGCAGAACGCTGTTCGCGAGCCAGCCGAAGTAGCGAGCACCCAAGGCCATCGTATCTTCACGAGCGATCAGGCGCAGCAATATCGCCACGGGAATCGCAAAACCAAGCAGGACCGGCACCGCGCAGAAAAAAGATGCACCCCAGGCGTGCCAGCCGCGCAGTGATACTGGCAGTTGCATCTTGGTGCGACCACCCACTGCGTAGTACCGCGCCCGCCCGCGGCTTTTTTGCTCCAGCACCATCAGCAGCGTGACTGCAATCAGCAGCACCGCTGCAATCTGCGCAGCCGCGGTACGGTCGGAAAAGGTGTACCAGGATTTATAAATACCGGTAGTTAAAGTCGGCACGCCGAAGTACGCCACCGCGCCATAATCTGCAAGCGTCTCCATCAATGCCAGAGCGATCCCTGCCACTGCGGCGGGGCGCGCCAGAGGCAGGCTTACCTTGAAAAAAGTACCCCACGGCCCGACTCCCAGCGTGCGGGCCGCATCCCACATGCGCGGACTGCGCTCAAGAAAAGCATTGCGCGCCAGAAGATAAACATAGGGATAAAGCACCATTGCAAACAACACGCCGGCGCCACCCACCGAGCGAATCGGTGGAAACCAGTAGTCGTGCGCTTGCCAGCCAAATGCTTCACGCAGCGCTGTCTGCACCGGCCCGGAAAATTGCAGGAAATCAGTATAGGCGTAAGCAACAACATACGTCGGCATCGCCAGCGGCAACACCAGTGCCCATTCAAATAACCGCTTACCCGGAAACTGAAAAACCGCCACCAGCCAGGCGCAGCCGACACCACCAATGCCGGCAAGTGCAGCAACGATGAAGGATATATATATGCTGTTGAGCACATATTCAGGCAAAACGGTCGACCATAGATGGGCAAAGATCGCGCCAGTGTCGCCGCCCGCTTCGCCCCCGGTCACGAGATTCGATAGCACGCCGACAATAGGAATGCCGACCAGAACAGCGACTAACAGTGAAGCGAGCAGCAAGGGATGAGCGCCACCAAGATACAGGCGGCGCAGGCGAGGAACAGATTGATGCATGAAATCCCGCTATTCCGTGTACGGTTTCTTTAAATGAGAATTATAATCAATATCGGATTACGCTCCTGCAATTATTCGCCTTATGACTGCTCCCCTTCCTCTTCATGGCCATCTCGCGGTGGAATCCATTCGTGTCGGTTATCCGGTTGGCCGCGTAATCCAGGAAATTGTGCACGGCTTGTCGTTTACGCTGGCGCGCGGCGAAATCGGCTGCCTGCTCGGACCATCCGGATGCGGCAAAACCACGGTATTACGTGCCATTGCCGGCTTCGAATCCTTGCAGGGCGGGCGTATCGCGCTGGGCGGCAGGGAATTAAGCCGGCCAGCCTTTACCGCGCCGCCAGAGACGCGCCAGGTCGGGGTGGTATTTCAGGATTACGCACTCTTCCCGCATTTATCAGTATGGGACAACATCGGATTCGGCCTGCGCAAGCTGACCATGGAAGAGCGCAAGGCGCGCATCGACAAGTTGCTCACTCTGGTGGGACTGACTTCGCACGCCCGGCAGTATCCGCACGAACTATCGGGTGGCCAGCAGCAGCGAGTCGCACTGGCCCGGGCATTAGCGCCGCGTCCCGATCTGTTGCTGCTGGACGAACCGTTTTCCAATCTCGACGTCGATCTGCGCGAACGACTGGCGCTTGAAGTGCGCGACATTCTCAAGGAACTGGGCACGACAGCCGTGCTGGTAACGCATGACCAGCATGAAGCGTTTGCGATTGCCGATCAGATCGGCGTGATGAACAATGGCGAAATCGTACAGTGGGACAGTGCCTATAATCTGTATCACCGACCGGGCAACCGCTTCGTTGCCGACTTCATTGGTCAGGGCGTATTTGCACCCGGAATGATCGACCTGCCTGCCCAGCAGGTGAAGATCGAGCTCGGCTCTCTCCCCTTATGGCAAGGCGTAGACGTCTGCACAACGGACCAGAAGGACGTCCATGAAGTCGACGTACTGCTGCGCGCCGATGATGTCATTCATGACGACTCCAGTGCGCTCCAGGCAGAGGTGGTACGCAAGGCGTTTCGGGGCGCGGAGTTTCTGTATACCCTGAAGCTGCCGAGCGGACAAAAGCTGCTTGCACTGGTGCCGTCACACCATGATCACGCGATCGGTGAAAAAATCGGCATCCGGCTCTGCGCCGACCATGTGGTGACTTTCCCGACCGAGCAGTAACGCAGGTCAAATATGCTGGTATTTGGCCTTGAACTGCTCCAGTGCGCTCAGTATTTTTTCGAAGGCGCTTGCTACCTGGGCCGGTTCGCCCTTGACGCCCAGTTCAATATGCCTCGGGGTGGTTGCATCGCCCACGCTTGGCAAACTGAACACCCTCACCAGCGGAAATTCGGCTTCGATTGATTCCATCAGCGGCGTCAGTGTCGCTTCCATGAGGCCAAATACCAGCACGGCCTTTTCCAGCCGCGGGACCTGCCGGAACAGATGCGAATAATAGGTGTCGAGCACCCATTCAATCATCGGCCATGCCATCACCGGGAAGCCCGGCACGAAATAATGCGCGCCGTGTTCGCCGTGGCGCACCGAAAATCCCGGAATCTTGTTAAACGGATTTGGAATGATTTCCGCGCCCTGCGGGAACTCGCCCATTTTCAAACGATGCAGATTATCGGCCGCATTGTATTCCGGCTGCTTGCCCTCCTCGCGCGCCACATCCGCAATCCGCTCCTCGATCTTCGCCTTCGCATCGGGATGCAGTACAAGCGGCACGCCGAGGGCGGCAGCCGCGCACTGGCGCGTATGATCATCCGGCGTAGCACCGATGCCACCGCACGAGAAAACAATATCGTCCCCGGAAAACGTGCGCCGCAGCACGCCGGTAATGAGCGCGCGGTCGTCACCGACATATTCGGCCCAACCCAGTTGCAGCCCTCGTGCGGTCAGAAGCTCAACCACTTTCGGAAAGTGCTTGTCGCTGCGTTTGCCGGACATGATTTCGTCACCGATGATTATGAGTCCGATTGCCATGGCATGAATTGAATGCGTAAAAGAAGATTATGCCTGACGCCCTTGCTTTCCTCTGGCGGCATTAATTGATATTTTTTATCGGCAGCGTTGACAGGCTGCCTGCGCGGTACGTGGCCAGTGCTTCCATGCAGTAGTGTTGAAACCACAAGCCGGAGAATATGAAAACCAATACATACAGCCAGATGGCCCCCGCCGCCAGAACTGGAAAGAAAATAACCGATAGCGCCCCACCCAGCCACAGCAAGGTCGGTGCCGCGCCCATGGCGCCGGCAATCGCTCCGATCACAAGCAAAGGCCAGCGATGAATACGCATGATCTCCTTATATTCCTGCACGCTCGCATGTTCGGCCAGCGCGTCATACGCCATTACCCGATAAGTGAGCCAGCCCCAGAGCAGCGGCTGCACCACGAAAGTGAGCGGCGGAAAAAAGGATAGCGGCAGCGTCACCAGCCATAGCACTGCAAATACGATAAACGAGTAAGTCGCTACCCACAGGCTGCCCGCAAGGCTGCCACCCCTGCGTTTTTCCAGATCCGGATAATTTCCCTGCCCTACATGTCTCACGATAATCGGCATTGCTACCGCTCCGACAAATACCAGCGCCGTCAGGATCATCAATGGCAGCAGCACCCACATTGCGATCAGCGGCACCAGCACAGTCTTGATCGCGCCAAGCCCAAACCACTCCAGGGCATCGGAAGCGACAGCGAAGCCCCCATTTCCGGCGAACCAGGCATGCAGCCAATCGATCATCGGTTGCAGGCCAAACCACAGCAGAATGCCCCACAGGATCACCGACAAGATGAAGGGAAGCACGGTCAGCAGCAGCATCCTGAAATGCAACTGCGACAAGACCGCACGCCCGAAGGCGATCAGCACCGGCCGCATTACGCAGCACCCCTGGTTATATATTTGCCCATTAATTTTTCCTTGCTTGCACAATCAATTAGCGCCAGACAATAGCACCTACATTCAACCGCTTCAATGCGCATTGAGGATAAAGGAATTCGCGCCAAGGCATCAAAACCCTCTGCCTCTGCTGCTACAATCGCCCCCATTAATCACTCGACAATAAAGGAAAAACATGTCCGCGATCATGACGGCCTCCGGCCTGCAATATGAAGACATTACCATCGGCTCCGGCGATGAAGCGAAAGCCGGCCAACATGTCACCGTGCATTACACCGGCTGGCTGCAAAATGCCGACGGCAGCGCCGGCAACAAGTTCGATTCAAGCAAGGATCGCAACGACCCGTTCGATTTTCCGCTGGGCGCTGGTCACGTGATCAAGGGCTGGGATGAAGGCGTGCAGGGCATGAAGGTCGGCGGAGTACGAAAACTGATCATCCCCTCATCGCTCGGTTACGGCGCGCGCGGTGCAGGCGGCGTTATTCCGCCAAATGCAACATTGATTTTCGAAGTGGAACTTTTAGGCGTCTAACTGCTCTTTCTAAAGAGCAAGCCTGAAGCCGGTAACAGGACACGCCACCGTATCGTCTGAATGCCAAGACCGGGCCATTCCAATTGCCCGGTCATTAAAGCAGGCGGAAAAGTAACCATTATCCGGCAGCCGATTAAACAACGATCGGCAACCGACTTCAGGTCTTATGTATATCAAAAAACTCCTTGCAGGCAGCGCCTGCCTGATCGTCTTGTTATCTGCGAGCGGTTGTGTCGCGGTATCCGTGACAACCACTGCGATAGGCGTTGGCGTGGCTGCCGGTTCTCTCGCAGTCGGGGCTGCAACAACCGTTGCAAAAGGCGCAGTCAGCGTAGGCAGCGCGATCATCGGAGATGGCGACGATGAGGAAGCCCACTGATCCGATTACCAGTCGGTCATCAGCGCCAGCATCACCAGTTTCTCAAATTCCGGGGCAAAGCGGCGGATGATGTCGTGCGGATCAGAAGCAATTGCATCGTCGCTGACCAGTCCGAACTGCACGCCGCCGTTATAGCTGAGAATCGATACCCCGACGCCGATATCGCCGGACTGCGGCACCCAGAACATGATCTGGTCAAGCTTGCTTCCAGCCAGATACAGCGGCGCTGACGGCCCCGGCACATTGCTCATCACCGCCGTCGCTTTTCTCGTAAAGTAATTCTGCACCTCGTTTTGTATCGGCTTCGGCGTTGTGCCCAACACGCCGACTACAGCCATCGCCAACAGTGCCTGATATCCGCCTTTCAATTCATCCATGCGGCGCCGGACCTCTTTCAGCCGCGCCAGGGGATCCTCAATACCGATGGGCAGCACCAGGGGCACCAGCCCGAACGCATTGCCCAGCCTGTGCTCATCACCTGCCTTGCGCAGATTGACCGGCACCATTGCCCGCAAGTCGCTGTTGACCGGAACAATATCGCCTTTCTCGCGCAAGTACGCGCCAATCGCCCCTGCAACGCAAGTCATCAGCACATCATTGACGGAGCCGCCGAGCGCCTTTCCAATCGCCTTGATTTCGTCCAGCGGCAGCGGCTCGCTCCATGCGACATGCTTGGCCCCCTTCGGCTTGCCCTTCAATCGCGTGCGCGAGTCATCCGGCATCGCCAACAATTTGATCGCATCCAATGTCGCCCTGCCTGCCATGTCGCCCATCCGTGACAGCCGCGCAGGCAATTTGCGGGAATCAGCCGCCATCCACATGGATTTGGTCCAAAGACTGGTCGACAGATTGATTGCAGTAATCGTCGCCTTCGTAACTGGCTGTATTAGTTCCAACCACGGGTTATCCTCGTCCAGGGTGACAGGCTCTTCGGACGCCTCTCCTTCCGGAATGTCCGGCATTTTGTCGAACATTGACAGCAGCACACCGACCAGTGCCATGCCATCGGCAATGCAGTGATGAATCCGAACAATCAGCCCTTGCCGGACCCGGCCATCCTCGCCGACACAGTTATCGACCAAATGCATCTGCCACAAGGGCTTGGAAAAATCGAGTGGCGTTGCGGAGAGCGTACCGACCAATTGCTCCAGCGCCAGCTTGCTGCTCGCAGAGGAAGAATTTAGCCGAACAGGAATGATGTGATCGTCGAGATCCACCTCCTGTTCCTGCCACCATGCGCCGCCGGTCATTTCATGCACTACACGGCTGCGAAAACGCTGGTACGTCAAAAGGCGGGTTCGAATGACACGCTTGAAGCGCGCCATTTCCATCGGCTTATCGAACATCAGCACGGCCACAATCATCATCAGGTTGCAATCCGAATCCATGCGCAACCAGGCAGTATCGACCGTGGACATTTTTTCCCGGCGCGATGCCGGAACAACTGGGGACAACATTGAGTACTCCCTCTAGAGCTTTTCTTTTATGGGTATTTTCTTCTATGTTATTTTGATTGGCTCTCTGCGTCTTAAAATAGCGCAACATTTCGACACTATCCCGACGTATTCACTTTTTATCTATCAGGAGAAAACAATGAGCCTGCAAGCCCAATTCGATCAGGCGTTAGCCGATTCCAAGAACCTGCCGGAACGTCCGGACAATATGACCCTGCTGAAGATCTATGCCCTCTACAAGCAGGCGAGCGCAGGCGATGTCGAAGGCAGCCGTCCCGGCTTTACGGACATGGTTGGTCGCGCGAAGTACGATGCATGGGACGCGCTCAAGGGCACGTCAAAAGAAGCCGCAATGCAGCAGTATGTTGACCTGATTACGGAATTAAAGGGCTAAGGCCCCCCGTCCGTTCGCGAAACAAACAGCGCAATAAGATTGCGCCCTTTACTGCCCTGCCGGACATCACATTACCCCCGGCACCGGCAGATAGGCGGTGAGGCTCCGATCAGTTCAAGCCTTGCCGCCAAATACCTTCTTCATTTTTGCCGTCACCTTTGCTTCGATGGTCGGAGCGAATGCTGCCAGCAGAAGCCCTAACTTGATATCCAGACGCGCGTGCTGCTCCGAGAGGGTCAGCTTTCCGGATACGCCGCTGCGCTTGAACACCAGGGCATCCTCCACCCATTCAGACACTATGTCGTACTCCTCGGCCATTTGATCGGCCACTTTCTGCGCTGCTGCCTTTGCTTTCCTGTGCGTGAGCTTGTGGGCCTGGGTAATGCTGATGTGTGCCATATCCTTATCTCTTGAGACAAACTTCAGGGTTAAGGATATTCGAAGGGGTTCCACCCATCAATGCTGTAATCAAATTATCCGCCGCGCAGTTGGCCATTGCACGGCGGGTCGGCTCGGAAGCGCTGGCGATATGCGGCGTCAACACCACATTCGACAAAGTCAGGAAAGCCGGGTCGAATGCCGGTTCATTCTCGAATACATCCAGCCCTGCCGCCGCAATGCGACCGGCGCGCAAGGCGGTGATTAATGCCGCATCATCCACGATGCTGCCGCGCGCAATATTCACCAGCGTGGCAGTCGGTTTCATGATCGCCAGCTCCGCCGCGCCGATCGTATGGTGCGACTGCGCTGAATAAGGCAAAGTCAAAATAATATGGTCTGCGCTGCGCAGCAGCTCTTCCTTTCCCACATACTGCGCATGATTGGCACTGGCTTCCCGCTCTTCGGGCAAGCGCGAGCGGTTATGGTAGATCACCCGCATGTTGAATCCGGTCGAGCGGCGTGCGATCGCCTGGCCGATACGGCCCATGCCGATGATGCCGAGGGCCGAGCCATGCACGTCCGCACCGAGAAAAGTATCGTAACGCCACTTATCCCATTTTCCCGCACGCAGCCAGTGCTCCGATTCGGTCACCCGGCGCGCCGTCGCCAGCAGCAACGCCCACGCAAAATCGGCGGTGGTTTCGTTCAGCACTTCGGGCGTATTGGTCACCCTGATGCCGGCGGCCGTGGCCGCATCGAGATCGATATTGTTAAAGCCGACCGCCATGTTGCAAATCGCCCTGAGCGTCGGGCATGCAGCGATTGTTTGGGCGGAGATGCGCTCGCTCGGCGTGGTGAATACGCCGTCCTTGTCCTGCAGTTTCTGCGCCAGTTCGTCTGCGGAAAATATCCGGTCTTCCTGATTTGCCTCGACCTCGAAATGCTGTTCAAGGCGCTCGATAACGTCCGGAAACACAGCACGCGTCACAAGAACCCGGGGTCTGGTCATCGCATCTCACCGAAAAAAGATGAACGTCATCACAACAAACAGCGGCACGAGTACCGCGCATGACCAGATCATATAGCCAAAAAAAGATGGCATCTTGATGCCGCGCTCCTCGGCGATGGCTTTTACCATGAGGTTGGGCGCGTTGCCGATATAGCTGTTCGCTCCCATGAAAACCGCACCGCAAGAGATTGCGGCAAGGGTGCCTGCCAGACTGGTCATCAGTGCGGCAGGATCGCCCCCGGCCGTATTGAAGAACACGAGGTAGGTGGGCGCATTATCAAGGAAGGAAGACAAAATGCCGGATGCCCAGAAGTACATGGCATTAATTGGCTGGCCGCTATCATTCGTCACCGCACGGATAATCGGCGCAAATGCGCCAGATTCACCCGCGCGCAACATCGCGATCACCGGAATGATGGTGATGAAGATACCGGCGAACAGCTTAGCGACTTCCTGAATCGGTCCCCAGGAGAATTCATTGCCTTCGCGAGCCTGCCTTGGCGTAATGGACAGCGACACGAAAATCACGCCGATCAGCAGCAAATCGCGCACCATGTTTTGCAGCTCGATATCGGTGCCAAATACCGTCAGCACCACCGCGGGCTTCCAAAAGCCGCTCATCAATACAAGGCCGATGATTGCCAGCAGTAGAAAGAAATTAGCCGTCCCTTCGAAGCGGATCGCGGAGTCTGGCGTTGGATCCAGATTCGGCTGAAATTCTTCCTCCCTGTTCCGGTAATAATGCCGATCCAGGAAATAAAAAATGAGGAGCAGCGCCGTACACAGGAAAAGCGTTTCAGGGAAAATGTTCTTGATCGTCCAGAAGAAATCGACACCTTTCAGGAATCCAAGGAACAGCGGCGGATCGCCCAAGGGCGTCAGCGAACCGCCTGCGTTCGCCACCAGGAAGATGAAGAACACCACAATATGGACTGCGTGCTTGCGGTTGTCGTTGGCGCGAATCAACGGGCGAATCATCAGCATCGACGCGCCGGTTGTCCCCATGATGCTGGCCAGCAGAGTGCCGAGCGCCAGCAGGCCGGTATTCAATGCCGGTGTTCCATGCAGGTTGCCGCGCACGCAAATGCCGCCAGCCACCACGAACAAAGCGGTAATCAGGATGATGAAGGGGATGTACTCGGCGGCGAATGCATGCAGCGCGCCACCGGCGGCGGCTCCCACGCCAAAATACACGGCGCATGGCAACAGAAACGCAAGTGCCCATGCCAGAGCGACCTTGCCGAAATGGTGATGCCAGAAGAGCGGTGCGAGAAGCGGTAAAAGCGCAATCGACAACAGCAAACCGGCGAATGGAACGCCCCACCACGCTGCCAGGATGCTTCCATCGAGTTCAGCCGCATGACATAACGCAGGCACCAGCCCTCCCAGGCTGATGAGAATTTTTGCGCGCAATTGCTGTCTCCGTGTTTTTTAGTGGCGGCCATTTTATCTTGGATCATGGCCTTTCCCGGGCAATCCCGGTTACATGCAAAACAATGCAGCCCTCCCGAAAAGGGCAGAAGTCATCGATAAGTCAGGTATCCATCACCAGAATCACATGGACACGGTAAGGCCCGTGCGCACCCAGCACGATTGTTTGCTCAATATCGCCGGTACGCGAAGGCCCGGAAATGATGTTAACGGCACGCGGCAGTTCGCCATGTTCCGCGCGAGCCAACGCAAAAGCATCTTCCATCGCTCCCACAATGCGCGAAGCGGGCAAGATGGCAATGTGCGTTTCTGGCAGCAGGCTAGCCGATGGATAGGTTTGCGAACCGGACAACAGCATCAGGCTGCCGGTTTCAGCCACTGCGCAAAATGCCCCTGTAATGCCCACCATATCTTCATTGCGCGGCGGACGAAATTCCACCTGCACGCCGGCATCGGCCCAGGCGACATCGCTCAGGGTTTTCCATGCGATCGCCCTTCTCGCAACGCCTATCTTGTCAAGATACGCAGCAACGGCGGCAGCTACGCCTTCAAGCGATGCCACTTCATCGACAGTATCAGCCATGCGCAGCGCCTGCTCCTTGAAGCGGGTGACCAGATCGCTGCCGATATCCGGGCACGGGCCCCGGGAATGCAGGTCGATATACTGGCGAACTGCATCGCGCTCGGCTTCTGTTGGTTGTGCCGGCCGGTTCTGGGCGCTACGGATGCGACTGAATATGGCCTGGCGCGCTAAGGAAGTGTCCATGAAACCCCTATACAAATTTGATCCAAAGTCTATCCGAATTGCATAGCCAGCCGGCTCGATTTGCGCGTGATTTAATTTCAAACAGCTGACATAAATAATTCATCTGGACGGCCACAGGATGGCTACGGCATCTGCGACATGAAGGCGAATGGGCAAGGGAGCCGCCATCCCCAGAGGAAGCGAAAAATGTTGTTTTTGCCACAATAAAATCCAGGCATATGCATATCGAAGCCTCGCAAAAAGCCAGCACGCACCCACCTTGAGCAACGCTTCACACCGCCGCTAACCGCATTTGCTTATTTATAAACTATATAAGTTGGGTTTGTTAGAAACAGTCAATTGCCCTAAAATACAAGGCTTGGCAGCGGGTTGGCTGCTCAGGATCAGATATCAATCGCTTTTCCCTCCCTTTCAACCCGATTCAAAATCATCTCAGTATCAAAAAACTTACGATAGGACTGTTATGACCCACGTTGTGACCGAATCCTGCATCCGCTGCAAGTACACAGACTGCGTGGATGTGTGCCCGGTGGATTGTTTTCGGGAAGGCCCGAATTTTCTTACGATCGATCCCGATGAATGCATCGACTGCGCGGTATGCGTGGCCGAATGCCCGGTGAATGCGATCTACGCCGAAGAGGATGTGCCTGCGGACCAGCAGCACTTCATCAAGCTGAACGTGGAACTCGCACGCAAATGGCCGTCGATCACCAAGACCAAGGATCCGCTGCCTGACGCCGACGAATGGAAAGACGCCAAGGACAAGCTGCCCCAACTGGAGAAGTAATTTTCCTTGCCGCTGCAAAGCCATACGTGCGATGCAGCGGTGCAGTTCAGAATAAAAAAGAGGAGCCAAACCCGTAGCCATGAAGGGCCGGCCGTCACACAGTACCTGCGGCATTTATGGAAATCTTGAAATGAAACAGGAACTCGACAGTCGCATGGATACCAGCAACGGCACAAACACCTCTACTCCAAATACCACCAGCACCGCAGCCAAAGACCCCATCGAAACCGATGCCGTGATCGTCGGGGCCGGTCCGGTCGGCCTGTTTCAGGTGTTCGAATTGGGCCTGCTGGAAATTAAGGCGCATGTGATCGATTCATTGGCTGCCGTCGGCGGCCAGTGCGTGGAACTGTATCCGGACAAGCCAATTTACGACATCCCGGCAGTGCCGGTATGTACCGGCATAGAGCTGACCAATAACCTGCTCAAGCAGATCGAGCCATTCGAGCCGACGTTCCATCTCGGCCAGGAAGTGACGGTAGTCGAGAAGCGCGAAGACGGCCGCTTCAATGTCGAAACCTCCATCGGCACCCGTTTCATTACCAAGACCATTTTCATCGCTGCCGGCGTCGGCTCGTTCCAGCCGCGTACGATCAAGGTCGATGGCATCGAGCAGTTCGAACAAAAACAGCTTTTCTACCGCGTCAAGGACCCGTCACGTTTCCATGGCAAGAACCTGGTGATCTGCGGCGGTGGCGATTCCGCGCTGGACTGGGCGCTGGACCTGGTAGGCAAGGCGGAATCCATTGTGCTGCTGCATCGCCGCGAAGAATTCCGTGCCGCACCTGCTTCGGTCGCGAAAATGAAGGAATTGTGCGAGAACTACGAGATGCAATTCGTGGTCGGCCAGGTAACCGGCTTTGAATCGCAGGACGGCAAGCTCACCGAAATCAAGGTGACCGGCGCCGATGGCGTGACCCGCCGCATGCCGCTGGACGATCTGCTGGTATTTTTTGGCCTGTCGCCGAAGCTTGGACCGATCGCCGAATGGGGTCTTGAGATTGAACGCAAACAGCTGAAGGTCGATACCGAGAAGTTCGAGACCAATGTCCCGGGCATCTTCGCTGTCGGCGACATCAACACCTATCCGGGCAAGAAGAAGCTGATTTTGTCCGGCTTCCACGAAGCCGCGCTGGCAGCATTTGGTGCCGCACCTTATATCTTCCCTGAGAAGAAGATTTACATGCAATACACCACTACCTCGCCGAAGCTGCACAAGATTTTGGGTGTAGAAACCCCGGTTTTCGATTAAGCGCCAAGCGCATCACACAAGCCTTGAACGTATAGCCAAATCAATCGCCCCAAAGCCTTACCAAGCTTGGGGGCGTTTTTCTTTGCCCGGCGCTATTTGCTGCGGTGAAATTCAGCGCCCGCGCTCTACAATATGTTTGCACGCAGAAATAGTAAAAAGCTGCCCGCCCTTGTCCACCTAGGGACCGCACTTTCTCGCTGCATCAACTAAGTAAACCCATTTTGTGCACTTGGGCGTCCGTTTATCTCTCTTTCATTGAGTATTTTTTACAAATCTGCCTCCCCCCTTGCAGAAGTAATTCAATATGAAAGAAGCCTCCCTCCCATTTCCAAGTTCGGAATTCCTCTGCTGCCAAACTAGGTAGTCTCAGGCGTGTTTTATGCTTGATTTCCCCATAGAACACACAAAATGTGATTTAAATGAGACATCGGAGCAAGAAAAAGCAAGAGCCGCTTGTGCGCTTTTAGGGTAAGAACCTTAATAAAAAGAGGCATGGAAACCCGAGCAGCTATTGGTCAACAATGATGTGTCAGCGGAGAAAACATTTAGCAGTATGCTGGTTTTCCAAGGAGAAATTTGGAGATAGGAATGTGTCGGTTGCAGCCCAACTAAGGATCATCTAGCTGTTAAAAACAGAAAACACAACTGAAATCTTTTTTTGTGGAAATTTTCGAAAATTGCATTTGATGCATTGCAGCAATAAAAGTTTATCTGCAGAATCTAGCAACACGGTACCACTTGAAAGAGACCATCATGCTTTACCAATTTCACGAGTTGAACCGCACCTTCCTGAATCCGCTGATCCAATGGGCAGAGGCTTCTGCCAAGCTATTCACGAATCCGGTATCGCCGCTAGCACATACACCATTCGCGCAACGTATCGCGGCTGGTTACGAATTGATGTACCGACTCGGCAAAGACTATGAGAAACCCGAGTTCGGTATCAAAACCGTTCCCGTCAGCGGCAAGTCCGTTGGCGTGATCGAAGAAGTCGAGATGCAGAAACCGTTCTGCCGCCTGATTCATTTCAAAAAAGACCTGAGCGACAAGCAGTTCTCGCATCTGAAGAAACAACCGACCGTCCTGCTGGTCGCACCGCTGTCCGGGCATCACTCCACGCTGCTGCGCGACACTGTGCGCGCCCTGCTGTCAAACCATGACGTTTATATAACCGACTGGACCGACGCACGCATGGTGCCGATGTCCGAAGGCGAATTCCACCTGCACGACTATATTTACTACGTCCAGGATTTCATTCGCCGCCTCGGACCTGACGTGCATGTGATTTCCGTTTGCCAGCCGACCGTACCGGTGCTGGCGGCAATTTCGCTGATGGCAACCGCAGGCGATCCAAAGCTGCCAAAGACGATGACGATGATGGGCGGCCCGATCGATCCGCGCAAATCACCGACCCAAGTCAACGACCTGGCGACCAAGAAGCCGTTTTCCTGGTTCGAAAACCGCGTCATTTACAGCGTGCCACCGAACTATCCTGGCTTTGGCCGAAAAGTCTACCCGGGCTTCCTGCAGCATGCGGGCTTCATCGCAATGAATCCGGGCCGCCACGCGCAGAGTCACTGGGATTTCTATATGCACCTGCGTGAAGGCGACAATGAGTCGGCCGCGGAGCATCGCAAGTTCTACGATGAGTACAACGCCGTACTCGACATGCCGGCCGAATATTATCTGGAGACCATCAAGACCGTCTTCCAGGAATTCCGCCTGCCATTGGGCACGTGGGAAGTCGAAGGCAAGCCGGTACGTCCGCAGGACATCAAGACGGTAGCCTTGTTTACCATCGAAGGCGAGCTCGACGACATTTCCGGTTCCGGCCAGACCCAAGCCGCACAGGATTTATGCTCGAGCATCCCGAAATCAAAGAAGCAGCATCTGACCGCACCCAAATGCGGCCACTACGGTATTTTCTCCGGTCGCCGCTGGCGCGAGAACATTTGCCCGAAGATTGGCGAATTCATTACGACGCATTCCTGATCGATCAGCAAGCTGCATCGCAAAGCCGTTCCCCTTCGGGCGAACGGCTTTTTTATTATTTGAAGCATGGACTGATTAACCGGATAATCCTGTTTTTGCATCGTAAAACCTGCCGTGTCCCCTACCAAACCGAAATCGCTGGCCGACCATATCGAAGACCTGCTGCCGCAGACGCAATGCACGAAGTGTGGCTATCCGGCCTGCCGCCCGTATGCAGAAGCAGTTGCGAACGGCAGCGCGGGTTATAACCAGTGCCCGCCCGGTGGCGCCGAAGGGGTCGCACGAATCGCAAACCTGCTCGGCAAGCCAGTAATTCCGCTTAATCCTGTCAATGGCGCGGAGCGGCCGCGACCGGTTGCGGTCATCGATGAGTCCCTGTGCATCGGCTGCACGCTCTGCATTCAGGCCTGCCCTGTGGATGCGATCGTCGGTGCTGCCAAACAGATGCATACGGTTCTTCCCGAACTGTGCACCGGTTGCGACCTGTGCGTCGCGCCCTGCCCGGTCGATTGCATCGCGATGGTCGATGTCACTCCTGGAAAAACAGGCTGGGACGCATGGTCGCAGCAGCAGGCAGATGCGGCACGCGCGCGCCACAACTTCCGCAGTTTGCGCCTGCAGCGCGAAAAGGAAGAAAACGACGCTCGACTGGCCGCAAAGGCTGCGGCAAAACTGAAAGCCGTGGAAGCGGAATCAAACCTTTCGCCGGAAGAAAAGGCGGCTCAGGCACGCAAGAAGGCGATTATCCAGGCAGCGATGGAACGTGCGCGCCTCCAGAAGGAGCAGATGGCGGCTAAGGCAGCGGTAGCCAATGTCAATCCCGAAGAGCAGGCGAAGGAGCGGCAATGAACGCCGAGAAGCGACTGGAAATCTTTCGCCGATTCCGCCAGGCCAATCCGCATCCCACCACGGAACTGGAATATACGACACCATTCGAACTACTGATCGCCGTGATCCTGTCTGCACAGGCCACCGATGTTTCTGTCAACAAAGCGACGCGCAAGCTCTATCCGGTAGCGAACACGCCGGCGGCAATCCAGGCCTTGGGCACCGAAGGACTGGAGGACTACATCCGCACCATCGGCCTGTATCGCACCAAGGCAAAGAACGTAATCGAGACCTGCCGCATTCTGCTTGAACAGCACGGCGGCGAAGTGCCGCGCACGCGCGAAGCGCTGCAGGCGCTACCGGGCGTAGGCCGCAAAACCGCCAATGTCGTGCTGAATACGGCGTTTGGCGAACCGACGATTGCAGTTGATACGCATATCTTCCGCGTTTCCAACCGCACCGGCATCGCTCCTGGCAAGGACGTCGATGAGGTCGAACGCAAGCTCCTGAAATTCGTGCCACAGGAGTTTCGGCATGATGCGCACCACTGGCTTATCCTGCACGGGCGCTACACCTGCATCGCGCGCAAGCCGCAGTGCTGGAACTGCATCATCGCCGATCTGTGCGAATACAGGGACAAGACGCCCTTGCCCGAAAAAGGCGTTTAAACAATCCTGCAGGCCTCGTCGAACGACAGCCGCGGACCACGTGCATGAACCTTGCTGGTGTCGCCGTAGCCAATACTGCACACGAAATTAGCCCGGACCGAGGTGCCGCCAAAGAATGCCTGGTTCATCTTCTCCTCATCGAAACCGGACATGGGCGCACAATCCAGACCGACAGCGCGTGCCGCCATGATGAAGTAACCGCCCTGCAACGATGAATTGCGCATTGCCGTTGTCTCGATCTTCG
This sequence comes from Noviherbaspirillum sp., assembly GCA_035254105.1. Classification (GTDB taxonomy): domain Bacteria; phylum Pseudomonadota; class Gammaproteobacteria; order Burkholderiales; family Burkholderiaceae_D; genus Noviherbaspirillum. The sequence goes on along the minus strand of DATFAZ010000054.1, from coordinate 13,493 downwards.
CCTGCTTGCCGGCAAACCAGGAGCGCGCATCGGTGTGCGGGAAAAGTTGCGGCAGCTTCTCGTAAAACGCCAAATCCATACCGATGATCGCCGTGACCGGCGCTGCCCTGGTTTTTTCGATATTGCCGGAATCCATGCAGGCGAGAAGCTTTTCCTTGGCTTCCGGCGATTTGACGAATACGATCCGCGCCGGCGAGCAATTGGCAGAGGTGGGGCCCCATTTCATCAGATCGTAGATCTGTTGCAACTGCTCATCGGCAATCTCCTTCTCGCGCCAGCCTTGCTGCGTGCGTGCCTGGAAAAACAGGGTATTGAGTGCACTTTCGGTCAACATAATGGATTCCACTTTTGCTGGATGGGTGAAAATTTTTTGTGCTTTTGGCACATGCTGCTTATGTTAATCGAATCCCTTTTTGTCCGTTCGGTACAATGGACGCCTTTACGAAGCCCTTACTACTCCGATGTTCAACCCGTCCCAAGAAGACGTGCGCCGCTTTTTTTGCGAGACCTATCGCAAGCTGCGCGCGAATGAAATCCTGACGCCGCTGGAAGCCATCGCACGCGACTGGATTGCGCAGCATGAAGAGTATGCGGATGTGCTGGCTGACGTAGAGGCGGCGTTGGCAGCCGATTACTCGATTGAGCGCGGACAAAGCAATCCATTCCTGCATCTGTCGATGCACTTGTCGATCGCCGAGCAGATCTCAATCGACCAGCCACCGGGAATCCGTGCCGCGTTCCTGGCTCTGGCTCACCGACTGGGATCTGAACATGAAGCCCACCATCAAATGATGGAGTGTCTGGGGGAGATGATCTGGCATTCACAGCGCAACGGACTGCCGCCGGACGGTGCTGCTTATGTGGAATGCGTAAAACGACGCTAAAACCTCGACGCTGAAAATCAGGACATCCCAAAGCTTATGTGGAATGCGTAAAACGACGCTAAAACCTCGACGCTGAAAATCAGGACATCCCAAAATCAGAAGACAAAAAAGCCGCGAAATTCCGCGGCTTTTTTGCATGACGGAAGCTGGATTATTTTCGCAAAACCAGCGAACCCGGCAGGCTGTGGAAGTACGCAGCAATGTTCTGCATGTCCTGATGCGACAGCGGTTTGACCTGGGCACCCATGATGGCATTGCCACGGCCGTTGGCCCCGTCGGCACCGCGCTTATATCCCGTTAATGCCATGACCAGATAATCCTGATGCTGCCCTGCCAACTTAGGGTAGCTCGGATCAATCGGCGTGTTGAAGTCCTTGCCGTGGCAGGAAGAGCAAGCATACTTTTCGGCAGTGGCCTTGCCGGCTTCAATATCGCCGGCGGCGAAGGCATTCAAGGAAAGCAATGCAAACGCGAATGCGAGAATCGTCTTCATTTATCTGCTCCCTTATTTTTGTTGTGAGTAATAAGCGGCAATATCGGCGATATCCTGATCCGTCAGGCCCATCGCGATACCACGCATGCTCAGATTCTTGCGCTCGCCTTTTTTGTAGGCGTTCAATGCGTTTTCGATATATTTGGCCGACTGTCCGCCGATCAAGGGCACCTGGTAAACCTCTGGATAAGCCGCCTTGTACCCCGGAATCCCATGGCAGCCCGTGCACATGGCTATCTTGTTATTTGCGGACGCCGCATTGCCGGTAATCTCCGCAGCACCGGCGAAGTGAGCAAGGCCTGCGAACATGAGAAACGTAAGTATTTTTTTCATGATAGTTGGAATAGATGAGATACCAGGAAATCATTCGCAAGCCCTCCTCAAACGCAGTGAGGGACCTCAAAAACGAGCACCGCAAGCGTTGCCGGACGGCGCATTTTTATTGCCAAAAAGCGTCGTGCCCACCGGACTAAATCCAGCTTCCATCATTTACGGAAAAGCCTTGGTGCGATGTGGCGGGATCGCCTTCTAGTTATAAATATGTAGGTGTTGCTCCTACGCACCAATGCCATTTATTCTACATTAAGGTTTCCGGAGCGTCCACGCTGGCTACCCGAACGGCTTTTTACCGCCCGGACCGAAATCTCTTTATGCGCTCGGGTGCCTGCTCTTGTATTGGTAACACCGTCACCATTGCACTTTTCTTTTCCGGCACCAGGAAGGAATGAGGCGAACTGGCCAAACGGCGGAGCACTGCCCGGAATACCAGGCGCCGTTTCCGAACGGGAACATCACGCGCCCACAATGCCAGCGTCAGCGCGCAACTGAATGCAACACCCACGCTCAGCAGGCCTGTCAACCCCACGCCCCCGATCGCCAGCCAGAATTCCGGGCTCGCCATCACGCCCCAACCCAGGCTGCCCGCTGCAACAGTCAATGCACCTGCCGACAAGGTCACATGCCGGATATCCAGCGGCAGTCCGAAAAACTGTGCCAGTACCGGCGACATGCCCAGCAAAGCCGCAAGGGAAACATTGCCGGCAATCCGGGCAACATGCCGCTCCAGCCATGCGGCCCAGCTCCTGGCGCGTACCGTGCCAAGTGCATGTACCAGCCGGCGATGATGCGCCAATGCCTCACGCATTTTGTGCAACGCGAACCAGTTATCGGCATAACCGGCAGCGAGCCCCGAAGCCCACAGCAGAATGCCTGTAAACCCTGCATACAATGCGGTTGGCCCGAATAATGAAAGTTCCTTTATCGCGGCAAGCGCTTTTTCAGCCGGCTGTAGGGGCGTCTGCGTCAAAGATCCAATCGCAAAACCGATCACGGCAATCGTCGGGATCACTGCAAGCAGATTGCCGAATACGGCGGCGGCTTGCGCACGCAACATGGCCGTAATTTCGCCGAGCAAGTGTCGCAGTCCTCCCTCGGTATCCAGCGCCTCCATCCTTGACGCCAGGGCTGGAACGACCACGGCTGACTGACTCCCTGCAAGAATGCCGCCCAGCGCCGATATCACAAGAAAACTCGCTGCATAGACAAGCGAGGCAGACACGCCTTCAAAAAAACGCGCCATGCCGGCAACAGTCAAGGCGGGCAGCAGCAGTACCGTAAAAACCGACAAGGCGCCGCCCACGCATGCTGCCTTCAATGCCGACCGGTATTCGATGCGATCGCGTGCAAGATACTGTTCTCCGCGATCCGCGTTCCGCTCCACCATTTTGCGAGCCCGCAAGGAGAAGCTTCTTGTGATCAGTCCCCTGACCGAGGAACGATGGTGATGCGCGTCGATGAGGTCGCGCAGCAAGGCCTGAACGTGCGTAACACCCTGCGCGTCCGGCGCCGCGGAACGCAGGTCGATCAGGCGTGCCATGCGCGTGAGTTGCGCACGCATGCGCTCGACGCGATAAACAAGGCTGACTGACAATCCATGCTCGTCCAGATGCGCATAGATGCGATCGGTCTGCGCCTGGCACACTGCAATCAGCATGCGCACGCTGCGCAATGCCGTTTCGTCATGCATGGGGGTCATCAGGTACTTTTCCAGCTCCCGTCGCAAGGCGAGGAATGGTGTTGCCTGCAACGGCATTTTCGGCTCCAGCCTGTGCTGAAAATCGGGGCTGATGCCAACGGCAATCACCATCGATGCCAGATAAGTCAGTGCATCATCGATCTGCTGCTGAAGATTATGAGTGATTCCGCCGTCTGCACACAGCTTCCATATCCGTGAAAGACTTTTCTGATCCAGTCCGAGCAGCCACTCGGCATCCGCCGCGCGCGGGAACATGGCGGCAAACAGCATCGACAAATCCCTTTGCGTCTGCGCTCTCGGCAGCACAAGCCGGTATATACGGTCGGCCAGTTCGCTGAAGAACGCCTGTTCGCGTGGCAGGCCGGTGGCGCAGAAAAGGTCGGGGCCGGCTGCTTCGCGCAGTGTTTTCTGCAGCGTCGCCTGGACCGTGCGCCGCACATCGCGATGACCGTCAAGCCAGTCAAGCAGAAAACGCGTGCGTTGATGGCTGATGCGATTCCAGGCCTTGTCATCCAGCCGCGAAACGCGGGGCCGGCGTCGCAGCCATTCTGAAACATCGACCATCCAATTGGCTCGCTCGCTCCAGCCGGCAAACGGGTTCGCACGGCGCATCAGCAACTCGATCTGCACAATGATCTGCAAATGATGTTCGTCATGATCCGGTGCGCCACGTCGGAAACGGCGCCACATTGCCCACAGCTTTAACAGGGAAATTTTCATGAGGTAGTTTTCTATGGGAATAAGTGCGGAGTAGCGGCGTGCTGCCCCGCGGTAACTCGGCGGCTCGCAAGCGCTTTCTCGCTTATACTTATTTTTATTTTCTTCTTGATGACATAACGCTATGCGACAAGACACTCGCTTCGAAGGTTCCCAAAATTATGTTGCAACCAACGATTTGAAACTTGCAGTCAATGCCGCGCTGACGCTGCAGCGGCCATTGCTGATCAAGGGCGAACCGGGGACCGGCAAGACCATGCTGGCCGAAGAAGTGGCTGCGGCGCTCGGCATGCCGCTGCTGCAGTGGCATATCAAGTCCACGACAAAGGCCCAGCAAGGCCTGTATGAATACGACGCGGTGTCGCGCCTGCGCGATTCGCAGCTAGGCGACGAGCGGGTGAAGGATATTCACAACTACATCGTCAAGGGTGTGTTGTGGCAGGCTTTTACTGCGGATCAGCAGGTCGTGCTGCTGATCGATGAAATCGACAAGGCCGACATCGAATTTCCGAACGATTTGCTGCGCGAACTCGATCGCATGGAATTCTATGTGTATGAGACCCGCGAAATGGTGAAGGCGAAGAACCGCCCGCTGGTGATCATCACATCGAACAACGAGAAGGAACTGCCGGACGCCTTCCTGCGCCGCTGCTTCTTCCACTACATCAAGTTCCCTGACAAGGACACGATGTCGCAGATCGTCGACGTCCATTTCCCAAAACTCAAAAACGAACTGCTGACGCAGGCGCTGCAGACTTTCTATGAAGTGCGCGAGGTGGCCGGTCTGAAAAAGAAGCCTTCCACATCCGAACTGCTGGACTGGCTGAAGCTGCTGCTGGCCGAGGATATCCCCGCCGAAGCGCTGCGCAGCAAGGATGCAAAAGCTGTGGTGCCGCCGCTGCATGGCGCACTTCTGAAAAATGAGCAGGATGTGCATCTGTTCGAACGGCTGGTATTCATGTCGAGGACGAACCGATAAATGATCAGAGTCGAACCGGTCACGCTGAAACTGCACGGCGTGCGGCTGGAGCCGCTGGACGCTTCGCATGCGGCCGGGCTGGCGCTGGCGGCGCGCGACGGCGAGCTTTGGAAGTTGCGCATCACGTCGGTACCCAGCCCCGGCGATGAAACCGCCTATATAAATACCGCGCTGGAGATGCGCGCGGCCGGCTCGCGGCTGGCATTCGCGGTGCGCGAACTGAACAGCGGGCAGATCATCGGCTCGACCAGTTATCACGACATCGCGCCGAACATCGACCGCGTCGAAATCGGCTATACCTGGTATGCGAAATCCTGGCAGCGCACCCATGTCAATACCGTATGCAAGCTGATGCTGCTGGGCCATGCGTTCGACACCCTGGGCTGCAAGGTGGTCGGCTTTCGCACGGATAATTTCAATCACGCGTCGCAGCGCGCGATTGAACGCCTCGGTGCAAAACGCGACGGCATCATCCGCCACCACGCGCTACGCCGCGACGGCACGGTGCGCGACACAGTCATGTACAGCATCCTCACGGGCGAATGGCCGGAAGTGCGGGCGCAACTGCTGTACCGGCTGGCGCAACAGTCGCAACAGCCGGTGATGCAGGAGGCAACATCATGCTGATCGATTTCTTCTTCACCCTGAAAGACGCGAAAATCCCCGTCTCGATCAAGGAATTTCTGGTGCTGCTGGAGGCGATGCAGAAAAATGTCATCAGTCCTTCGATGGACGATTTCTATTTCCTTTCGCGCACCACGCTGGTCAAGGATGAAGCGCATTACGACAAGTTCGACAAGGCCTTTGGCCTGTACTTTCGCGGCATCGATGCGATCTTCGAGAAGCACCCTGAGATTCCACTCGAATGGCTGCAGAAGCGCATGGAGCGCGAGCTGACGCCGGAGCAGAAGGCGGCGATCGAGAAATTCGGCTATGACAAGCTGATGGACCGGTTGAAGGAACTGCTGAAAGAACAGAAGGAACGCCACGAGGGCGGCAACAAATGGATCGGTACCGGCGGCACTTCGCCGTTCGGTAACGGCGGCACCAATCCGGAAGGCATCCGCATCGGCGGCGAAGGTGGCAACCGCTCGGCGGTGAAGGTGTGGGAAGCGCGGGCTTACCGCGACTACGACGACGAGCGCGAGCTTGGCACACGCAACATCAAGGTGGCGCTGCGCCGGCTGCGCAAATTTGCACGCGAAGGTGCGGAAGAGGAACTGGCGCTCGACGACACGATCCGCGCGACTGCCAACAATGCCGGCTATCTCGACATCAAGATGCAGCCGGAGCGCAGGAACAACATCAAGGTGTTGATGCTGCTGGATGTGGGCGGCACAATGGACGACCATATTGCGCGCACCGAAGAACTGTTCTCGGCGGCGAAGACCGAGTTCAAGAACATGGAGTTCTTCTACTTCCATAACTGCGTGTACGACTATTTATGGAAGAACAACCGGCGCCGCCATGCGGAGCGCTTTCCGACCTGGGACATCCTGCGCAAGTATCCGCCGGATACCAAGCTGATCTTCGTCGGCGACGCGACCATGAGCCCGTATGAGATCCTGCAGCCGGGCGGTTCGGTGGAATACAACAACGAGGAAGCCGGTGCGGCATGGCTGCAGCGCTTCACCAGCACCTTTCCGAAATTTATCTGGCTGAATCCGGAGCCGGAAGGTTTGTGGCAGTACCGCCAGTCCGTGACCGTAATCCGACAACTGATGAATAACCGGATGTTCCCGGTGACGATCGACGGGCTGGAACGCGGGATGCGGTTGTTAAGCAAATAAGCGCGCTGCCACTCCAGGTTTGCGCATAGCTCGTCCCGGTTGACCTGCTGTGAAAGACAACCTAGCTATCGGGAAAGTGGCAGGAATTTTCTCATCGCGCTCATCAAATGGTGTGCTGCGAGCGGTTTGTTCAAGAAGCCTTCGACGCCAGCCTCGCGTGCCTGTTGAGCGTCGTACACGAATGGATCGCCGATGAGGAAAATGACAGTGATTTTCGTCGGCGCAGCCTGCTCCTGAATGGTACGGCACAAGCGATAAGGATCCACGTCCGGCATCGATGTATTAATCATGACCATTGCGGTGGGCTGCTGCTGGCATGATTCAAGCGCCTTTGCCTCGCTATTGGCCCACCCCACCGGTACCTTGTACCGCTCCAGCAGTCCGGCCAGATGCTCGCGACATGCCGGATTCCTGTCGATCATCAGCACCATGCCGCTATCCGGACGCTTTGCCCGCATTTTTATATATTCAGCAGGATCGGTCAGGTCGATATCAAGGCGCGGGCAGCGGCGGCGCTCCGGGACAATTACGATATCGGACGCTTCAAGCCGGGATAAGGCGTCGGCCCGCTTTTCAATCAAGTCGTCGAGTACCTCGAACAGGCGCGGCCATTGCACCGGCCGCTGCACGCACGGAAACGGCATTTCAACTGCTGGCGTGCCCACCAGCAGCGCCGGGCGCAGATCGCCGGGCTTCAGGGCAGTCAAACTGACCAAAGCGTTTAACTGGTCTGCATTGGCAATGTACAGGTCGGGATCGCGCAGGTTGTCTTCCTCAAGGCAGATATAGCCATAGCCCCCGCCATCCCGCATTGCAAAAACCTTGTCGAACGCCTCTGTCTCCTGAACGGAGAATCCGAGAAGGCGGGCGGCGAAAGGAAAGCTTCTACTCGACATTGTTGAATTGTATAAACATTCTTACATCTTGCAATAAAGAAATGTTTTTTAAACCAGAAACTGTTGTCATTTCCGAGATTTTCTCTACACCCATGCATTGAGAATCGGGATCTTGTCGTCATTTAACGTCTGTAGGCAGCGCAATACAATCCATGTACTTAATGGCAACATGCAGGGCCGGCCGTTTTTTCATTAGAATGCTGGGACCTGTGTTTAAATGAATTCCTTTAAGCAATAACCGAATTTCTCCCGTCTTCCCTGAATGGCAACTAAAAAACCCTCTGCTTCCGATTACAGCGAATCGTCCATCCGCGTCCTGAAAGGGCTCGAACCGGTCAAGCAGCGTCCGGGCATGTACACCCGCACCGAGAACCCGCTGCATATCATCCAGGAAGTGATCGACAATGCGTCGGACGAAGCCCTTGGCGGCTTTGGCAAAAACATCGTGGTCACGCTCAATGCCGACGGCAGCGTCAGTGTCGAGGACGACGGACGCGGCATTCCGGTCGGACTGCACCCGGAAGAAAAAGTGCCGACGGTGGAAATCGTCTTCACACGACTGCATGCCGGCGGCAAATTCGACAAGGGCTCCGGCGGCGCATATTCCTTCTCCGGCGGCCTGCATGGTGTCGGCGTTTCGGTCACCAACGCCCTGTCCACCCGGCTGGAAATCACTGTGTGGCGCGAAGGCGGCATGCATCAGCTCGCATTCGCCGATGGCGATGTAATCGAAAAGCTGAAGACACGCCCGCTCGCCAAGGATGAGAAAAAGACCGGTACCCGCGTAACGGTGTGGCCGAACACAAAATATTTCGATTCGCCTGCGATTCCGAACGCGGAACTGCAGCGCCTGCTGCGTTCCAAGGCAGTGCTGCTGCCGGGCGTGAAAGTTACCCTGATCAATGGCAAGAGCGGCGAAACCCAGACCTGGCAATACGACCAGGGCTTGCGCGGCTACCTGATCGAATCGCTGGCGCAGACCTCAAACACCGAACCGCTGATCCCCTTGTTCGAAGGCCAGCAATATGCGGGTGCCGATGCCGAAGGATTTGCTGAAGGCGAAGGTGCGGCATGGGTTGTGGCATGGACCGAGGATGGCAATGTGGTGCGCGAGTCGTATGTCAACCTGATCCCGACCCCGGCCGGCGGCACGCATGAGGCAGGTCTGCGCGAAGGCTTGTTCGGCGCGGTGAAGAGCTTCGTTGAGATGCACGCATTGCTGCCGAAGGGCGTGAAGCTGCTGCCGGAAGACGTATTTGCGCGCGTCTCTTTCGTTCTGTCAGCCAAGGTGCTCGATCCGCAATTCCAGGGGCAGATCAAGGAACGGCTGAATTCGCGCGATGCAGTGCGCCTGGTCGCGAGCTTCACCAAACCTGCGCTGGAACTGTGGCTGAATCACCATGTCGATTACGGCAAGAAGCTGGCGGAACTGGTGATCAAGCAGGCGCAATCCCGTTTGCGCTCAGCACAGAAAGTGGAGAAGAAAAAATCGTCCGGCGTGGCCGTCTTGCCGGGCAAGCTGACCGATTGCGAATCGGACGATGTAACCCGCAACGAATTGTTCCTGGTTGAGGGCGACTCCGCCGGCGGCTCGGCCAAGATGGGACGCGACAAGGAATTCCAGGCAATCCTGCCCTTGCGCGGCAAGGTGCTCAATTCATGGGAAACCGAACGCGACCGGCTGTTTGCGAACAATGAAATCCACGACATCGCTGTGGCAATCGGCGTCGATCCGCATGGACTGAACGACACCCCAGACCTGTCCGGTCTGCGCTACGGCAAGATCTGCATCCTGTCGGATGCGGACGTCGACGGCTCGCACATTCAGGTGCTGCTGCTGACCCTGTTCTTCAAGCACTTCCCGCAACTGATTGCACGCGGCCATATCTGCGTGGCGCGTCCGCCGCTGTACCGCATCGATGCGCCTGCGCGCGGCAAGAAGCAAGCTCAGAAGATCTATGCATTGGACGATGGCGAGCTGGAAGCGATCGAAGACAAGCTGCGCAAGGATGGTGTAAAGGATGGCGGCTGGGCGATCTCCCGCTTCAAAGGCTTGGGCGAGATGAACGCAGAACAGCTATGGGAAACCACGATGAACCCGGACACGCGGCGCCTGTTGCCGGTAGCGCTGGGCAGCACCGGCCAGGATGCCTCGGAATCGCGCTTCAACATGTTGATGGGCAAAGGCGAAGCTGCCGCACGTCGCGCCTGGCTGGAAGAACATGGCAACGAAGCCGAGGCGGACATCTGATCCGATGCGACTGATGAAGCGTCTTGCCGCCCTGTCTATTCTGGCCATTGCGTCGTCATGCGCATACGCCGATATTTACGGCTATATCGATGCTGGCGGTACTGCGCATTTTTCGACCGAAAAAATCGACGAACGCTATCAGCTCTTTGTGCGCAGCGACGCTTCCTTTGATTCATCCCGGCTGGCTGCTTCGGAAGGGAAGCAGTCGCCACTGTCCGGCACGCTGTCGCGGCACCCGAACCTGCAGAAGTACGAGCCGCTAGTGAACGAAGCGGCAAGAGAATTTGCCCTCGACCCGGCGCTGTTAAAAGCGGTAATGGCAGCCGAATCGGGTTTTAATACCCATGCGGTTTCTCCCAAGGGCGCGATCGGACTGATGCAGATCATGCCTGCAACAGCGGAGCGCTACGGCGTGCAGGGCGAGCGCAAGAAAACCATCGAACAGAAACTGACTGACCCAAAAACGAATATCCGCCTTGCTGCGCGCTACCTGCGCGACCTGCACGCCATGTTTCCGTCCAGGCCCGAACTGGTGATCGCTTCATACAACGCTGGTGAAGGCGCAGTGCGGAAGTACAACAACGCGATTCCGCCCTACCCGGAAACCCGCAGCTATGTGCAGATCGTGAAGCAGCTGTACCAGACCTTTAAGCCGGCCGCACAGATGCTGGCGATTGCCTCCTTTTCCGACCACGGAGCTGCTCCCCGGCGCGTACACATGATCATTCCCGGTCGCGGCAACATGCCGGCACCTACACTCGATTAATCCAGAACGACAATGACTGAACAAGCGAACCTGTTTGACGAAATGCCATCCGGTAGCAGCGGCGGTGGCGACAGCGAAGCGCTGACGCTGGCTACCTTTGCCGAGCGCGCCTATCTCGATTATGCAATCTCCGTCGTGAAAGGCCGCGCCTTGCCCGACGTCTCCGACGGCCAGAAACCGGTGCAGCGTCGCATTCTGTATGCGATGAACGAACTCGGCCTGAGTTCGACGGCAAAGCCGCGCAAGTCTGCGGCAGTGGTCGGCGACGTGCTCGGCAAGCTGCATCCTCACGGCGACCAGTCGGTGTATGACGCACTGGTGCGCATGGCACAAAATTTTTCGCTGCGCTATCCATTGATCGACGGGCAGGGAAATTTCGGCTCGCGCGACGGCGACGGCGCAGCGGCAATGCGATATACCGAAGCGCGCCTGACGCCGATCTCGAAACTGCTGCTAGATGAAATCGACATGGGCACCGTCGATTTCCAGCCGAACTATGACGGCTCCACCGAAGAGCCGAAGTTGCTGCCGGCGCGCCTACCCTTCGTGCTGCTGAACGGCGCATCGGGTATCGCGGTGGGTCTTGCCACCGAAATCCCGTCACACAACCTGAATGAAGTCGCAAAGGCAGCGGTTGCATTGATCCGCAACCCCAATTTGAGCCATGCGGAATTGATGGAATTCATTCCCGGCCCGGACTTTCCGGGCGGCGGGCAAATCATCACGCCGGCATCGACCATCGCGGAGATGTACGAAAATGGCCGCGGCACGCTGAAGGTACGCGCACGCTGGAAGATCGAAGAACTCGCGCGCGGCCAGTGGCAGGCGGTCGTCACCGAACTGCCGCCCGGCACATCGGCGCAAAAGGTGCTGGAAGAAATTGAAGAACTGACCAATCCAAAGGTCAAGCTCGGCAAGAAGTCCCTGTTGCCGGAACAGTTGGCGTTGAAGCAGATGATCCTGTCGGTGCTCGACACGGTACGCGACGAATCCGGCAAGGATGCGCCGGTGCGGCTGGTGTTCGAACCGAAGTCGAAGAATCAGGATCAGACCGAGTTCATGAACATCCTGCTGACGCATACGGCGCTGGAAACCGGCACGTCGATCAACCTGGTCATGATCGGCGGCGACGGCCGGCCGCGTCAAAAAGGACTGGGCCAGATTTTGCGCGAGTGGATCGAATTCCGCTTCGCGACGATTACGCGCCGCACGCAGTTCCGCTTGCAGAAGGTCGACGACCGCATCCATATTCTGGAAGGCCGCGAGGCGGTCCTGCTGAATATCGACAAGGTAATCAAAATCATCCGCGAGTCGGATGAGCCGAAGCCGGCGCTGATGAAGGCGTTCAACCTGTCGGACCGGCAGGCGGAAGACATCCTGGAAATCCGGTTGCGCCAGCTGGCAAGGCTGGAAGCAATCAAGATCCAGCAGGAGCTGGCAGAGCTGCGCAACGAAAAGAAAACGCTGCACGAACTGCTCGACAATCCGGCATCGATGAAGAAGCTGGTCATCAAGGAAATCGAAACCGATGCGAAGCAATATGGCGATGCGCGCCGCACGCTGATCGAAGAAGCGGAGCGCGCCAGCGTCGAGCAGAAGGTGATCGACGAACCGGTGACCGTAGTGGTTTCGCAGAAGGGCTGGGTGCGCGCGCGTACCGGTCACGGCCATGATCCTGCACAGTTCACATTCAAGGCGGGTGACGGTCTGTATGACACCTTTGAATGCCGCACCGTCGATACCTTGCTCGCGTTCGGCTCCAACGGCCGGATTTATTCCGTGGCGGTTGCCGCCCTCCCCGGTGCACGTGGTGACGGTGTGCCGGTCACGACGCTGATCGAACTGGCCAACGGCACCCGTCTGCTGCACTACTTTGCAGGCCCGGCCGACACGCAGCTATTGCTGGCCTCGACCGCGGGCTACGGCTTCACTGCGAAGGCGGGAGACATGGTCAGCCGCATCAAGGCTGGCAAGGCCTTCATCACACTCGATGAAGGCGACGAGCCGTTGACGCCGCGCATCGTTACAGACAATGCAAGCGCAATTGCAGCATTGTCCGAGAAGGGCCGCCTGCTGGTCTTCGGCCTGGATGAAATCAAGAGCTTGTCCGGCGGCGGACGCGGCGTGATCCTGATGGAGCTGGAGAAGAATGAAAAGCTGCTTGCAGCGCAACCGATCAACCAAAAAGGCGTGACCTTGTCTGGTGCCGGGCGCGGTGGCAAGGCCCAGGAACTGACATTGTCCGCCTCGGCGCTGGCGCCGCATATCAGCAAGCGCGCGCGCAAGGGCAAGGCTCTGGACGGAACGAAACTGAAGCCGGCTTCACTGGCAACACCGAAATGATGATGTAGCACCTTGCATTGCTTGCTGGTGCGAGCCGCAAAACAAAACGGGCCTGTTTTCCAACAGGCCCGTTTTTTATTGGGATGCCGTATCAGCCGGTTTGCATCAAAGCTTGGATGCGATCAGCTTGGCCAGTCGTGCCACGCCCTCGCGGATCTTTTCCGGCGACACGGTGACGAAACTCAGCCGCAACGTATTGTGTTGCGGGTCATTCGCGTAGAACGGCGCACCGGGCACGAACGCGACGTGCTGCTCGATCGCTTCGTCCAGCAGCTTCATGCTGTCGATGTGCTTGGGCAGCGTCACCCAGATGAACATGCCGCCTTCCGGCTTGGTCCA
>DATFAZ010000053.1:0-8972 GCA_035254105.1 Noviherbaspirillum sp. | reverse complement strand
AAGCCAACGCGCCCGTTATCCCTTTGTTGCAATCAATTGCGGCGCCGTTGCCGAATCCCTCCTGGAATCCGAACTGTTCGGCTATGAAGAAGGCGCATTTACCGGCTCGCGTCGCGGTGGCCATGCCGGCCTGTTCGAGGCTGCTAACCGTGGCACACTGTTTCTCGACGAGATCGGCGAAATGCCGCTGCAGTTGCAAACGCGGCTGCTGCGTGTACTGGAAGAGCGGGAAGTCGTGCGCGTCGGCGGCACTCGGCCTGTTCCGGTAAATGTACGCATCCTCAGTGCGACCCATTGCGACCTCGATCAGCGCGTGAAGGAAGGCCGCTTCCGCGCCGACCTGTTCTATCGCCTCGGCGTGCTGCGCATGACGCTGCCGCCACTGCGCGAGCGCGCCGATGACCTGGTGCCATTGGCGGAATGGGGCTTGAAAAACGCGTTGGCAGCGATGGGTGTGCGGCCGCATGCAAACCTGCATGCGGAACTCGTTGCCTGTGCGCCGCTATTGCGCAGCCATGCATGGCCGGGCAATGTGCGCGAGCTGCGCAACCTGATGGAGCGCCTTGCGCTGTTTCTGGCGGCAGAGCCGCTGCAGGCCCTATCGCCCAGTTTTGTGCTGGCGGTCGCGCCGGAATTGGGCGACACATTCACGTCACCTGCTCCGTCGCGGCAAATAGCAACGCCGTCCGAATCGATCGAGCAGGTTCTCGCCCGTTTCAACGGCAATCGCGAAGCAGCGGCAAAGCATCTCGGCATCAGCCGCACCACACTGTGGCGCAAGCTTAATCGGGCCGATTGATGCAATGATGCCGGCCAAACCGCCTGTCAGGCTTCCTGCTTGAGCGAGTCCAGGTCAATGACGAACCGGTATTTGACGTCGCTCTTGAGCATGCGCAAGCTTGACCCTCATGTGCCAGCGGCCGCCGAGTCCGCCGATGTCCATCTACTGCCCCGGCCCCACCCATCCAGAGGTCCAATTCGCGTACGGGCGATGCGCCTAGTTCTCCATAAAAGATGCCTTTGGGTAATTACCTCTAAATCTGATGTTGCTTTGACAACATTCGGCTGGCAGTATGATCTGCCGCTTCCTGGTCTTCCCCAATTGTGTGGATGTCAGGCATCTACATTCGATTCATCGATACCAACTTAACCGCGGCAGGGTTGGAGAAAAGGAAACACATGGTTTCAGCACTAGCAAGGGCCACGCTTGGCGTCTGTTGCGCTTTCATTCTGGGATTGAGTCCAGCCATGGCGGAGCCGGAAAAATCGCCGGAAGATCTCAAAGTAGAAGCACTGTTTAAGGAAAATGACCACCTCCTGGTGTATGGGCCGGCATCGGTGACGCTAGGCGACCAGGCGCAGATGACTCTTCAACGCGGCCAGGCGTTTGTTCCTCCTGAACTCACCAAGCAGGCATTCAAGATCTTCAAAGCCGACAGCAAGCCAGAAGGGCTGATGGGCATGGTGGTGCCAGGGCTGCCCGGCGACGAGAAAGTGGAAGATGACTGGGGCGCCGTGGTGCTCGTTTATACCCCGCTCGGATTTGTCCGGGACGAGGATGCGAAGTCGTGGCAGTTCGACAAGCTGCTGGCCAACATTCGCGCATCCACCGAAAAAGACAATGCGCAAAAACGTGCAAGCGGCCGCCCGGAACAGGAGGTCACCGGTTGGGTCGAGACGCCGCATTATGACGCCAACACCCATCGGCTCTTGTGGTCGATCCGCTACCAGGAAAAAGCAAAGCTAGAAAGTGCCTATGTCGCCTACAACACCACCGCGTTAGGCCGCTATGGCATGCTGCAATTCATTTTTGTCACCGAGGCTGAAAAAATATCGCTGCGGAAGGACCTGGCTGCGCAACTGCTGAACACCATTCACTTCAATCCGGGCAAGCGCTACCAGGACTATGCGGAAGGCACCGACAAAGTGGCCGAGATCGGCCTGGCCGCCCTCATCGGTGGTGTCGCGGCCAAGAAGCTCGGGCTGTTCGCGGTACTTCTCGGCGTGCTGGTCAAATGGGGAAAACTGATTGCCGGCGCTGTGGCTGGCGGGGTCTTGCTGCTGAAGTTCCGCAAGAAGAAAAATAGCGCCTGACGATGAAAGCGCTCGCCCTCCTGTTCGGCTTACTCAAATCCAGCAAGGTGCTCACCACGTCGGGGTCGATGCTCGTTTCCCTGTGGATCTATGCGGTGGCATTCGGCTGGAAATTTGCCGCCGGCTTTATTGCCCTGTTGTTCGCCCACGAGATGGGCCACTACGTCGCCGCACGCCAACGCGGCCTTGATGTCGGTGCGCCGACCTTCATTCCATTTGTCGGCGCGTGGATTGAAATGAAACAGATGCCGCATGATGCGGAGACCGAAGCCTACGTGGGCTTCGGCGGCCCCTTCATCGGCACGCTCGCCGCGTTAGCCTGTTATGGGGCAGCACGCGCGACCGACAGCCCGATTGTGCTGGCCATCGCTTATGCCGGCTTCATGCTCAACCTGTTCAATCTCATCCCGGTTTCCCCGCTCGATGGCGGCCGTATCACCGCAGTCTTGTCACCGCGCGTGTGGCTGTTCGGTATCCCGGTTCTCCTTGCGTGGTTCTTTTGGCGCCCCAGCCCCATGCTCATCATCGTGGCGCTGCTCGCCCTCCCGCAACTGGCCAAGGCAGTGAAATACCGCGCTGATACGCCAGATGCCTCCTACTACCAGGTAAGCGCAGAAAACAAGTTGACGTACGCGATCTACTATCTGGGCCTGACCGGTTTTTGCGCGATGATGTCGTTTGAGCTACACAACATCTTGGCACGGCCCGGTTGAAGCGCTGACGGCCACAAGATAAGCGTTGCCTTAGGATCTTTCGTATCTTTTTTGCAATATTTCACCAATCAACTATCCCTTTCCCTACACGCTTCAGGTGGGAGGTCGCTTCCTGTCTCCTTGGCAAATATACGCAGACGTTAACTGGAAGATAATATTCCAAGAACAATAAAATGAAGCTTTTTGGCTCAACCACGCAGTGGGTAGGGAACCAGAATGACGACAAAGACCGGAGATAGCATTGCCCAGTGGCGCGTGTCCGACCGCCGTAGGACCAAAGGCCGATCATGATGTGTGCCGCTCACCTGACGCTAGTGTCTGGCACCGAACCGGACTACGCGGCAAAATCTCATACGGTCATTGAGGCGATACCCGCCCCCTACTATGAAGCCGATTTGCGCGGCAAGCTCCGGATTCAAACCCCTTTGCTCGTGGCCATTCCTACTCCCTCGCGCCAAGTCCCCTGTCGATCCGCCGGGTTGCATGGATTCTGAACGATCGAGGCGCCGTGACGAAAGCTGGAACAAGGGAAGCTGATCGTAATCAGCCTCCCATGACAAGCACCACAGGTCATGCCACCGGTTTGCCCGCCAACAGCCGCCACAAACTGCCTCACTCGAACTAAAACAACGGTTCCCCCAACCCCTCCTGCTCGAACGCCCGCCTGATCGCAGGCCGTTCGAGCAGCATGTGCAGATAGCGTCCCAGATGCAAACGGTTACGCGCCGGATGGTGCATCATCCGCGTCCAGCGCGACAGCATCAGCAGATAGGGATCGGCAGCGCTGTAGCGCGCGCCGAGCAGATAAGGTCCGTCGTTTTCCGCCAGCGTGTTCTCAATCAGATCGAGCATCGCTCCCACACGCGCCTCCGCATGTGCCTTTACCTGCGCGACCGCAGTGCTATCGTCGGTCAACCGCTCCGGATAGAAATAGGTAAGCAGTTCCGCCTGCAGTGTATTGGTGAGATAGACCAGCCACTTGTAGAAGTGCGCGCGCTCTGCGGTGCCGACTGCAGGAGCCAGCCCTGCCTGTGGATGGCGATCAACCAGATGCAGGCAGATCGCGGCCGCTTCATATAACACGAGTTCGCCGTCAACCAGCGTCGGGATACGGCCGTTCGGATTCAGCTTCAGGTATTCCGCGCTGTGATGCGCGTCCCTTTCGCGATCGACCAGAACGAGTTCGTATTCCACGCCGAGTTCTTCCAGCAACATGTGCGGGGCGAGATTGGCATTGCCGGGATAGTAGTAGAGTTTGCACATGGACTATGATTGTTTTTTTACAGGCACTCCATTATGCAAAATTCCTCTCGCCCCGACACCCCATGCGTTGCCGTCTGCACCACTACTTTCGATGAAGTGTGTCGCGGCTGCGGCCGCACCGTCGCCGAAGTCGCGAACTGGGTGTTCATGTCGGAGGAGGAAAAGGAACGTGTCTGGAACCGGATTACGGCAGAAGGTTATCCGCGCCGGCAGTCCTGACTGGCCGTAATCCCTGCGCCGGTCATAGAAACTCAGTCGTCTTTTGCGCCGTCGATCCCGAGTTCGTGAATTTTGCGCGTGATGGTATTGCGGCCGATACCAAGACGTACCGCGGCATCGTTCTTGCGACCATGCGTATGTTTCAATGCTGTCTTGATCAGTGCCGACTCGAACTGGCGTCCCAAGGCATCCATCACTTCCGGCTGACCAGATGCCAGCATGTGCGCCGCCTCGGTCTCAAGCAGCGCGACCCAGCCGCTCTTATCGATGCTTCCGTTTGCGCTGACGTTGCCATTACTGCTTCCATTGCCATTACCAGTTCCACTCCCGTTAGCAGAAACCAGGGGAGCAAAATTATCCGCAACCGCGAAGCCGTTCGGCACCTCGGTTCCCGGCATGGATACCGAAGAAGTCTGAGTTACCGGCATCGCAGTAACAGCCGGCGCGATGAATTCCTGATTCTGCGCCTGGCCGTGCATCAGTTCCGGCGGTAAATCCTTCACCTCCACCGTCTGCCCAGGGGCCATCACAGTGATCCAGTTGCACAGGTTTTCCAGCTGGCGCACATTGCCCGGCAAATCAAGACCGGACAGGAACTGCAACGCGCTCTCCGACATGCGCTTGGCCTCGACGCCCAGTTGCCGTGCGCTCTGCGCCAGAAAGTGGCGTGTCAGTAGTGGAATATCCTCGCGCCGCTCGCGCAAACTCGGCAGACGCAAACGGATGACATTCAACCGATGGTACAAGTCCTCACGGAACAGGCCTTCCTTGACCCGCTGCTCCAGATTCTGGTGGGTGGCGGCAATCACTCGCACATTCGCTTTCAGCGGCTGATGGCCGCCCACACGATAGAAATGGCCATCGGACAGCACACGCAATAACCGTGTCTGCAGGTCGAACGGCATGTCGCCGATTTCATCAAGGAACAGCGTGCCGTTTTCCGCCTGCTCGAAACGTCCGCGCCGCGTTGCCTGCGCGCCGGTAAATGCGCCGCGTTCATGGCCGAACAGTTCGGATTCGAGTAAGTCCTTTGGAATCGCCGCAGTATTCAATGCAATATACGGCTGCGCCGCACGCGGGCTATGCTTGTGCAGTGCGCGTGCGACCAGCTCCTTGCCGGTGCCGGATTCGCCGGTGATAAGCACGGTGACATTCGATTGCGACAAGCGGCCGATTGCACGGAACACATCCTGCATCGCCGGTGCCTGACCGAGGATCTCCGGTGTTTCGGCAGAGGCTTGCTCGACATCCGATTCGCGCAGGCTCTCTTCCAATGCGCGCCGGATCAGTTCGACCGCCTTGTCCACATCAAAAGGCTTGGCCAGGTATTCGAATGCGCCGCCCTGGAAGGCTGCGACCGCCGAATCAAGATCGGAGAACGCGGTGATTACGATCACCGGCAGGCCGGGATGTTTTGCCTTGACCGTTTGCAGCAGTTCCAGACCGGACGCGCCGGGCATCCGGATGTCCGACACCAGCACCTGTGGAACACTGGTCTGGAGTGCTTCCATCGCATCGCGTGCGTTGGAAAAACTTTTTGTGGCGAGGCTCTCGCGGGCGAGTGCTTTTTCAAGCACCCAGCGAATCGATTCGTCGTCGTCAACAATCCAGATTGGCTTCATATTTTTGTCAGTGTCCCGCGTGGTGTTGCGTTATGCAGGTCCGCTCATGGCAGCGGTATCAATATCCTGAAGTCCGTATATCCCGGCCGGCTTTCGCATTCGATCACGCCCAGATGCTGCTGCACGAAAGTTTGCGCCAGCGTCAGCCCGAGTCCGCTGCCACCGTCCTTTCCCGATACGAGCGGATAAAAGATTCGGTCGCGGATGTCAGGCGGGATGCCCGGTCCATTGTCAATGATATGCAAATCCAATGCCAGCCTGTAACGCACCTTTGCGAGCGTGACCTGTCGCGCGACCCGGGTCTGGAATGTCAGCACGGCATCGCCTGTCTTGATCCTTTCCGCCAGGGCGTGGGCGGCGTTGTGGGCAATATTCAGCACCGCCTGGATCAGCTGCTCCTTGTCGCCGCGGAATTCCGGCACAGACAAGTCGTAATCGCGTTTCAGCGTCAGCCCGCTCGGAAATTCCGCAAGGATCAGGCTGCGCACGCGCTCGCACACCTCATGGATATTCACGTCGCCGACGATATGCGGCCGGCGGTGCGGCGCCAGCAGCCGGTCCACCAGCGTTTGCAGCCGGTCCGCCTCCTTGATGATCACCTGGGTATATTCCCGCAATTCCTTCAGATGTCGCTCCGGCAGCTCCAGTTCCAGAAGCTGTGCCGCACCACGGATGCCGCCCAGCGGGTTCTTGATTTCGTGCGCAAGGTTGCGGATCAGCTCCTTGTTGGCCTGGCTCTGGTCGAGCAGGCGTTCCTCGCGGTCCAGTTTGATCTGCTGCACATTCTCCCGCAGCTCGATCAATACCGGCATGTCCGGCCGATCCAGTGCGGTAACAATCACCTGTACATGCAGCGGCTCCCGGCCAACCCGCTCCAGCGCCAGATCCAGGCGCTGATCGGCAAATTGATGCGCGGCTGCCTGGCCTGTGACGGCATTGAGCTTTTCACCGTTCAAGAACAAAGCGTCAAGTCTCTGATTTAGCAGCAGCTTGAACGAGCATTCCAGAAGGTTTTCCGCGGCCGGATTCGCATAGATCACGCAGCCATCGGCATTCAGGATAACGACTGCCGATGAAAGCAGGTCGAGGCCGTCCAAGGGAGTCGGGGTTGTTTTCACGGTCATTTGCTCGGTCATTGAAACAAAAAAGGGCCGCGTCACGCGGCCCTGTTCATGCAAGCGTCATACCCTATTTTAAATTATCGATCTCGCGTTTCAGCGCTTCGAGATTTTTTCCGGTACGCTCGATATCTTCCTTCAGCAATGCGGCTCTTTCCTGGTATTTTGCGTAATTGCGCTCGTCACCACGGCGCTCCGGCTCGCCATTGTTGAACTCCTGCCTCAGGCTGGCGAGTTTCTTTTCCTCGTTTTTCATCTCGTCGAGCAGGATCTGGCGGCGGTCATTGTCCCGCGTTTTCTGTGTGCCGCTATCGACTTTCGGGAAATCCACGGGCGAGGCAGTCGCCGGCTTGGCTGCTGCCGTCTGCGCTACCACCCTCTTCGGTGGTGCCGGAATCATCGTGATTCCCGGAAGGTCGACTTTTTTGCAACCCTTGGTTGCCCCGGTGTTCTTGTATTCCTTCTTGCCGCTGTCATCGACGCATAAATAGACTTCGTTCTGCGCTTGTGCATGACTGCTTGCAGCAATCAGCAAGAACAATCCTACCAATCGTTGTTTCATAATATTTCTTTATGGAAATTGTTCAGTCGCTTACTAGTTTAGGATAAGAAGCATTGCTTTACAAACCTCCACCTCAGAACAGGTTTACTACGCAACAGTTTCCAAAGAAAAAAGCGGGAAAGCCTCCGCTTCCCCGCTTTTTCCTGCCTTTCGGCCTGCTGCTGTTTACAGCGAATAATACATGTCGAACTCGATCGGATGCGTCGTCATGCGGAAGCGTTGTACTTCCTGCATCTTCAGCTCGATGTAGGCATCGATCATGGTGTCGCTGAACACGCCGCCGCGGGTCAGGAACTCGCGATCCTTGTCCAGGTATTCCAGCGCCTGTTCGAGCGAGGAGCACACGGTCGGGATCAGCTTGTCTTCTTCCGGCGGCAAGTGGTACAGGTCCTTCGTTGCAGCTTCGCCCGGATGGATCTTGTTCTGCACGCCGTCCAGGCCGGCCATCATCAACGCGGCGAAACCGAGGTACGGGTTCATCAGCGGATCCGGGAAGCGTGCTTCGACGCGGCGGCCCTTCGGGTTCGCAACGTGCGGAATACGGATCGAGGCGGAACGGTTCTTGGCGGAGTAAGCCAGCTTCACCGGCGCTTCATAGCCAGGCACCAGACGCTTGTACGAGTTCGTACCCGGGTTGGTGATCGCATTCAGCGCGCGAGCGTGCTTGATGATGCCGCCGATGTAGTACAGCGCGAAGTCGGACAGGCCTGCATAGCCGTCGCCAGCGAACAGGTTCTTGCCATCCTTCCAGATGGACTGGTGCACGTGCATGCCCGAACCATTGTCGCCAACCAGCGGCTTCGGCATGAAGGTTGCGGTCTTGCCGTAGGTGTGCGCGACATTCCAGATCACGTACTTCATGTTCTGGGTCCAGTCGGCGCGCTCAACCAGCGTGGAGAACTTGGTGCCGAGTTCGTTCTGGCCGGCGCCGGCAACTTCGTGGTGATGCACTTCAACCGGGATGCCCATGGCTTCGAGGATCAGCGACATTTCCGAACGCATGTCCTGGAAGCTGTCGACCGGCGGAACCGGGAAGTAACCGCCCTTGACGGTCGGACGGTGGCCGGTGTTGCCGCCTTCGATTTCCCTGCCAGTGGACCAGGATG
This sequence comes from Noviherbaspirillum sp., assembly GCA_035254105.1. GTDB lineage: Bacteria > Pseudomonadota > Gammaproteobacteria > Burkholderiales > Burkholderiaceae_D > Noviherbaspirillum. The sequence continues at coordinate 275 of DATFAZ010000053.1, read as the reverse complement.
CTTCTTCGGAGCCGATCTTGACGAAGCAGCCCGACATATCGATCTTCCAGCGCACGTTGTCGAAGATGAAGAATTCAGGTTCCGGGCCGAAGTAGGCGGTATCGCCCAGGCCGGAAGACTTCAGGTAGGCTTCAGCGCGCTTGGCGATGGAACGCGGATCGCGGTCGTAGCCCTTGCCATCCGACGGTTCGATCACGTCGCACTGCATGAACATCGTCGTTTCTTCCATGAACGGATCGATGTTGGCGGTATTCGGATCCGGCATCAGCAGCATG
>DATFAZ010000052.1:0-23733 GCA_035254105.1 Noviherbaspirillum sp. | reverse complement strand
GGGCAATCGGCAGGGAAGTCGAGATCCGGCATGGACGAGCTCACGTAGGTTAAATGGCAACTACCCGCGTCATCAGCTCCGCCCGGCTGCCGTTCTGGAACGGCCTGGAGTGTTACAGCACAGTGATGTCCACGTATTTGTTCATACGTCGTCCGAGCGCCCCTTCCAGTTCCATTTTTCGTCGTCGCAGACGTTCGGCGAGCTTTTCGTCCGATGGACTCAGCAGCAGGCGCACCTGCGTGGATTGATTGCTGACAGCGACTCCCAGCGTCTGGCCATTCGGCATCAGGACTTCGAAAATTCCGTCTTCCGCGGTCATCGGCAGCAGGCTGTCGGCCAGGGCGTTGCAGTCGAATTCATGGTTAGGATCCAGCCCGTTGACGCCGTCCGCCGCGCCGGCGCCGCATCCGCCCTGGTCCTCGCCGTCGCCGTCATCCGCTCCCTGCCCGCCAAGCCATGGGAACAGGCCGAACGGGCTCGCATCCGGGTCGATTGAACCGGTCCAGGGCGGGCCTTGTTCGGCAACATTTCGCTCACGCTCGCGCTGTGCAGAGCGGTCCACCGGCACACGCAGCTTGACGGTCGTACCCTGGAAATGGCGCGGCGGCATGGGGAGAGATGGTACGAACGGCATCGGCGGCCGGGCGGCCGAAGCAGATGGCTTTGGCCGTTCCGGACGGCGTTCCGGCCTGGCCTTTTCCGGTTCGGCGAAACAAGCAGAAGGTATGCGCAGACTCGACATGTCACATCTCGTTCAGGGTGGTCAACTTTCGGATTTCATCGCGCAGGATGCCAAGCTTCTCCTGCTGCCGATGGGCTTGCAATACGCGCCGCTTCGCCTCGAAAAATTGCGTGCGGCCCTTCTTGCATCGTGCCACCGCTTCCAGGCACTCCACATGCGATTGCGCGGCATCCTTCTTCATTCGCTCATAGATCGCCTTGGCCTTGCGGAACTGCCCGCTGGTCAAGTTCAGCCGGTAGAAGGACGCACGCGCCTCCTGCCAGAAATCCTTGTACGCCTGCACGGCATCGCGCCATGCCTGCTTCTGATCATGCAGTTCGACACGCTGCTTGCGCCACGCCTCGCGCGCCTCCTTGCGCTCGCGTTCCAGCCGCTCAAGGCGCTGCTTGCGTACCTTCAGGAGTTTGTCCAGGCTCTGGTCCTGCACCTTCTGTTCGGGCACATCGATGACTTCCCGCCGTGGCCGCCTTCCGGCGAAGCCAAAATGGCTACCCGCGCTGGTCATTTTGCCAAGGCCATGAGCGTGGCCAGGGTTTCATCGAACTTGGCGCTCTTCGACGTATCCTGCCGCAACAAGGCCAGCTGGTCCGACCGCAATGCGATTGCACGGTCTGCGACCGGGTCCGTGCCCGTCTTGTACTCCCCCAGTCGAATCAGCAGTTCCATCTCCTGATAACGCGACATCAGTTCGCGAAAGCGCGATGCCGCCATGCGGTGTTCGCCGGTGGTCACGTTCCCCATGATCCGGCTGATGGACGCCAGCACGTCGATGGCCGGATAGTGCCCCTGCTCCGCCAGCTTTTTCGTCAGCAGGATGTGCCCGTCGAGCAGCGACTTCGCCTCGTCGCCAATCGGATCGGAGGTGTTTTCGCCATCCACCAGCACGGTGTACATCGCCGTAATGGAGCCATCCGGCGTGCTGCCGGCACGTTCGATCAGGCGCGGCAGCATGGTGTAGACCGACGGCGTGAAACCACCGCGCGCCGGCGGTTCTCCGGCCGCAAGTCCGATCTCGCGCTGAGCGCGTGCGAAACGCGTCAGCGAATCGATCAGCAGCAGCACCCTCTTCCCGCGCTTGCGAAAGCCCTCGGCAATCGCCGTCGCCGTGAAGGCGGCACGCGCGCGCTCCATCGAAGTGCGGTCCGAAGTGGCGACCACGATGATGGTCTTCCTGACAAGTTCCTCGTCCAGCTCATGCTGCAGGAACTCGTTCAATTCCCGCCCGCGCTCGCCGATCAGCCCGAAAATGATTGCATCCACCTCGCAGCCGCGCGCCACCGCCGCCATCAGGGTCGTCTTGCCGCAGCCCGGGCCGGCAAAGACGCCGATGCGCTGGCCGACGCCCATCGTCATCATCCCGTCGATCGCACGCACGCCGGTCGGCAGCGCCTGCGAGATGCGCGGTCGGTCGGTAGCGGCGGGAGCGCCGCGAATCACCGGCACCCATTCGCGCCAGGTGCCGACGTGTTCCTTCGCCGCCGGCGCACGAAACAGATGCCGGCCAAATCCATCCAGCACGCTGCCCAGCAAATGATCGCCCGACTCCACCATGTGCATCTGGCGCAGCGGCTCGATCACGGTCCGGTTGGACACGCCTTCAAGCGGGCTCAATGCAGACAGGATCGCCGCGCAGTCAGTGAAGCCGACCACTTCGGCCAGCATCGGCTCTTCCTTGGCCGGGTCGAGCAGATGACACAGCTCGCCGATCTGCACCGGCGGCATGTGCGCCTCGATCAGCGTGCCCAGCACTTGCGACACCTTGCCGCGGCTCGTAAAGCCGGGGTTCTTCGGCACCGTGCCCAGCCAGTCGGACACCTTGGGCCGGATTGCGGCCAGCGCCTCCGCGATCGCCGGATCAGTTGCCGGCTCAGTGGCCGCATCAATCGTTGGCTCAGTCGCTGGCTCAATCGCCGGATCAAGCGTTGGATCAAGCGTTGGATCGAGCGCCAGATCGCTCGCCGCCGACCCCGTCACCACTTCACCTCGATCTTACGTTTGCCTGTGAAGATGAGCTTGCTTGGCTGGATCGCCGCCAGCTTCACACCCTGGACTTCATCGCCAACATACAGCCGGTCTCCATCCTCCGTCACGACGCTGGCATTGGCGCCAGTGACCACCTGCCGGATCTTGAAGGGCAACATAGCCTCGGCGTTGCCGACCTTCGCGTATACGGGAAAAGTAATTTGGTGCGCCTTGATGAACCCTGTCAGGACGCGCTCGAAGCGCGCGGCTTCGTCGTCATCCAGCGCCGCCTGCATAAACCATTGCTGGTCCTGCAAGCTCAGGTCGAAACGCTTGAGCAGATCCGCATCGGCAAGCCGCTTGCGGAACGCGGCGCGCAGCTCTTCGGCCGTCATGGGGCGCTGCGCCGATCCATCGGAATTCATCTTGTCGAACGCGGCGGCGACGGTCTTGTCCGCGAAGCGATGCGCCTTCCCGGCAGACCCGAGGGACGCAAGGGCATCACGTTTCGTCAGATCCCGCGTCGGGTCGGGCTTGGAATTGATGGCAAATGCTGCGGCGGCAGAAACCACGGTAGCCACCGCGATCGACACATAGACCATCTTCCTGCCGCGCTTGCCGCTCTTTTCTGGCCTGGCGGCGACCACCGGCTCATCCGCCGCGACCTCCGCCGCATCCTCATCGCCCGCAGCGGCGACCGGCGTATCGGACACCAGTTCCGCCAGCGGGATCTCGTCCACTGGATCCGCATCATCGAGCCGATCGTCGAGCGGGTCGTCAACTGGCTCCGGCGGTGGGTTCTCCCAGGGCGCGTCCTGCTCGACCACTGTCAGCCAGACATTGCCCGCGCGCGCAAACTCGCCCGGTGTCAGTTCAATCAGCGACTGCGGGTCATTGCTGTCGGCGCGCAGAATGCTGCCGCTCAATTCCGTCAGCGACCAGCCCGTCTCCGACAGCTTCAGGGTCGCATGCTGCGGCTCGATCCCTGGATCGACCAGCACCACATCGACTTCATCGCTGGCACCGAGGACATGCGGATGATCATCCAGCGGCAGTGTCGCACCGCGATGCAGGCCGCTCAGGATTCGTAATTCGTACATGGTGGGGCTCCGGCTTGGTGCATGTCTTATGCACATGAGTGGCGGAGCGGATGGAATGGTTCCGGCTACATCGCGCGCCGAAGCGTGCACCGCGCCAATCTGCACGCATTCATGGAAGAGCGCGACTCGTGATTACGGACGATGTGGAAGCAGTGAGATAGGAGGCAGGCAGATACTGTATGGCGACGGGTGAATCACCAATTGGGATTGTTCTGCCATGTGGCGTGCAAACGCCACATGGCAGACAGAAACGTGGTGAGGTTGGTCACACCACGGACGCGTGGGCACCGAGTGCCCACTCTTCCTATTTTAATGGCGGTTCGGATAAGGGTCGTCGTATGGTTCTCCAGAACTATGGTTCTCCCCCCACAGCGCATTGTTATTCTCAAGATAGTTCGCTATGTCACCATCGTTAGTCGGATCCCCTGAGTAGTTACCGATATCCACCCAGCCATCGGGGGTCAAGTCGCCGCCGTGACCGTTATTAGGGCCGCCTTTGTCGAGCAGATCAAATTCCGCATGATGCTCTGCAAAGTATCTGGCCGCATCGCGCTCGCTTGGGGTGAAGTTACCTTTACCATTTGCAATGTCCCTGAAAAACGCGATGTTTACCTTTCCGTCGCGGTAGTTATTCTTTTCCTCCTCGGTCTGGCCGAATTGCCGCATCCTGTCCATGATGCCATTCGATTTGCCTCCGAACTTACCGTCGTAAAGAACCTTTGCAGCGTCTATCCCGTTCGCAATCGGGTCTGGACCGCGCGTAACGTTACCGGGATCGCGCACCCAAGGGGGCGGCGCTACATTAGGAAAGCCGCTCGGCGTTTCCGAACCGAGCAACTTGGTTACATCTTCATGACTAATATCGGTCCTGCCTTCTTCCCAATCGCTTTGATCTCCTTCGTTTAAACCATTTTTGTGCCCGCTGCGAACGTTGTTGTTAGCCAAGTGAGCGCCGTAAGTGAAACCATCGTCTTTTCCATTGAGAACCTTATCAAGCGCCGCCCTCGTTACCCGGTCAGTCTTTGGATTGTTGTAATCTGCCGTCATTTGTGTATACGTTGCAGGCGGATCAAAGTAGTTCTTCTTATCCAACCAATGTGCAGCGGCTTTGGGGTCATTGTGGATTAGCGTGATAATCTTGTCTTCATCACTGGTTGACAGGTTGGTATCGGGATTGACCGTCGAATTATTGTTGGTGTTGTTGGTGGTGTTGCCGTTGTTGTTGGTGGTGTTGCCGTTGTTGTTGGTGGTGTTGCCGTTGTTGTTGGTGTTGCCGTTGTTGGTGTTGCCGTTGTTGGTGTTGCCGTTGTTGGTGTTGCCGTTGTTGGTGTTGCCGTTGTTGTTGTTGGTGTTGCCGTTGTTGTTGTTGGTGTTGCCGTTGTTGTTGTTGGTGTTGCCGTTGTTGTTGGTGTTGCCGTTGTTGGTGTTGCCATTGTTGGTGTTGCCGTTGTTGTTGTTGGTGTTGCCGTTGTTGTTGGTGGTGTTGCCGTTGTTGTTGCCGTTATTGTTGGTGTTGCCGTTATTGTTGTTAGTGTTGCCGTTATTGTTGTTGGAGTTGCCGTTGTTGTTGTTGGAGTTGCCGTTGTTGTTGGTGTTATTGCCGCTTAGGAGTGTGTCTGCTTCAATCGAAGTTGGCGTTGCATCCTCGACTGCCTTCTTCCTGTCAGTAGGCGACTTCGCACTGTTGATCTTATCGATATTGTCCTGCAATTCATTTCTGGTGGTTTTCAAGCTAGAAAGCTGACGTTGAAGATCTGCTTTCTTAGTCGAATCCCGCTCGTTTTTTTCCTGCTCTGTCAGCGAGTTAATCCTGCCGTCCAAGTCTCCTATCTGCTTGTTCAGATATTTCGTTACATTCTCTGTGTTCTTATCGATATTCTCATCGTCGTAATAAGCACCATGTAAATTCTCGTGGGAGCCGTCATAATCGGCTTTACCTGGATCAGCCCTGCCAACCACCTCGTTTGTCCGGCTGTCGATAATTTCGCCCGTCTGAACGTCGTAGACGTCCGGATCGTCGTTGTCCGGATCCACCTGGATGAAACGAGGACTCTGATACTGTGAGGGAATTTGATATGACATCGTGGTATCTCCAAAAGTTGGATTAAGGGCAAGATCACGAGTTGCCGTTGTTGTTGCCGGTATTGCCGTTGTTGTTGGTATTGCCGTTGTTGCCGTTCAGGATTGTGTCTACTTCAATCGAAGTTGGCGTTGCATCCTCGACTGCCTTCTTCCTGTCAGCAGGCGTAGTGGCACTGTTGATATGACTGATCTTGTCCTCCAACTCGCGACTGGTTTGTCTTAATGCACCAAGCTCGTCTTCAAGCTCCGCTTTTTTAGTCGGATCCGTCTCCTTGCTGTACTGGTCTGTCAGCGCCTTGATCTTGCTGTCCAAGCCTACTTTCTGCTTGTTCAGATATTTCGTTACATTCTCTGTGTTCTTATCGATATTCTCATCGTCGTAACGAGCAGTACTTAAAGTATCGTGAGAGCCGTCATAATCGGCTTTACCTGGATCCGCCCTGCCGACAACCTCGTTTGTCTGGCTGTCGATAATTTCGCCCGTCTGAACGTCGTAGACGTCCGGATCGTCGTTGTCCGGATCCAGCTGAATGAAACGAGGGTTCTGATACTGCGCGGGGATGTGATATGACATCGTGGTATCTCCAAAGGTTAGATTAAGGAACAGGCTGCTCAGCAAGATCACGCTCTAGAAAATTCTCAGCGCCCCCTTATCGGAATGCATCGAATGCGAGATGTACGGATAAGTGGCAGCAGTTCTGCTTGAGGTTCCAAAATGCCGATGGAATTCTTGCTTCAGAAGGTCAGGATGGCGCGGTCATTACACCTCAATCATCCCTACCGGCTGCACCTTCGCATGCTGCGTCAATTCTGAGAAGGCGAACACCGGTACCGAGAAAAATTCCTCTTCAATGAGCTTGCGCACGGAGCGACGGATGTCGGCCGCAGTGACCAGCACCGGCGGCAGCGCCGGCGTACCGCCCGTGCCCGCCAGCTTGCCCAGGTTGTCCAGGATTGCCTGTTCGGTTTCCGGATCAAGATCGAGATAGGTGCCCTGGCTGGTCTGCCGCATCGCGTTACGCAGCGTGTCTTCCAGCTCCGGCGAGAGCAGCACCACTTCGATCAGGCCGTCGCGCGCCACCTCATGGCATAGCTGCCGCTTGAACGCAAGGCGGACATGGTCCGCCACGACATCCGGGTCGCGTTCCTTCTGCGCCCAGTCCAGCACCGTTTCCAGCAGCAGGCGCGCATTACGCAATGCCACGCCTTCCCGCGTGAGGCGCTGCACGACTTCGGTCAGACGTGGCAGGGTGACGGATTTCGCGATTTCCTTCCCCAGTTCTGGGAAGCGGCGGTCGGCCCATTTGGTGAACCGCTGCACTTCATGCACGCCAACGAACATCTGGCAGTTGCGCAGCATCTCCACCTCGACATCGGCGGCGAAAACTTCCTCCCATCGCATGTAACGCACCCCGTGCGTCTTGAGCTTTTCTTCCTCGCTCAGCTTCACCCACACGCGCTGCCGGCGCGTGCCGGCGATGTTGTCCTCGACGGCGGAAAACCCCATTTCCGTCATACGTTCCAGCGATTCGACCACCGCAGCCCAGCCGGCGCGAATCTCGACATCGATCAGCGGCACTTCCGACATCAGGAACTGGACACGAAACATCGGCACCGTTGGCTTGTAGTCGATCTCAATCGGCTGCAGATCCGGGACTCCCTTGTTTTCCAGGACGGCGTTGCGCATGACGCGCACGGCCATGATGAGCGCGTGCGCGGCGGGGAAAATCTGCATGTCCGGATGCATGCGCACAATGAACGGTTTTGTCGGGGTAAAGGTAGTGAGGTCGACGATTTTGGCATTCTTCTTGTCATCGTCGTCGGCCTGCCGTTTCGCTTCCGCGTCGGCCAGCGGTTTCATGATGCCGATCGCTCCACCGGCGCCGAGCGCCGTCGCAAGAACGAGGAACACGAGTGTCGGCATTCCCGGGATCACGCCGAACAGCACCATGATGACCGCCGCAGTCAGCAGGGCCTTGGGTTCGGCGAAGACTTCCGACACGATGTCCTGGCCGATGTTGGGTTTATCCTCCCCTTCATGGCTGTCGTCGGCGATGCGGGTGGTGATCATGCCGGCGGACAGCGAGATCAGGAGCGCGGGAATCTGGGCAATCAGCGCATCGCCGATCGACAGGATCGAATACAGGCGCATCGCATCGCCGGCGCTCATGTCGCGCTGGAGAATGCCGATCGAAATGCCTCCGATGAGATTCACGACGACGATGATCAGGCCGGCGATGGCGTCGCCCTTGACGAACTTCATCGCGCCGTCCATCGCGCCGTGCATCTGGCTTTCCTTGCCCAGTTCGGCGCGCTTTTTCTTGGCCTCGTCCGCACTCAATATTCCGGCGCGCAAATCGCTGTCGATCGACATCTGCTTGCCAGGCATCGCATCCAGCGAGAAGCGGGCCGATACTTCCGACACGCGCTCGGAACCTTTGGTGATGACGATGAACTGCACGATCGTCAGGATCAGGAACACCACCAGGCCGACCACCAGGTTGCCGCCGACCACGAAATTGCCGAAGGTCTCGACGATGTGCCCGGCAAAGCCCTCGAGCAGGATCAGTCGGGTCGTCGCCACTTCCAGCGCAAGGCGGAACAGGGTGGTGAGCAGCAGCACTGCAGGAAAGGTCGAGAACGCGGTCGGGCCCGGCATGTACATGGAGACCACCACCATCAAACCGGCGGCACACAGGTTGCACGCAATCAGAACGTCGAGCAGCCATACCGGCAGCGGCAGCACGAGCATGAACACGATCGCGATGACGACTGCGGCCGCGAGCAATTCAGCGCGCTTGGCAGCCTTCGCGGCATATTTGTTCAGCGCAATGACCATGTCCAGCTTCTTCATGTTTTCCTCTTCTTCCGCATCATCACAATCAGGCAGTTGCCGGCGCCTCTCCGTTCGTTTCGTCGTGCGCATCGCTGTGCATTTCGGCGCGGCGCAGAACAATCTCAGTCCATTCGCTGCATCCGGCCGCATGCATCATCGCCACGGTCCGCTCGTCCAATGGCTCGAGAAGCTCGACGGCCGCGTAGGCATACATCATCGCCAGGTTCTTGTTGCCGGGCCAGATGCGCAGGCAGGCCTTCGCCAGCTGAAACGCCTCCTCGAACTGCGATGCATTCAGGTGGCCCCAGACCAGACCGATGGCGGTAATCAGTTCCGGCGCTGTCGTTTGGCGCGCGATTTTGCGTCTCATGATCTGGTGCCCTTTTCCGGCTTACTGTCTTCCGGATTACTGTCCGGTTCCAGCTCGTTCATGTGCATCTGCTGCAGCCGCAGGCGAAGTTGCACCGCGCGCTCGACCACTGATATGGCAGCCATGAATTCCGGCCGGTCGGATTCGGGTGTGGCCAGCGAATGCTCGATGAGCAGTTTCTGCAATCCGCGTAGGCGCGGGACGGGATCGCCGATCCAGACCGGATTGGCCACCGTCAGTTGAGGCCCGAGATGACGGGTCAAGGGCGCGACCATCGGCCGCGATGCGTCCTGCTGCGGCAATGACAAGGCTTGCTGTTCCGGAGACAACAGCTCTCGCAGTACGGGATGGGAAAGGCTCTGATCTCCTGCGTTGGGTATGTCGGCGACATCGCCGGAATACGCCACACCGGACCGACCGACGCTCTGGGAGAGAGAGACGCTCACGACAACAGCTCCCTCGCCGTCGATAGGTCATCCTGCGACAGCGGCGCATCGCCATTCTCTGCAGGGTGCGCAACGCGCTTCACGATGTAGACGCCGCCATCGGAAAACATCGACGGCAGCCATGCGCCGAAACGTTCCATGTTCCCGGAGCGCTTGCGCAAGACTTCTTCCGGAATCACGCGGTGCGATTCGTTTCCGTCGTATCCCAGGCCGACCAGCAGCGCGGTTTCCATCGGGTACACCAGCATCTGCATACCGTCGTCCAGAGGCTGATGCGCCACCGCTCGTTCGGCTCTCGCAATGCTGCTTAAATTTGCCAGGATGTCCAGCTCGTCCATCATGTCTCCACGCTGATAGTGTTGGGGGGAGGCATGGAAACTGCCCCTGTGCCTGTTGAGCCGCGGAGCTTCTCCCTTTGCACATGGTGGGGATTTTCTTTGCTCCGATCATCCACATAAGCGGGCGGCGCCTCGCCCTGCGTCTTCTCATAGGCAGACGGCGCGTCACTTTTCCCCTTGGCGCTCGATCCCTGTGCAGTCAGCTCCTTGTGCCATTCCTTCTCGCGTCTTTGCGCTTTCTCCAGCCATGGCATGGTGCCCTTATGGCCTTCGACAACCATCTCCGACAATTCGTCAAGCAAGCCCTGTCGTTGAGACAGCTTGTCCGCGGGCCACATGGTGGTTGGCAGTCTCTTTACCGAAGTCTGAATGATCCCGGTCACCTTGGCTTTCTGCAGGTTGTTCATGTTGCGTACATCGGCAATCTGGTTAACGAGAATGTCACCCTTGCCCTTGCCGCCTTCCGCGATTCCCAGGAACATGACAGCAATGCTCGTGTGATCTGTCTTGGGGAGCGCGTTCGCCTTGTCCACGAGATCACGTCGCAGGTCGCAGGCAATGCCGTAACTCGACTGCACCGCATTGAAGGCAGCAGCATCGGCCAGCGTCAGCCAGAGGTAGGGTGGCTGATCGCGCCGCTGTCGACGGTTCAGATTCGGCAGCAGGTCGGTGGCCATCTTGGCGCGCAATTCCCCCAGCGCGGCGCTGAAATTTTCATTTCCGAACTTCTGTTGCAGAATTTTTGCCATCGCATAGGGCGTCAGCGGCGCATCGAATTTCCCGCTCCCCTTCGCCCCGTACAGGTAACGAAGCTCCGGCAGCGATGCCGGTGCAATGCCGCTGTTGGCGCCAAGCGAGGTCATCAGGGACTGCATCGCGTCCTTGCCGGCAAGCCCGTTGCGCAACACGTCGCCGTGCTTGTTGAGAAGCTCCGACTTCATCGACTGCAGCGTGCGGCGTTGATCGTCCGCTTCCGGAGGCTCGGGCTCGTTTCTCGCCTTTCTCTCCTTGCTCTCCTTGTCGATTTCCGTCAATGCATTGTGCAGAAGCGCGTAGCGCTCCAGCGGGTCCTCATATTTCGTGCTCAGCAAGGATTGGAACGAATGCCATCCATTCTGGCGCCATATCGTCAGCGCACTGGAGGTCGCGCCGTGCAGGTCCTCTTCCTCGTCATCAGCATCGCCGCGAACCACAGCCGTGTTTGTTTTTTCCATCCTTTTCTTGCCGGCCTTGGGACGGTGCATGGCCGTCTTCACACGATGGAACAGCGGCTTTGGGCCGGCTTGCTTCACACTGCCGCCGCCATTATCTTCATGCGTGCTGGCGAACGGCTCTTCGGACACCCCCGCCAAACTATTGAATATCGGCAGTCCAACAATCTGAACCCTCTTGTCGGCAGCGGCGCCCTTCTCGTTCTTGTCGCGCGAGGTCGTGACTGGGCCATAGCGGTTGGCTCCCGTCGTCGGTGACACGACTGGCGCAAGAGGAAGAGCCTGGCCTGGAAAAGAAGCGGTCGGTTTCATGTCCGATCAGTGGCTACTGGCTAGTGCATAGTTCCGTCACGGAAAGAACTGCGTCGCGGCGAGACGATGCGTCGCGTCAAGCGGGAGCCGGCATTTCCTGCCGTTGTTGCACTGCGCCGCTCGCTGCGCCGGGTATGCGAGCTCCGCCCACAATTCGTAAGGAGCGGACACTGCCGGAGGGAGAAGCGCCGCCGCACGTGTAGGTGCGGCAGGGCGTCGATCAGCACACAAACTGCCTGAAACACGGCAGCGGACGAGAATCTACTGCGTACCCTGCAATCCACCTGTCAATGCAAGATGCATTGACAGGTGGCTGAGAGAAGTTCAACGAACCACGACTCAAAGGATCCCGTTAGCTTCGTCGTATTTATCGTGGCTGTAGCGCTTTGTCTTACTGTCAAAGGCTGGATCCGTAGGGTCCAGACCGCTATGATTTTCACCGTAGATACTCCACCTACCTTTGCCTGGTTCGCCGTCGTACGTGAAGAGCATGCCTGATGTGGGATCGTACAGATCCCCAAATGGTTTTCCCGGTTCCAGCTCCTTCAATTCATGGCTGTTAAACTTTCTAGTAATGGTGTCGTTTACATCCTTCGTTGTGTGGTAAATGTCTCCGCGGCCGTATTCGATTCCGGTCGACGATCTGTCGAGGGGGATGATCATGATTCATTCCTTTTAATTGAAATTAAAAAAATTGTTATCACTTGGTTTTTTCTTGGAGCCCATTTCGGCATTTCAATGTGCTGCGTGAATGTGTGACGCAACCGGAATGAATGGTTCCCTCCAGAGGGACGAGGCCATGTTGTCCGCTCGCTCGTCAATGACGCTTGCGCCGGATTGATCAGACAGGGAACTGCCGCCGCTCCACTGCCACATATGTGCATACCCCTGAATCGGCGCTGGAGGAATGTGTCGACTGACCCGTCCGGCAAACTGCGCCATCAATGTCAATCCCCATCTTATGAAGGTTCGAACATGAACTTCGACATCAAGCAACTGCTTGCATCTGGAATCCCGGATTACAAGGAATACCTGAAGAACTTCCCGTCGTGGTCGTTCTTCCAGGGAACCGCCAATCAAGCAGAGAGCAGGAATGCGCTCAAATCATTGATGCAGATGGTCGAAGATATGTGGCTGCCCAAGGCGTGGAAGGCATGGCTCAAGGATCGGCTGATTGAGGAAATGAGCGATGCGCTTCCATCGGAGAAATGCGCAACCCAGACCATGAAGCGCTTTCTTAAAAATGAATTGTACGGCGCGAAAATCTCCGTCGAGCAGATGAAGGAAGTGGCCGACACAGGCTACCTGACGAAAAAAAACGGCATGCACATCAAGGTCTCCGAGAAGGTGCAACGGGCTGCGCAGGCCTTCATGGCCAACGGCGGAGAACTGTTCGCGCGGGTCGAATCCGCAGGCAACGGCAAGCACAACGGTCTGCTAACCATCGGCGATATCGATTGCGCGATGAAGAAACACCTTCTCTCGAGTTCGTTCAATGAATTTGACTATGGCGCGCTGTTCGCGCCCACGCCGTGCAAATACGACACGCTGCCTTCATGCTGGGAAGACCTTCGTCCATCCGAAAAAAGCGCTGCCAGGACGATTCAGCATTTGCAAATGCACTTCTTGGGCGGCGGAGTACTCACCGTCGAGCAAATGGATCTGATGGCGAAGACCGGCTATCTGAAAAAGCCTGACGGCTCGCTGGTTTTCGTGTCAGAAAAGGAACGCGCCGCGGCGCAGACATTCATGGCCAGCGGCGGCGCACTCTTTGCGCGGATTGAGTCCGTCAAGCATGGCGTGCATGATGGAAAAATGACGATGAGCGACATCAAGGCCGCGCGCGTAAAAGGAAAACTCTCCGGTCCTCGCTCATTCATTGACGACGAAGAGGATATCGAGGAAGACATATCCATCAAAAAGGCAGTGATCTCCATGCTCCACTTCATGAAATCGGAGGCCGGTTGTGCGACGCTCTCCGTGGCGCAGTTAGAAGAAATCGCGAAGACGGGTTACCTGACCAAGGCAGACGGAACGAGAATTCGCATGATCGACACTCTTCAGAAATCAGCGAGCAAAATGATGGAAGACGACGGAAGTTTCCTCGCCATGTGTGAGTCCGCCACGTCGGGCGGATATGACGGCAAGCTGTCGGTTCCGGACATTGAAAGGTGGCTCAAGAAACTGGAACACTAGCGGGCGCTATAAACGTGTTGCGCAGGCGGTACGCATGGAAAGCATGCGCTTTTGAATGGCCATGGCGGATAAACAAAAGCATGGAACCACACCGGCAGGAGACGCCACATATCCATGCACGCCGTCCCGTGCAGTCCCAATCAATCTGGAGGAGAAGACCATGCTATCTGCAATTTTGCCGTTCCTTTCAATATTCGACGCTCTACTTGGCGGTGGTGGAGATAACTCTGCGCAACAGGGCGACGAACAGTCAGAAGAACCGACAGGTTCCGTCTGATCGCTTCTGTTGTCATAGTGGTTCCTCGACGTGGGTACGGGGCGGGTCTGACCAGTCTCGCGCCCATTCCTTTTCTGATTGCGCCTCGCATGACGCACGCGATGGGCGCTCGCCGCCTCGGGATGGTGCCCGACGTTGACCAGGCGAGTTCACAATTGCAGGGAGTCCTGCCCAACTGCCAGCCCCCCATCCAATAACGGCCCTCTTTCACTCGATGTGATGCGGAGCGGCTTGTTTCCATTCAAATCTCTCAAGAAGTACAAGCGATGCCTACTCCATTCATACGCCATGTCGTCACAACGAAGCCTGTATCTTTATCGGCACCTGACCAGCACGTCCAGATCATTGAAGAGGTTAAACAGCGGAATTTCGCGTGAGTACGTGACCAGATAAGTCAGTTGCCCCCAGCTGCCGCACGTGCAGCCTTGCATGCTGCGCTCGACCTGGCATGCCGGGATTGGACTTGTCCTCTTGCGATCAAGACCTTGATGATCCAGCATCCGGCGATTGACCTTCAGCATGCACTCGGCGTGGCCCTCAAGCATGATGACCTTCGGCTTGCCTGGGAAATTCTGAAACACGTCGGCGTGCCGCAGCAGTACCACGGTGAGGACAAGGACGAGATACGCCTGCAGCTCAACTTTGCGCTGCGCCGGAAAGTCCTGTATCCATTCAACGCCGCACGACACGACGAGAGCGACCTGGACCGTACATTGCGGATGGGTTCAATGAGCGAGGCGAATGCACAACTGAAAAACTTGTACAGGGACATATTGCCGTTGACAAGGTATGGGACCTGGCCATGTGGAACAAATACTTCGATATCCTGCGGGCTCTTCTCATGCTGGGGCATGTCGACAGGGAGTATGGAACCCAAACGCTGGAACAGGTGCAAGCGACACTGAAGGCAGTGCCGTAGCAATCGCCCAGGTATGACGCCAAAACCAATCTCAACTGCGAGGACGATGCCACGTGCCGCCACTTGGTGGAGCATCGACAGTCCAGGCAGGCGGGCGATCCGGCACTCAAATTCAATTATGACGAACTCAGGGATCTCAAGGCCATACAAGACAATGTCATTGTGGATGACAAAAAAGTATCGCGCATGATGGCGCGGTCGACCGAAACCTATTTGATCCGCAACTGTGACCTTGGCAAGTTTATTGTTCAGCAATTCGAAGCGATGAAAGCACAAAATCTGCCGGCCAGGCAGATTCTGATGTTATCCCTCAATCACGCGATGAGCCTGGAGCTGCGGATCAAAGAGGACAACGCCCAGGAAATCTATGTGTCAAAGCACTATGACCCGAACGCGCCCCTGACTCATGTGCGCAGCGCTTCCAGCGATCTGAAGTCGTTTGACCCGCTGGAAGTCGCGCATTATTTGAGTGAAGTGGGCATCGAAGCGGACTATTACGGGACAACGACGCTCGTCTCCAGGATGTATGTTCGCCCCTCGGAGGAGGTGTTGCAAGCAGACCCGGATGCGACCGCAGTTGCGCCCAACCGGAAGCTGACTGGCTGCGTGGCTCCGGAAGAGGTTGATGGTATCGTGCTCTGGCACCTGCTGTGCGGCGGTTTCGCCGGGGACGTGCGAGACCTGAAGGCCGAAGTTGCACGTCGGCCTCCGGACAAGCGCTATGCGTTGCTTCAAGCCAATGGCCATTGTGGTACGTCTGGACTATGGATGGCGTCGCAGGAGGGGCATACCGACGCCGTAAAGGCATTTGGAGAGTTGCTGGAACTGGTTACGGAAGAGCAGCGCGTCGCACTACTCGCAGCCAGGGACGTAGACGGCGCACCCGCGCTATCCATGGCATTGCAAGAGGGGAATGCCGATACCGTCGAGGCATATGCTGAACTGCTGAAGCAGGTTCCGCAAGAGCAGCGCGCTGAACTACTGGCATCCAGGAATGTAAGAGGCACGCCCGGGCTACTTCTGGCGATGGGAAACGGGCATGCCCACGCCGTCGAGGCGTTTGGCGAATTATTGAAGCTGGTGCCGATCGAGCGGCGCGCCGAACTGTTAGCGGCGACGGGCATGGCAGGCAGGCCTGGGTTGTTCGTGGCGTTGGAATACGGCCATGCCGGTGTCGTCGACGCATTTGGCAAATTATTGAAGCTGGTTCCGGAGGAACAACACGCAGAACTACTGGCAGCCAAGGGCACAGATGCGGCCCCCGGGCTATGCATGGCGCTGCAGAAAGGGAATGCCGATGCCGTCAAGGCGTTTGCAGCACTGCTGAAGCTCGCCCCGGAACATCAGCGCGCCGAACTCGTGGCGGCCAAGATCCCGGGTGGTACGCCCGGGTTGTTCCTGGCCTTGCAAAACGGGCATACCGATGCAGTCAAGGCGTTTGGAGACCTTCTGGCGCTAGTGCCAGAAGATCAGCGTGCCGAACTCGTGGCCGCCACAGACGCACAAGGCACGTCCGGACTGTCCGCCGCCTGTCAGCAGGGGCAAGCCGAAGCCATCAAGGCGTATGGAGAACTGCTGAAGCTGGTTCCGGAACATCAGCGTGCCGAATTGGTATCGTCCAGGAGTGCGGATGGCATGCCAGCGGCATTCCGGGCATGGCTAAACAAGCATTCCGATGCTGTCGCGGCATTTGAAGATCTGCTGATGCAGTTGCCGGAAGACCAGCGCACCGAAGTGCGTTCCACCATGGTGGATTACGCTAAAAAAATCACAGCCAATGTTCCATGAATTCCAGGGGCGTGAATGGCACGCCCGGGCTGTTCACGCATGGTGAAACGCGCATGATTGCCCAGCCTGTTGATTCCGTTTTATGTGACCGCGAATTTCTCCGTGCGTAAGACGTTGAGACGGAGCGATGTATTCGTTACGTGATGCCGTCTGAAATGGAACCAGGAAGCAATCTCTTCCACTCACTTCTACATACGGTCTTCCCACCGACGTCGAGGAACAGCATGGAAGAGATTTTCGAGGACAATCAACACGGCACCGCCGATAGCCGCTTGCTTGAACGCTATCGCACCCATTTGATCGAGCAAGACGTTACCCCGTCAACACGCACGTCAATTCTCACCATCGCCCAAAAATTCCTGCAATGGTGGCGAAAGTCGTTCGTCGGCGATGAATTCATGATCGTGCCGCAACCGCCGGGTCGGTCGGTGTTGCAGGAAGAATGGGTTGATCTGAGAGAGAAATACTTACGGATTGCGTCCCCTGACCACCAGATGCGTTGCACGCACAGGACGGATTTGACGGCATTCCTCGGCTACCTGACCGGATTGCGCTGAATACGCATCATGAAAATCTCGACTCCTTGTTACGGTCAGGAGCTAGTTGAGAGAGATCGTGCGCCGCCACGGACGACACAAATTCCGAGGGCATTCATCATGCGTCATTCGTTCGCCAGGCCGGTAATAATGTTCCTCTAAAGATTCACCCGCAGCAAAGACATTGCAGCAGCGCGGACACGCTTGCGAGAGAGTCTTAAGCCAACGGCAATTGCGCAAGCTCTTCCCCTCGTTACCCCACCGGCAGCGCCACTATCACTCGGCCAGCCATCGCAACTTTTGACCAGGTGCCCGCACGGGCAGCTGCGTCTTCCAGCAATAAAACAACTACAGCACGTTGCAATAATGGAACCAATGGCGGACCTGCGGCACTCATGTGAACATTGTTATCAAATTAACAATCCAATCGAGCGAAAACCGGCTCTGTTCATTCTGAACCGGCTCCTCCTCAAACAGTCGACATAGAAAGACCGCATGTTCAATCGGACTCCAGGGACCAATACCCCGATACTGCCTTCTCCTACGCCTCAAGCAGATCGCATGGAAGACGCGGCCCCGACTAATGGTGCGTCTGCGGCGCCTCCAGGTCCTTCCTCGCCTGCCGTCACCACGCCCGCGCGCGCAACCCGGACCGTGGACGTACTGCGTCGCCGCCCGAATTTGCACGGCCTCGACCATATTGCGCCTCCTGCCGATGAGCCGGCAGATGCCTCGACTGCGGACGAAAGTGCCGCAGGGTCGATGAAGCCGCAACGCCATGCATTTCAACAGCAACTTCTCCGCGACCTCACTAGATGCGCCGAGGCCCCTGACTGGAGAGCGTTGGCGAACACTCTCGATGTGAGCACTCCGCGCTTATGCGCACAATCGCTACGTCAACTGAGTGCAAGCCTGCTGGCTGTGCCGGACGGACACATAGCGGCCGCCATCACACAGCTTGTGGACGCATCAGGCAATCTGCCGCCAGAAAAGATGCGCCATATCATGTCCACGATAGGATGTGTCTTGCCCCATCTTTCCGCCGACGGACTTGCTGTCGCAATGAACGCCTTGAACCTCGCCCGTTTTCGGGCGCGCCCTCCGAATGCGCTGCACGATCAGCTCAACGAACTGCATCGGTCCACAAAAGCGATTGCGTGGCGCCAGCAAGTATTGAGATTTGGCCGCAAGACATCGGACAAGACCATGGGCTTTATAAAGTCGTTTCAGACTTCACTCACGTTGAGAGACGATGAACTGAAGGGCTATGTGCGTACCATTGCAACTGACCTGTTTCATATACCTGATCAGGAATTTTCATTCAGGTACGACACACATCTTGTCCCTGTTTTGCTTTTCATGACGAACGATCAGCGCGCACTCGTCATGGATGAACTGGCCGACATGTTGCGGGTCGATCAGGCCTCAAACAACCCGTCAGCATTTCCCGCACTGGGCGCACATGCCGGGATCATCCGACTGCTCGTCGATTGGGTAACGGCGGCGACGTCTCACGGGAACACAGGGCTCGCCGGGCCGAGGGGGAAAGCGCCGATCGATGCGGCCATGGAAAAACTGGCGAAGGCAGCATCCGCATGGATCGCCGATGACGCCAAGGCATCGTTTGCAGAGCGCGACATGCCGCTTGCGCCTGTCGACGCAATGGCAATGTGGGCTTCACATCTCGACGCCCGCTAGGACGCCGCCATCGGTGAAACCCACACGGACTGCCTGGTGAACGAAGTAAAGAGCCGCTTCCTGCAAGGGAGGCGCTTGAGGTCGGGACAATCTGCCAAGTCAAACATCGCCAGGAGCGCTTGTCAACATGCTACTGATCGATGGAACCCTTGCACCATGGACCGCCACAGATGGATAGCTGCACAGGGTAACAACCGACCGCAGTGGTTTTCAACTTTTCATGGAGGCAATCATGGCAGGAGGAATGGCAGGCGCGTTAGCCGCATTACCAAATCTTATCGAGGGCATTGCGGTAAACGATTTTATTACGAAATGGCAGATGTTCGCGACAGCGCATAAAAAGATTAATGACGCCGCGGTACAGGCAATCTGATTGCCGTTGAACGGGTCTGGAATCGGGAGGCTCGTTCTCCCGATTCCAGTATCCGGATCGCTTGCTCGGGCATGTAAGACGCAGTGTGCGAATACCGCGCCTGCACATGCCCCTCACGCTGGTTCATGTAAGGACCAGGAAAAAACGGGCGCGACTCGACGTTCTCAAGCCGCCACAGACATCAGGCCAGCCTCGACGCGAGACACGCCCTTCTCCAATTTGATGAGAGGTACAGCATGTCCAATTCATACAATAATCACCTCGGCAACACGCAGTTGCGTGCGGCCGGAAATGGCGACCAGGCTCCGGCGGATCCGTCAAAGGTTACGGGCGAAAGCGCGGATCTACTCGCGTGGGCCATGGCGCAAGGTGTGGCCCTGTCCAAGGTCAAGATCTTCAGCACGATGGCCAAATCGATCAATGACCAGCAGTGATGCGTCACCTGGTCATGCTTCGATGATGTGCCTCCGTCCTTGAAAACGGCAACGCACATATCGACCGCGCTACAGTCCTGGCTGTAGCGCCCCCCGATACACTTCAGTCCGACCGCCAGCGTATGCATTGCAGCAGTGTGCCGCACAAACGCCTGGTAGATGATCCAGATAATGATGACGGATAAAGGATGCTAGGGTGGGTTGAGTGAAGCGAAACCCGCCAATGCCTCGACTGCCGATGACACAGCACCGGCGTGCAGGCAAATGCTGTCATAATTCGCGCGGCGCACCCTGCGAATTTATCTGGATGATTTACCAGTGGTCCGCCCCATCCTTGCCCGATACACTCCATCCACGCTCCGCAGGTCGCCAAGATTGGCGATAGCGCCACAGCCCATCTCGTCTACTTTCCCTCGTTGCCATCGCATTTGCGCACCGTGTAGAGCAAGGAACGTGCACGGTCCTGACAGGATGTTGAAAAACGTCGCGAGCATACCGAGATTGTCGTCGGGCCGCGCAGGTGCGAGGAGCGCGTACGTACGCGACGTACGCAGAGCTCCGCAGTGCCCACAATCGGCTCGCGCAGGTGTTTTCAACATCCTGCCTGGCGACTCTTTACCCCCCGTCGTGGCGTGGTCAAAGAGCCGCCGCCCCTTCAGAGCATCTTCAGTTGACGCCAGATGGGTACGCGCAGTGACAGGATGGCCGTCACTGTGGAGAGCAGTTCGGCCTCGATGTCGGGTTCCGACTCAAGCACGGTGTCATCCCGCATGACAGGCAGCCCCTGAGCGGACAGCACCGCGCGAACCGCATGTGCGGTGGCAATTGCGTCGATCTCGCCTTTCTGCAGAACCAGCGCCCGGTATACAAGGCGTTGCACCAATCCGGATGCCATGCCATTACCCAGCAAGGGTGAAGCCAATGCCTTGTAGGTGTCATGAGTTTGCGACTGTTCCGCCAGTTCGGCATTCAGTCTGCGGGCAGCAGTGTCGTCCGTGCTGCGGCCTGAATCAAAGTAAGGTGAGACCAGCCCTTCGGCAACGAGAATCGCCATGACTTCCACGAGTTCGTCCATTCCACTTCCAGCGGTGCCCGGCATCCCCGCAAGCGCTCCCAGGGTCTGCGGTCCGTCGACGAGAGTGTCGATGAGCACGCGGCACATCTCCTTTTTCATCGTCACTTTGCTGCCTGCGCAATACAGGTCGCGCACCGCGATGTCACGCGGGACAATCAAGGCCATTCCTGTCTGCCGCAGCCATTGCAGCCGGCGAACAGGATTCATCCTGCGCGCGCCGCGGATGAAGACATCCCTGCGAAACCCGGTGTTGAGCAGGTAATCCTTGACCGTTTCTCGGAGGCGAGATCCCGGCAAGGCATTGACCAACTTTTGTTTTTCCGCGCTCAGATAGTGATGCGGAAAGGCCATGTGCACGTCTGCCGAGGCGGCAAAGTCGAGCTTGGCCGCCCACAGGTCCTGCGCGACGTCGGCGTGATACATGGGCAGCCAGTCCCGATTCATGTACTCATGCACGAGATTGCTCGGGTTTTCCACGATCAAGCTGTCGAAGCAATTCTTGAACATCCCATTCGATTCATTTTCCACGAAATATCGTGCATCGATGTCGCTGAGTCGCTCGATGAAATTGCGCGCCTGAACTATCTGGATATCGCTTCGGTCCGGATGCACGTCGGCGTATTCCATCAAGAGTTTTTGCAGTGGTAACGCCGACGACCAGCCCGGCATCGCGTTGTAACTCAGATAGACGATGCCGCCAGGTTTGAGGTAACGCGCCATGAAGTCGACGATGTGGCGACGGTTCTCGGCGCTTACCCAGGTGTAGACGCCATGCAGGGTAATGAAATCGAATTGCGGCAGATCAGGCACCCGCCCATGGGCAAGGTCCGCAAAGCGGCTTTCCAGTATTGTCAGGTTCGCCAGCTGCGCGGCAGTCGTCAGCTGGTTGGCCCTCGCAACCTGAGCAGGAAGGAAATCGGCCGCATAGAACCGGCCGTCCGGATTGCTTGCCGCCAGCAAATTGGCGGTAAATCCCTGGCCGCAACCGAGTTCGAAGTAGGTATAAGGTTTGTCCAGCTGAATCGGCTCGAACCCGTTGAGCACGCAAACGTAATTGAGGTAAGCCGGGCTCAATTCCTTGTAAAAGCCCGCGGTATATTCGACGTCCGCAACATAGCCTTCATTCCAGTCCATTTATTCCCCCTCTTTTCAATCTGTTGAGTTTTCAGCGACGGAAAGCATTGGCCGGTAATCAGCCCGGTTCCGGCAGCAGGATGCTTGCTCCCTTCGGTCGGGCGCATTTTCTTTTTGCAGGCTTTGCCGGCGCATCAAGCCGTGCGAAAGATTCCGCTGCAGGCTGGCTTGCGTTCGTGTCATTGGTGGCAGTGCTCGTTACCTGTGCCGGCACTGCTGGTGCTGGTGCTGGTGCTGGTGCTGGTGCTGGTGCCGGTGCTGGTGCTGGTGCTGGTGCTGGTGCTGGTGCTGGTGCTGGTGCCGGTGCTGGTGCCGGTGCTGGTGCTGGTGCGGGAGCCGGCACTGCCGCTGGCGCCGGCGCCTCCACAGGCATTGGCTGCGCCTTCGCTACCTGATTCGGGTGGTCCGCACGTTCCCGGGTATCCGGGCTGACGACCCTCCTTGCCGTGCGCGACATGGTCGAGACGGCTGGGGCGGGCATTCCCTCGCTTCCGGAAAAACGCGGCGTGATGAGGAACAGGCGTTCCCTGGTGCTATGGTTTTCGCTATTGCTGCGGAACAGGTTGCCGAACACAGGCACATCGCCCAATCCCGGCACCTTCTGGTTGTTGTTGGTCACCGATTCCGCGTGATAGCCGCCGATCATCAGCGTCTGCTGCATGTCAATGATCGCCTGAGTGCTGATCGTCGAACGCGTGACGTTGGTCTTGACGCTCTGGTCGCCCAGCGATCCATCTTCGATGTCCACCTCAAGCCGCACCTTGGTCCTGTCGCCATCGCGCACGATGCGCGGGACCACCCTGAGCATGGTTCCGGCGGTAATATCGGCTAGGTCCGCGACACGCTCGCCCACCAGCGGCACATAGGAAGTCTGGCTCAGGTCGAGGACAGCAGCGACGTTCTCGAGCGTGAGCACCGTAGGTTTGGCGAGAACGCGGGCATCGCCCGTGCCTTCCATCGCCTTCAGGCGGGCATAGAATCTCGCGGCATTACTGATGAGAAGCGTCGCGCCCGGCAGCGGCAGATCGACGCCATTTGAATCGGACCTCGTGCTGTTGAAGGTGCCAACCGTGTTGCCGCTGCGCACACCCCATTCGATGCCCATCTCGGAAAGCTTGCTGCGGTCGATATCGACGATCAGCGCTTCGATTTCAATCTGCTGTGGCTCGACATCCAGTTCGTCGATCAGCGCCTTGTACATGTCCCGCTTGCTGACCTTGTCATAGATCATGATGGCATTGAGCGATGAATCGGCCTCGACGCGCGGCGCCTCTTCGCGCTCCGGCACCTTCTGCCTTGACTGGCGTTCGACACTGTCTTCATCCTCACTCTCGCGCTGCGAGCGTGCGTTGATGGCAGTGCGGTCACGGTTTGCGATCTGCACATCGCCCCTGCCGTTTTTCGGCTGGCGCGAACGCTTGGTGCTGGCCGCGTCGAACTTGGCGTTGCCCTCGTTCGGCTTTTCCTGCATGCCGTTGCCCAGCAGGTTGCTCAGAATCGATTTCACGCCGGGGATCGTTTCCTGCTTGCCGCGCACGTTCATCACGCGATCGGTGGCGCTGGCGTACTTCAGGCGAAACAGCATGATCTGTTTTCCTTTTGATGCCTTTTCTTGTTTCGGCATCAGTACATCGCGCGCCAGATTGACGTAGACCCGGGGACCGGTCACGATCACCACGCCCTCGTCCGGCAGTTCGCCCCAGCCGAACCGTTTGTCGAACAGGCCAAGCCCGATCAACGCCGCCTTGGCATCCTGCACGGCGTCCTCGCCCACCTCCAGGCGCAGCGATGTGTTGTCGTCGCGCGAAACGACGTACAAGGTGTCGTTATAGACGAACCAGCGAAACTTGTACTCCTGGGACAGACGGTCCAGAAAGTCCGTTCCGTTGTCCGCTTTCAGCCGG
>DATFAZ010000051.1:0-21469 GCA_035254105.1 Noviherbaspirillum sp. | reverse complement strand
GAATGACTCCAGCGCGGTACGCGCGCCGCCGACCCCGAGAATCTCCCGCTGAAACTTCCGGCCGGTTTCAACCGACAGGATGTTGCCGCCGGTTGCACCTGCTTCTTCGAACGCGCCATAGGCATCGGAAGACAATACCTCAGCCCACTTGTAGCTATAGTATCCCGCCGCATAGCCGCCTGCAAAGATATGGCCGAAGGAATTCTGGAAGCGGTTGAACGCGGGCGGCATCATCACCGTCACCCGTTGCCGCACCTCGTTCAGCACATCCTGCGCGGTCTTGGTGCCGTACGGGTCGTGGTCAAAATGCAAATGCATATCGAACAAGGCGAACTCGACCTGACGCAGCATCTGCAGGCCGGACTGGAAGTTCTTGGCTGCGATCATCTTATCGAACAGGGCGCGCGGCAGCGGCGCGCCGCTATCGGCATGCGCGGTCATGTGTTGCAGCACATCCCATTCCCAGCAAAAGTTTTCCATGAATTGCGAAGGCAATTCAACTGCATCCCATTCAACGCCGCTGATACCGGATACGCCGAGTTCATCGACCTGCGTCAGCATGTGATGCAGGCCGTGGCCGAATTCATGGAACAGCGTGATCACTTCATCATGCGTAAACAGTGCCGGTTTTTGCTTGCCGTTGACGACAGCCGGTTCGGTAAAGTTACAGGTCAGATAGGTGACAGGGGTCTGCACGCCGGATGCTGTCAGGCGACGACCGCGCGCATCGTCCATCCAGGCGCCGCCGCGCTTGCCGTTGCGCGCATACAGGTCAAGATAGAACTGTCCGACCAGCTGGCTTTCCTTCTCAATGCGGAAAAACTTTACATCCTTGTGCCAGGTGCTTGCGGTGTCCGGTTTTACCTCGACCGAAAACAGCGTCTGGATCACGCGGAACAGGCCTTCGATTACCTTCGGTTCCGGGAAGTACTGCTTCACTTCCTGTTCGGAGAATGCATAGCGCTGCTCGCGCAGCTTTTCGGACGCGTAGGTCACATCCCATGCTTCGAGCTTGTCGAGCCCGAGCTCCTTTTTCGCGAAGGCGCGCAATTCGTCCAGGTCTTTTTCGGCGAACGGACGCGCACGCTTGGCCAGATCATCGAGAAAGCCGGTTACCTGTTGCGGCGTCTCGGCCATCTTCGGCACTAGCGACACTTCAGCAAAGTTGCCAAAGCCGAGCAGCTTTGCTTCTTCGTCGCGCAGCTTCAGGATCTCGGCGATGTTTTGCGTGTTGTCCCATTCCGGCTTTGTGCCCAGCTCGGAGGCCTTGATGGCGTTGGCGCGGTAGATGGTTTCGCGCAGTTCGCGCTTGTCGGCGTATTGCAGGATCGGGAAGTAGGAGGGGAAGTGCAGCGTAAATTTGAAGCCCGGCTTGCCGTCCTTTTCCGCTGCGCCGCGTGCCGCCTGCTTTACATCGTCCGGCAGGCCAGCAAGGTCGGATTCGTTTTCGATGAAGAGCGCGTAGTCGTTGGTCGCGTCCAGCACGTTTTCCGAGAATTTGGTCGATAGCGCGGCCTGCTTTTCCTGGATCTGCGCAAAGCGTTCTTTTTTGTCGTCCGGCAGTTCTGCGCCGCCGAGCCGGAAGTCGCGCAAGGCGTTGTCGATAATCTTCTTGCGGGCCGGCGACAGCGCGCTGTAGCCGCTGCCTGCCTTCAGTGCCCTGTATTTTTCAAACAGCGCCAGGTTCTGTCCGAGTTCCGTCCAGAATTCGGTGACCTTCGGCAGGTTCTCGTTATAGGTCGCGCGCAATTCCGGTGTGTCGACCACGGCATTCAGGTGCCCGACCACGCCCCAGGCGCGGCCGAGCTTTTCGGTCGCGTTATCCAGGGGCTCAACAAAGTTATCCCAGGTAACCTCCGGCATCGGCGCTTCCAGTCGGGCGACGACTGCCCTGTTCTCGTCGAGCAGGGCGGAAACCGCGGGAGTGACGTGCTCCGGCTTGATGGCGTCGAAACGCGGCAGATCGGAAAAGTCGAGCAGGGGATTCTGGGAGGAGGTCATTAATTAAGCTCTTTCTGCGGCTTCAATGGTATTAACAAGCAGCATCGTAATCGTCATCGGACCGACGCCGCCAGGCACCGGGGTGATGTAGCCGGCGACTTCCTTGGCGTTGGCGAAGTCGACATCGCCGCACAGCTTGCCTTCGTCGTCGCGGTTCATGCCGACGTCGATCACGACTGCGCCTGGCTTGATCATCTCGGCGGTAACGATATTGCGCTTGCCGGTGGCGACCACCAGGATATCGGCTTGCCGCGTGTGATGGCCAAGATCCCGGGTCTTCGAATTGCAGATGGTGACGGTAGCGCCCGCTTGCAAGAGCAGCATCGCTTGCGGCTTGCCAACGATGTTGGAGGCACCGACCACTACCGCAGTGGCGCCGCGTACCGGGTAATCAATCGATTCCAGCATCTTCATCACGCCATAGGGGGTGCACGGACGGAACAGCGGTTGCCCGGTCATCAGCAAGCCGGCGTTACTGATGTGGAATCCGTCCACATCCTTTTCCGGGGCGATTGCTTCGATCACCTTATGGGAATTGATATGGGGTGGCAGCGGAAGTTGCACCAGGATGCCGTTAATTTTCGGGTCGCGGTTCAAGGCGTCGATACGGGCCAGCAATGCCTCTTCGCTCATGTCCGCTGCGTACTTTTCCATCACGGAATAAATCCCGTTGTCTTCGCACGCTTTTACCTTGTTGCGCACATAGACTTGGGACGCCGGGTTTTCCCCTACGAGTATGACCGCCAGGCCAGGCTGCTTGCCTTTGGCGGCCAGAGCGGCGGCGCGTTTAGCGACATCGGTGCGCAATTGTTGGGAAAGAAGGGTGCCGTTGATGATTTGTGCAGACATGATTGTTATGGGGAGGAGTGCTGTTTAAAACAAGATTATAAGTCCCTCCGGTTTGCACAAGCGTCGAATCAATGTGCCGTTTTGCTGCGGCGCGCAATCAAAATACCGCATTATGAAATTCAATCTCGTAATTTGAAAAATTAAAAATCTGCTGTTAGAATCTTTTCATCGCGCACCATCGCGTCCATTTCTTGTCAAAAAAAGCCGACTGTGATCGCAGACGGTATCAGCCATTAACGTAGGAGACGAAACATGTCCGCCCAGATCGACCAAGTGTTGGCACAAGCCGCCAACGATCCCGATGTCATGGAAACGCAGGAATGGCTCGATGCACTCGAAGCCGTCATTGAAACCGAAGGCCCGGAGCGTGCGCATTACCTGATGGAGCGCATGGTTGATCTGGCCCGCCGCCGCGGTGCGCATATTCCGTTCTCCAGCAATACCGCGTACGTCAACACCATCCCCGCGCACCTCGGTGAACACAATCCGGGCAACCTCGAATACGAGGAACGGTTGCGCTCCTGGATGCGCTGGAATGCCATGGCGATGGTTGTCAAAGCCAATCGTGCCGACGGTGATCTCGGTGGTCATATTTCCAGTTTTGCATCGCTGGCCAACATGCTGGGTACCGGCTTTAATCATTTCTGGCATGCACCGACCGAGGATCATGGCGGCGATCTGTTGTATCTACAGGGCCATTCGTCGCCCGGCATTTATGCCCGCGCTTTTCTTGAAGGCCGTCTCTCCGAAGAACAACTTTTGAATTTTCGGCGTGAAGTCGATGGCAAGGGGCTGTCTTCCTATCCGCATCCGAAGCTGATGCCGGAATTCTGG
Source organism: Noviherbaspirillum sp. (assembly GCA_035254105.1). GTDB lineage: Bacteria > Pseudomonadota > Gammaproteobacteria > Burkholderiales > Burkholderiaceae_D > Noviherbaspirillum. The sequence goes on along the minus strand of DATFAZ010000051.1, from coordinate 17,785 downwards.
CAATTCCCGACAGTTTCCATGGGCCTGGGCCCGCTGATGGCGATTTATCAGGCACGCTTCCTGAAATACCTGCATGCGCGCGACATTGCCAAGACCGACAACCGCAAGGTATGGGCGTTCTGCGGCGACGGTGAAATGGACGAGCCGGAATCGATGGGCGCCATCGGCATGGCCGGCCGGGAAAAGCTTGACAACCTGGTGTTTGTCATCAACTGCAACCTGCAGCGCCTGGATGGGCCGGTGCGCGGCAACGGCAAGATCATTCAGGAACTGGAAGCCGACTTCCGTGGTGCCGGCTGGAACGTCATCAAGGTGATTTGGGGCAGCTACTGGGATGAACTGCTCGCACGCGACAAGGACGGCATTTTGCAGCGCGTGATGATGGAAACCGTCGATGGCGAGTACCAGAACTACAAGGCCAAGGATGGCGCATATGTACGCAAGCATTTCTTTGGCAAGCATCCGAAGCTGCTGGAGATGGTGTCACTGATGTCCGACGATGACATCTGGCGCCTGAACCGCGGCGGCCACGATCCACACAAGATTTATGCCGCATTCAAGCAGGCGGCGGAGCACAAGGACCAGCCCACCGTCATCCTGGCCAAGACCATCAAGGGCTTCGGCATGGGCAAGTCGGGCGAGGCGCGCAACACGGCACACCAGACCAAAAAGCTCGACGATGAGGCCGTGCGCGAAATGCGCGACCGCTTCAATATTCCGGTTCCCGATGACAAGCTGGCGGAAATTCCTTTCTTCAGGCCTGCCGACGACACGCCGGAGATGAAATATCTGCACGAGCGTCGTAAAGCCCTGGGTGGCTATCTGCCGCAGCGCCGTGTCAAGGCCGATGAAAAGTTGCCCGTGCCGGAATTGTCCGCTTTCCAGGCGGTACTCGATCCGACTGCCGAAGGCCGCGAAATTTCCACCACGCAGGCATATGTGCGTATCGTTACCACGCTGTTGCGCGATGCTAATTTGAGCAAGCGGGTGGTGCCTATTCTGGTTGATGAGGCGCGCACCTTCGGTATGGAAGGGCTGTTTCGCCAGATCGGTATTTTCAATCAGCAAGGTCAGCTGTACGAACCAGTCGACCGCGACCAGGTGATGTACTACCGCGAAGACAAGGCCGGCCAGATCCTGCAGGAAGGCATCAACGAGGCGGGCGGCATGAGCTCTTGGATTGCGGCGGCGACTTCGTATTCGACCAGCAACCGCATCATGATCCCGTTCTTTGCGTATTACTCGATGTTCGGTTTCCAGCGCTTTGGCGACCTGGCATGGGCAGCGGGCGACATGCGTGCACGCGGCTTCCTGATGGGCGGCACGGCAGGGCGCACGACGCTTAACGGCGAAGGCCTGCAGCACGAGGATGGGCATAGTCACATCATGGCGGCGACCATTCCGAACTGCATTCCGTACGATCCGACGTTTGCGCATGAAATCGCAGTCATCATGCATGATGGCCTGAAGCGCATGGTCGAAAAGCAGGAAGATGTGTTTTATTACATCACGATCATGAACGAGAACTATGCCCAGCCGGGATTGAAGCCGGGCCAGGAGCAGGACATCCTGAAGGGGCTGTACCTGCTGCAGGAAGGTGAAAAGTCCGGCAAGCATCGCGTGCAGCTGATGGGGTCCGGCACCATCCTGCGCGAAGTGATCGCCGCTGCCGACCTGCTGAAAAATGACTGGGGCATTGCCTCCGACGTCTGGTCGGCGCCGTCCTTTACGCTGCTGGCGCGCGACGGGCAGGATGTGGAACGCTGGAATCTGCTGCACCCGACGGACGAGCCGCGTGTCGCGCATGTGACGAAAATGATGCAGGGCGCAACCGGTCCTATCATTGCATCGAGCGACTATATGCGCACTTTTGCTGAACAGATTCGCGCCTTCATGCCGAAGGGACGGACTTACAGGGTGCTCGGTACCGACGGTTTCGGACGTTCCGACAGCCGGGAGAAACTGCGCGAATTTTTTGAAGTCAATCGTTATTTCGTGGCAGTTGCAGCACTCAAGTCGCTGGCTGAAGAAGGTGCGTTGTCCGTTTCGGTGGTGGCGCAGGCGATTGCCAAGTATGGCCTCGACCCGAACAAGCCGAATCCGGTAACACTGTAACTCGCAGCAGTAACTCGATTAACAAGACTAACAATTCTCTTCCCTTGGTCGGAGGAGCAGGACTGGAAATTTTGGCTGCGTCCAATTTGATCCTAGTACCAGCTCTTCCCGCCGGGGAACGAACGGAGCGAAAGCTATGAGCTTAACGGAAGTTAAAGTCCCGGATATTGGCGACTTCAAGGAAGTTGAAGTCATCGAACTGATGGTGAAGCCGGGCGATACGGTTAAGGTGGACCAGTCGCTGGTCACGGTGGAATCCGACAAGGCCAGCATGGAGATTCCCTCCAGCCATGCGGGCGTGGTCAAGGAAGTGAAGATCAAGGTGGGTGACAAGGTGGCGGAAGGTTCACTGATTCTGCTGCTGGAAGAGAGCGCCGGCGCTGCTGCACCGCAACCCGCTGAACCGCCTGCCGCGACTGCGTCTGCTCCTGCCCCGGCTGTAGCACCGGCACCGGCCAGCAGCGTGGTCAGCGCACCGTCCCCCGCACCCGAGCGCCGTCCGCCTCCTACCGCGGCACTCGAATCCGCACCGACAGGCAATACCAAGGCGCATGCTTCGCCGTCGGTACGCAAGTTTGCGCGTGAACTCGGTGTTGACCTTGCACGCCTGAGCGGAACCGGGCCAAAGGGCCGTATCCTGCATGAAGATGTGCAGAACTTCGTGAAGTCGGTGATGGCGGGGCAGGGCCCTGCTGCAGCGCCTGCTGGCAAGGGGGGCGGGCTTGGTCTCGAATTGCTGCCGTGGCCGTCGCTGGATTTCTCCAAGTTTGGTGCGACTGAATTGCTGCCGCTCTCGCGCATCAAGAAGATCAGCGGGCCGAACCTGCACCGCAACTGGGTGATGATCCCGCATGTCACGCAGTTTGATGAAGCCGATGTGACCGAGCTGGAAGAGTTCCGCAAGGACTCGAATGCAGCAATGGCCAAATCCGGCGTGAAGCTGACCATGCTTGCATTCGTCATCAAGGCTTGCGTGACCGCGCTGAAGAAATTCCCGGCATTCAATGCTTCGCTCGATGAAAAGGGTGAGGCGCTGATCCTCAAGCAGTACTACAACATCGGCTTCGCCGCTGACACTCCGAATGGCCTGGTCGTCCCGGTGATCAAGGATGCAGACAAGAAGGGCGTGGTGCAGCTCGCCCAAGAAATGGGTGAGCTTTCCGCACAGGCGCGCGATGGCAAGCTCAAGCCTGCCGACATGCAGGGCGCGAGCTTCACGATTTCTTCGCTGGGCGGCATTGGTGGTACCGCATTCACACCGATTATCAACGCGCCGGAAGTTGCCATTCTCGGCCTGTCGAAATCGGCAATCAAGCCGGTATGGGAGGGCAAGCAGTTCGCACCGCGATTGATGCTGCCGCTGTCATTGTCTTATGACCATCGCGTGATCGATGGCGCAATGGGGGCACGTTTTACCGTCTATCTGGCTGAAGTGCTGGGCGATATGCGCAAGACATTGCTGTAATCCAGCAGGTAAGGAAGAAACGCGGGTGTATTGAGATATAAGGAAAATGAGAAAATTGCTTTCAATCGTTTTCTTTCCCCGCGAAGCGGTAATGCTTCCTGCCTTATTTATGGAGATCAACAATGACCACTTGCGTCGTCGTCAAGAAGAACAATGAAATCGCGATTGCGTCGGACTCGCTGGTGACGTTCGGCGATACCCGCCTGTCGCATGCATATGAAGTCAATGAAAAGATTTTTCAGGTGGGCGACTCGTATGTGACGCTGGCGGGCACTGCTGCGCATTTTCCGGTCATGCGCAAGCTATTGACAGGCATGGGCGAGGAATGCCGCCTGTGCAGTCGCGATGAAGTGTTTGAGACGTTTTCGAAAGTGCACGAAATACTGAAAGAAAAGTATTTTCTGAACACCAAGGAAGATGAGGACGATCCGTATGAATCGTCGCAAATTACTGCGCTGATAGCCAATCCCCAAGGCATTTTTGGTGTGTATTCATACCGGGAAGTTTTCAGTTTCGATCGTTTCTGGGGCATCGGCAGCGGTCGCAACTTTGCGCTGGGCGCAATGTATGCAGTGTACGGACGCGCGGAAAGCGCGCGTGAGATTGCGGAAATCGGCGTGCGTGCAGGCGAGGAATTCGACAAGAGCACATCGGGGCCATTCCGGATCCACAGCTTTCCGATGAGAGATTAAAGCGCCCTTTTAAAGAGGGGCAAAAATATGGAGCCAAGGCTATGAGCTTGATTGAAGTGAAGGTCCCGGACATCGGCGACTTTAAGGAAGTCGAAGTCATCGAGTTGCTGGTAAAACCCGGGGACACGATCAAAGCCGACCAGTCGCTGGTCACCGTCGAGTCCGACAAGGCCAGCATGGAAATTCCGTCAAGCCATGCTGGTGTGGTCAAGGAATTGAAGGTCAAGATCGGGGACAAGATTTCTGAAGGCTCACTGCTGCTGGTGATGGAAGCTACCGAAGGCGACGCGGCGCCCGCGCCCGCTGCTGCTCCTGCACAGGCGCCCGCAGCTGCACCGGCGGCTTCCGCTCCCGCACCAGCGCCGGCAGTGCCTGCCCCGGCTGGCGGCGTATTCTCCGGCACCGCCGAGGTTCAATGCGACATGCTGGTGCTGGGTGCAGGCCCCGGAGGTTATTCCGCAGCCTTCCGTGCCGCCGACCTTGGCATGAGCACTGTGCTTGTCGAAAAATATTCGACACTGGGCGGCGTGTGCCTGAATGTCGGCTGCATCCCCTCCAAGGCCTTGCTGCATGTGGCCGCAGTGATCGACGAGGCTGCTTCGATGGTGGCGCATGGCGTCACTTTCGGCAAGCCGCAGATCGATATCGACAAGCTGCGCGAATACAAGGAAAAGGTCGTCAGGAAGATGACCACTGGTTTGGCCGGCATGGCCAAATCGCGCAAGGTCAATGTGGTGCAGGGTGTCGGTCAGTTCCTTAGCCCGAATCATCTGGAAGTGACTGCGGCCGATGGCAGCAGGAAAACCGTTCAGTTCAAGCAAGCAATCATTGCCGCCGGGTCCTCTGTGGTGAAGTTGCCGTTTGTGCCTGAAGACCCGCGTATCATCGATTCCACCGGCGCGCTGGAACTGCGTTCGGTACCGAAGCGCATGCTGGTGATCGGCGGCGGCATCATCGGCCTGGAAATGGCAACCGTGTATTCGACGCTGGGCGCGCGCATCGATGTGGTTGAAATGATGGACGGCCTGATGCAAGGCGCGGACCGCGACATGGTCAAGGTCTGGCAAAAGTTCAACGAGAAGCGCTTCGACAAGGTCATGACCAAGACCAAGACGGTTGCAGTCGAGGCGCTGAAAGAAGGGATCAAGGTTACGTTCGAGGCTGCCGATCCGTCGAGCACCGCGCCTGAGTCACAACGATACGCGCAACTGTACGACATGGTGCTGGTAGCGGTCGGCCGCAGCCCGAACGGCAAGAAGATTGCAGCCGACAAGGCAGGCGTTGCCGTTACCGAGCGCGGCTTCATTAATGTCGATGCACAGATGCGCACCAACGTGCCGCACATCTTCGCCATTGGTGACATTATCGGCCAGCCGATGCTGGCGCATAAGGCGGTACACGAAGGGCATGTCGCTGCCGAAGCCGCGGCCGGCGAGAAATCGTATTTCGACGCGCGCGTGATTCCGTCGGTTGCGTATACTGATCCGGAAGTAGCCTGGGTCGGCATCACCGAAGATGAGGCCAAGGCAAAAGGCATCAAGCTGGAGAAAGGTTTGTTCCCATGGATGGCGAGCGGGCGCGCGGTGGCCAATGGCCGCGACGAGGGCTTCACCAAACTGCTGTTCGACGCTGAAACACACCGCATCGTCGGTGGCGCCATCGTCGGCACCGACGCCGGCAACATGATCGGTGAAATTGCATTGGCAATCGAGATGGGCGCGGATGCGGTCGATATCGGCAAGACCATCCATCCGCATCCGACGCTGGGTGAATCGATCGGCATGGCGGCGGAGGCATTCGAAGGCGTGTGTACCGACTTGCCACCGGCACGGAAGAAGTAACTTTTTAAAAGTGATTTAAAAAGTGGTTAAAGAAGGGACGTCGGTTGGCGTCCCTTTTTACTTCTGCAGGAAGTTTTAGTCGAACTTGCCGGCTTCTTTTGCTGTTCGAGTGACAGGCGATGTAATTGGCGGGGACTGCCGTCGCCTATGTGCCCCGCATCCCTATCCAAGACCACGGAAGGCTGAAAAAACACATATGAGTTGATCGCTCATAGTACGTTCAGTGGCACCATCTTCCAAAATCGAGGTCAATGAAAGGTTCATCCTCGCAATTTGCGTTTCCTATTGTCTATTGCCTGATTGGGGTCGAGCGCTGGTTTAAACCTACGTAAAAATGATCCTTAACACTTTTCGTTGAAGGGCAGAAGCATGAAAGGGGAGAACGTGAACGCAATGAAGCTATCTGATTTTATTCGGGCCAATATCGAACCTATTCTTGTGACGTGGGAGCAATTCGCAAAAAGTATTTCTATAACGCACAATATGAGCACAGCGGCGCTACGAGATCATGCCAGCGGAATTTTGTATGCCATCGCCAGCGATCTTGATCGCGCGCAAACCCCTCATGAACAAGCGGAAAAATCGAAAGGCCGAGGCCCACGAAGCGCGAAGGAAACTTACGCTGCGTTGCATGGCGCTGCTCGCGAATCCGCAGGATTCAACGTCCTCAATGTAATCTCTGAATTCCGGGCTCTTCGCGCCAGCGTTGTACGACTTTGGACTGGTTCCCATCCGACCGCCCTGCACAACCGCAGCGATGAGCTAACCCGATTTAACGAAGCGATCGATCAAGCATTAACCGAGTCGCTCGAGCGATACACCGCTGATCTCGTGGTTGATTTGGAGCGGTACACCCATCTATTTGACACGCTCCTTTCCTCCTCGCCGGATCTTAATTTCATCTGCGATATCGAGGGGAGAATTATTTATGCGAATCAATCTTTGGCTAATAGCTTCGATATGTCGACAAATGAAATGGTCGGCAAGAATCTCATCGATCTCGGCGCTTCCAATGCCGCCGAGCTTCAGCAAGAGTTGCAGCGTGTGATCGATACCAAGGAAACCTATCGTGGGGAAATGTCGGCGACGCTTCCTTCTGGAAAAGAAGAGACATTTGAATACCTTTACGTTCCAGTGATGAATACCGCAGGAGCTGTGGAAGCGATCGCAGGAATGGCGCGAGACCTTACCGAACGCAAAGCCTCTGAGGAAAAAATCAGGAGAAGCGCAAATTATGACTCTCTGACCGGTTTGCCAAACCGCAACCTCTTCCTCACTCAACTGGAGATGGAAGTCAAACGCTCTGTGCGAACTGGTTTGCCGTTTGCCTTGTTCTTCATTGATCTCGATGGTTTCAAGGAAGTCAATGATCAGCTGGGGCATGCTGCTGGCGATCTGTTGCTGCAACAGGTTGCGCAACGACTCAGTGCGTGCGTGCGGGGTACGGATACGGTGGCCCGTCTCGGTGGCGATGAATTCACCGTGATCCTCAGCGATGTTAACAAGGTCGCGCATGTCGAAATTCTGGCTGAGGAAATACTCGAGAAACTGGCCATCCCTTTTCTTATCCTTCAGAAGGAGGTTCATATTTCCGGCAGTATCGGCATTACGCTCTTCCCACAGGATGCGATAACGCCTGAAAACCTGGTTAGAAACGCGGACCAGGCAATGTATGTAGCGAAGAATGCCGGGCGCAACCGCTTCAGCTTTTTTGCCATCGGCATGAGAGAGTCTGCTTGGGCACGGCTTAAGGTGATTGAGGAACTGCGCCATGCGTTGCCTCAACATCAGTTGGCCGTTTATTACCAGCCTATTGTTGATCTTTCGGTGGAAGGAATCGTCAAGGCGGAAGCACTATTGCGATGGCATCATCCTCAAACTGGCCTGATGCTTCCTGACGATTTCATCGGACTGGCAGAGGAGACCGGCCTGATCGGTGAAATCGGGGAGTGGGTGTTGGAAGAAGCAATGATGCGTGCACGTGAATGGAGTATCTTGCTTGGGGTGCCATTTCAAATCAGTGTCAACAAATCACCGGCGGAATTCATGAGTAAAACATCGATGAAAAATTGGGCGGCTCATCTGGCAGCGCTTGGCTTGGCAAGGGATAGTATCGCCGTGGAGATCACGGAAGGGATCTTGTTAATTGACTCGCCCAGCGTCAGGGAAAAGCTGGACAATCTGCAAAAGGCCGGGGTTCAGTTAGCCATTGACGACTTTGGCACCGGCTACTCATCCATGGCCTATCTAAAAAAATTCGACGTTGATTATCTAAAAATAGATCAATCATTTGTGCAAGACACAGCGACAAATATGGATAGCCGAACAATCGCGGAAACCATCATCGTGATGGCTCATAAACTTGGACTGAAAGTCATTGCAGAAGGTGTGGAGACCATCGAGCAAAGGGACTGGCTCAAAGCGGCACAGTGCGACTATGCGCAGGGTTACTTTTATTCGGAGCCGGTTTCATCTCACGACTTCGAGAAATTACTGCGCAGCGGTAAAGCACAGTATCAAGCGCCTGTACAACACTAGAAGATGCCCGCATAAAGTATGCGTTCCATATTTGCCTCCGCTTTGCTCAGTGGCGTTCAACCAAATTTTTCCATTAAAGGCGCGACAGTTGTCGTCGCAAGCTGAGCCCAGATGTGCGCTGTCAGCATCCGGGCCCAGAGGTGTGACCGGTCAGTGCCCCAGCTTGGTCAGTACTTCCGATAACATCGAAATCATCTGGTCGATTTCATCGGTGCTCAGGTTCAGGGCCGGCATGAAACGCAGCAGGTCCGGGCGCGGCGAATTGAGCAGCAGGCCGACCGGGCCCATGTCGCGCGCGGTTTCGACGATCTTCGGCCCGATGTCCTTGCCAAGCTTGAGCGCGCGCAGCAGGCCTTCGCCACGTTCGCCTTCCAGTCCGTGTTTTGCGCACAGTTTGAGCAGCTCGCCGCTGAGATATGCACCCTTGTCTTTTACCGACTTCAGGAAACCCTCCGACAAAAGTTCATTCATCACCGCGACGCCGACCGCTGTCATGACCGGATTGCCGTTATAGGTGCCGCCTTGCTCGCCCGGCTCGAATACGGCGACTTCTTCGCGGCACAGCAGCGCTGCCAGCGGCACGCCGCCACCGATGCCTTTGCCCAGGGTCATGATGTCCGGTTCGATGTTCGACAACTGGTAGGCGAACAGTGTGCCAGTGCGTCCCATGCCGGCCTGCACTTCATCGACGATCAGCAGCAGGCCGCGTTCCTTCGTCAGCTTGCGCAAAGCCTGCATGAATTCACGCGTGGCCGGCATCACGCCGCTTTCGCCCTGCACCGGCTCGAGCATGACCGCGATGGTCTTGTCGGTGATGAGCTTCTCCACGCTGGCGATATCGTTTAGCTCGGCCTTCGGAAAGCCCGGTACCTGCGGTGCGAACATCGTGTCCCAGCCGGTCTTGCCGCTGGCTGACATGGTGGCCAGCGTGCGGCCATGGAAGCCGTGGTTGAACGTGATGATTTCGTAGCGGTTTTCGCCAGCCGCATTCTTGTTGACCTTGCCCCATTTGCGCGCGAGCTTGATCGCGCCTTCATTGGCTTCGGCGCCGCTGTTGGCGAAGAATACGCGGTCGAAACAGGAGTTCTGGGTGAGCAGCGAGGCGAGCTGGATCGACGGTTCGTTGTAGAACGCGGGCGAGGGATTGATCAGCTTTTTCGCCTGGGAGCTCAGTGCCTCGACGATGCATTGCGGCGAATGGCCGAGGCAGTTGACGGCCCAGCCCTGCAGGTAATCGAGATAGCGCTTGCCATTATTATCCGTCAGCCACATGCCGCGGCCTTCGGTAAAGACAAGCGAAGGCCGGGTGGTAATATGCATGAGGGTATTGACGTCGTACTGGCTGAATTCCATCGTGGACTCCTGGACAAAAGCGTTTAATAAAAAAGAAGAGTAAAAACCGAATCAAAAAAAAAGCCACAGGGCGGGCCTGTGGCTTTGTGAGCAGCAAACGCTTACATGCACGGCATCCCGGGCTGGGGCAGCGGGGAACGGCGTCGCAAGAGTTTGGCTGTCGTATTCATGCCGTTAATGGTATGCCGTTTTCCGCAGTGCGTCAAAAATTATTTTGCCGTCAGGTCTGCCGCTGCGAGGTCTGCTTCGGAGGTAAAAGCGTCGGCATAGAACTCTTCTGCCGGCAGCTTGCAGCGGGCGACAAAGTCGCGTTTGGCCGAATCGACCACAATGGGCGCACCGCAGGCATACACCTGATAGTCGGACAGGTCCGGCAGGTCTTCCATTACCGCGCGGTGGACAAAGCCGGTGCGGCCACTCCAGCCGTCTTCCGGCAAGGCATTCGAAACCACCGGCACATACTTGAAGTTCGGCAGCGTGCGCGCCCATTCCTCGCACAGCGCATGCATGTACAAATCCTTCGGACGGCGTCCGCCCCAGTACAACAGCATTTGCCGGTCAGTCTTCTGGTGAATGGCATGTTCAATGATTGCCTTAACCGGCGCAAAGCCGGTTCCCGATGCGAGCAATACCATCGGCTTATTTGAATCCTCGCGCAAAAAGAAAGTCCCTTGGGGGCCTTCGAAACGAAGGATGTCGCGCTCCTTCATGGTATTGAATACATGGTCGGTGAATACGCCGCCGTGCATGTGGCGGATATGCAGCGTCAGGTGTTCATCCTGATGCGGAGCATTAGCCATGCTGTAGCTGCGGCGCTTGCCATCCTTCAGGATGAATTCGATGTACTGGCCGGCGCGATACTGCAGGCGCTCATTGGCCGGCAGCTGCAGCGACATCACGATGACATCGTCCGCGACCCGGTCGAGCTTGGCCACGCGCGACGGCAGCTTCTTGATCGGGAATTCGTCTGCGCCCAGTACTTCACGGGCTTCAATCACGACATCCGAATGCGGTTTTGCGCAGCAGGAAAGCATGAATCCCTTTTCTTCTTCCGCCACGGGCAACGCCTTTTCCTGATGGGCGGTGTGCGTTACCGTACCGTCGAGCAATTTGCTTTTGCAGGTGCCGCAGGCGCCGTTCTTGCAACCATAAGGCAGGCCGACACCGTTGCGGATTGCCGCTGCCAGGATGGTTTCGTCGTCGTTACAGGTAAATTCGCGGCCGCTCGGCTGGACTGTTACTTGGAAAGTCATACAATTCTGATGATGAAAAATAATTATGGAAAAAAGCTCGGCAAGCCGCGTCTTTTGATTATCGGTTGCGGCGATGTCGGCATGCGCCTGTTGCCGCTGGTGCGCGAACGCTTTCGCGTTTTTGCCCTGACCAGCCAGGCATCGCGTCGCGAAGAACTGCGCGCGGCCGGTGCCGTGCCCCTTATCGCCGACCTCGACCAGCCCGCCAGTCTGGCGAGTTTATCGGGCATCGCACACTATATCGTGCATCTGGCACCGCCGCAGTCCGAGGGACTGACCGACCGGCGCACCCGCAATTTGACCGCCATTTTACCCGAGCATGCGAACCTCGTTTATGTCAGCACCACCGGGGTGTATGGGGACTGCGGCGGCATGCTGGTGGACGAGACGCGGCCGGTCAATCCACAGAATGCGCGGGCGAAGCGCCGCGTCGATGCAGAGCGTGTATTGCGCGCCTGGGCCAGGCGTAGCGGCGCATGTCTGGGCATTTTGCGCGTGCCCGGGATTTACGCGGAAAACCGTCTGCCGATCGAACGCCTGAAGAAAGGCACGCCGGCACTGCTGCCGCAAGATGATGTATATACCAACCACATCCATGCAGACGACCTGGCGCATATCATCGCGCAGGCCCTGTTCCGCGTCCGGCCATGCCGCGTGTATCACGCGGTCGATGATTCCGACATGAAGATGGCCGATTACTTTGATGCGGTGGCCGATGCTTTTTCCTTGGCCAAAGCACCGCGCTTGCCAAAAGAACAATTGCGGCAGGCGATTTCTCCCGTGCTGCTTTCCTTCATGTCGGAGTCGCGGCGGCTTGCCAACGCGCGGATCAAGACGGAGCTGGGCGTGCAGTTGCGGTATGCCCGGGTGCAGGACGCGCTGGAAAATATGTCCAAGGATAAAGCCCTACCTTCCTCCGATCTTATTGCTTGACCCTCCTATCATGGGAAGGTTGATAATGATGGCAAGCTGAATCATCACGGAGCCAATCATGGCCAATGCCGCATCCTTATCTGCCATACCCGCGCATGCGAATACGACTACGCATGAACTGAACGTCAACATCGAGGGCATGACCTGCGCGTCCTGCGTGCGGCGCGTCGAAAAAGCCTTGCAGGCGATCCCGGGCGTCGTTAATGCCAGCGTCAACCTCGGCACCGAAAGCGCCACCATTGTTGCCGATGACGTCGTGAATTTCGGTAATGTCCGGCAGGCTATTGAAAAGGCCGGCTACAACATTGCCCAGCGAGAAATCGACCTCGACATCGAAGGCATGACTTGCGCCTCTTGCGTCGGTCGCGTGGAAAAAGCCTTGCGCAAGCTGGATGGCGTGCTCGATGCCAGCGTCAATCTGGCAACGGAAAGTGCGCATGTGCGTCTCAATGCCGGCTTGCAGCCGGAGGTGCTGACTCGTGCGATCGAGAATGCCGGCTACCACGCAAGACTGCATCGCGAAGCTGCCGGAAAGGAAACCGAAAAGCCGCGTGACAAGGCGCTGCTGCATGTCATATTCGCGGCGCTGCTGTCGCTGCCATTGATGTTGCCGATGCTGCTCGAATTGTCCGGCAAACACTGGATGTTGCCGGCATGGGTGCAACTCGCATTGGCAACGCCGGTGCAGTTCTGGCTCGGCGCACGTTTCTATCGTGCCGGCTGGAAGGCTGTCAAAGCCGGCAGCGGCAACATGGATCTGTTGGTAGCGCTCGGCACCAGCGCGGCCTACGGCCTGAGCATCTACCTGTTGCTCGTGCATGGCGCAGATAGCATGCCGCACCTGTACTTCGAGGCCTCCGCAGTTGTCATTACGTTGGTGCTGCTCGGGAAATGGCTGGAAGCGCGCGCCAAGCGCCAGACCACGGCTGCAATTCGCGCCTTGCAGGTGTTGCGGCCGGATGTGGCGCGCGTACGCCGCGATGGTGTCGACGCCGATGTTTCGATCGATCAGGTTCGCGTGGGCGACATCATCGTGGTGCGCCCGGGCGAGCGTGTCGCGGTTGATGGCTTCGTGCAGGAAGGCCGCAGCCATATCGATGAATCGCTGATCACCGGTGAAAGCCTGCCGGTGGCCAAGCAGGTTGGCGACAAGGTGACGGGCGGCTCGATCAATGCGGAAGGCTTGCTGCTGGTGCGCACCGATGCAATCGGTTCGGAAACCACGCTGTCTCGCATCATCCGTCTGGTGGAAAGCGCGCAGGCGGCCAAGGCGCCGATCCAGCATCTGGTGGACCGGGTCAGCGCAGTGTTCGTGCCGGTCGTGCTGCTGATTGCGCTGGCGACCTTTGCTGGCTGGTGGCTGGTCGGCGGCGGTGTCGAGCAGGCGGTCATCAATGCAGTCGCGGTGCTGGTCATTGCCTGCCCATGCGCGCTCGGGCTGGCGACGCCCACCGCCATCATGGCGGGCACCGGCGTCGGTGCGCGGCACGGCATTTTGATCAAGGACGCTGAAGCGCTTGAAGTGGCTCATGCCGTGACCACGGTGGTGTTCGACAAGACGGGCACCCTGACTCTGGGCAAGCCGACGCTGACGCAAGCCACGCCGTACGGCATTGAAACAAACGAACTGTTGCGGATTGCTGCGTCGATCCAGCAGGGCAGCGAACATCCGCTGGCGCATGCCGTGGTCGATGCCGCCAAGGCCAAAGGCATTGCCGTGCCGGCAGCAAGCGAGGTCAAGGCATTGCCGGGGCGCGGGCTGGCGGCGAAGGTGGATGGGCGCAGCCTGCAATTGGGCAGCACGCGCCTGATGCAGGAACTCGGTATCGATCTCAGCCCGCTTGCGGAGAATGCGGCAGCACTGGAACGCGACGGCAATACGATTTCATGGGTGGCTTCCACGGAGGAGGGCGCGAACCGCCTGCTGGGTCTGCTTGCGTTCGGCGATCAGATCAAGCCTAGCGCCCAGGTAGCCGTTGCCCACCTGCATGCGCTGGGTGCGAAGACCGTGCTGCTCACCGGCGACAACAAGGGCAGCGCCGCTGCTGTTGGCAAGCTGCTCTGCATCGATGAAATCGTTGCGGAAGTTCTGCCTGCCGACAAGGCGGAAAAGGTGGTGGGGCTGAAGGGCAAGGGGCAGGTGGTGGCGATGGTCGGCGATGGCATCAACGACGCCCCCGCGCTGGCCGCTGCCGATGTCGGTATTGCGATGGCGACCGGTACCGATGTCGCGATGCATGCCGCCGGCATCACACTGATGCGCGGCGATCCGGCACTGGTGGCGGATGCGATCGATATTTCGCGCCGCACCTACGGCAAGATCCGGCAGAACCTGTTCTGGGCATTCATCTATAACCTGGTCGGCATACCGCTGGCGGCGGCCGGCTTGCTCAACCCGGTGGTGGCCGGCGCGGCCATGGCATTCAGCTCGGTCAGCGTGATCAGCAATGCCTTGCTACTGCGGCGCTGGAAGCCGCGCCAGCAGGCGAGGGCGGGGAGGGCAGCATGAATATCGGACAGGCAGCCAAGGTCTCCGGCGTTACCGCCAAGATGATTCGCTATTACGAAAGCATCGACCTGATCAAGGCCAGCCGGCGTACCGATTCCGGCTACCGGACTTACGGCGACAGCGACGTGCATACGCTGCGCTTCATCAAACGCGCACGCACACTCGGGTTTTCACTGGAACAGATCAGGGATTTGCTGTCCTTGTGGCAGAATCCGGCGCGCGCCAGCGCCGATGTCAAGGCGATCGCGCAGACGCATGTGACGGCGCTGGAGCAGCGCATTCTGGAACTCACCGAAATGCGCGACACGCTTGTCCATCTGGCGCACGCCTGCTCGGGCGACGACTGCCCCGACTGCCCGATCCTGCAAAGTCTCGAGGCGCCGTCGGGACAGGAGTGTTGCGCTCAGGATGCGGCCAGCACTGGATAGCCGGCGTCGGCCACTGCCGATTTGATGTCTTCCAGTTTTGCGCCGGACGTCACGCGCACCTTTTGCTGCTCCAGATCGACTTCTACTTTCGCAGTGGCATCGATCGCTTGCACCGACTTCGTTACCGCATTGACGCAATGGCCGCAGCTCATTCCTTCGACTTGTAACTCGTACATGATTCTGGCTCCTGATAGATGATTGGAACTGATACTGTACGAGTTACCACGGTGGGAAGGTCAAGTGGTTTTTCCGGATCAAAGTCTCTGGATGATGGTGGCAGTTGCCATGCCGTGTCCGATGCACATCACCTGCAAGCCGAATTCGCCATCGCGTGCTTCTAGTCCGGTCAGCATCTTGGCCATCAGGCCGGCGCCGCTGGCACCCAGCGGGTGGCCGTGCGCGATGGCACCACCCCAAGGATTGACTTTCTCCATGTCAGGCGAGAATTCGCGCGACCAGCACAGCACCACGCTGGCGAAAGCTTCATTGACTTCGATCCAGTCAAGGTCGGCGATGGTCAGGCCGGCGCGTTCGAGCGCGATATGCGTGGCGGGGATGACGCCAGTCAACTGCATCACCGGGTCCGATCCGGTGACGACACGCGCACGGAATCGGGCGCGCGGACGAAAGCCTTCTGCTTCGGCAATTTCCTTATCGGCAAGCAGTACCGCAGCCGCGCCGTCAGCGATCTGGCTGGCATTGGCTGCGGTGACCACGCCTTTATCAACCGGACGGAACACGGGTGCCATCGATGCCATTTTCGTGTCGTCGATCACTGCGCGGATGCCTTCATCTTTCGCCAGGATGATCGGTGCATCTTCCGCATCGACGCCGGCAGTGGCGACGATTTCCTTGTTGCGGCCTTCCGCGGCAGCGGCATGCGCACGGCGATGGCTCTCCTTGGCATAGGCATCGACCTCGGCGCGTGAAATTTTCCATTGGTCGGCGATGCGTTCCGCGCTTTCGACCTGATGCACCAGCGGGTAGCGTTCCTTGAGTCCCGGGTTCAGGTCATCGAAGCCGCGAAAGTCGTGCTGGCCGAGCGTCAGGTCGAGGAACATTGGTACGCGCGTCATGCTTTCGACGCCGCACCCGATCGCATAGCGGGCGTCGCCGGCCGCAATTGCTTGCGCCGCGAAATGTACTGCCTGCTGGCTCGAGCCGCACATGCGGTTCAGGGTGACGCCCGGGACGGCGGGGGGAAGACCGGCCAGCAGACTGGCCAGGCGGCCTACATTGGCCGCCTGTTCACCGGCCTGGCTGACGCAGCCTGCGACCACGTCGTCGATCCTATTGGGGGATACGCCGGTGCGGGTGACGAGCTCGCTCAGCACGGAGGCGAGCAGGCTGTCAGGACGAATATTGCGCAGCGCACCCTTGCGGCGGCCGAACGGCGTGCGGATGGCGTCAAGGATGACGGTTTCGCTCATGGTGATGTTTTCCTTGAATGAAATGAAATAGCTGGATCAGGCACGGGCAAGTTCGCGCGCGATGATGTTGCGCTGGATCTCGCTGGTGCCTTCGTAAATTTGCAATACCTTGGCATCGCGGAACAGTTTTTCCACCGGATACTCGGTGCTGTAGCCCATGCCACCGAAAATCTGCACCGCTTCCGTTGCCGCCCACATTGCCGCATCCGAGGTGAAGACCTTGGCGATGGACGCCTGCACGGTGTTGCGCTGCCCCTGATCCGCCAGCCATGCCGACTGGTAAGTCAGTAGCCGCGATGCTTCAAGGCGTACTGCCATGTCGGCGAGACGATGGCCAATGGCCTGGTGCTCGATCAGTACCTTTCCCATCGACTGGCGCTGTTGCGCGTAGGCAGTCGATTCATCGACGCAGCGCTGCACCAGGCCGAGGCCGAAAGCGGCTACCATCGGGCGCGACTGGTCAAAGGTGCGCATGGCGATGGAAAAGCCTTCGCCTTCCGCGCCGAGACGGTTTTCTTCTGGCACAAAAACTTGATCGAAAAATACTTCACAGGTCGGCGCCGCGCGCTGGCCGAGCTTGCCCAGCGGCTCACCAACACTCAGGCCGGCACTGTCGCGCTCCACCAGGAATGCGCTCATGCCCTTGTGTCCCGCGGCGGCATCGGTCTTGGCGAAGACCACGAAGAAACCCGCCAGCGAGGCATTGGAAATCCATATCTTGCTGCCCGACAGTTCATAGCCACGGGCGACTTTTTTAGCCATCGTGCGAATGCCTGCAACGTCGGAACCTGCAGCCGGTTCCGTCAGCGCAAAACTGCCGAGCCCGCCTTCAGTCAGGCGCGAAAGGTAGTTGCGCTTCTGAGCATCGGTGCCGGCCAGCAGGATCGGTTCTGCTGCCAGGGCGTTGATGCATAGCGTAGTGCCGATGCCGAGGCAGGCGCGGCACAACTGCTCGGTCACGAGTGCGGTCTCGAGGCAGCCGAGCCCGGCGCCACCGAGTTCGGCCGGGATGGCGAGATTAAGCAGCCCCAGTTCCAGCGCCTTGTGCTGTACCTCCATCGGGAAGGCCTGATCGCGGTCGGCCTGTGCGGCACGCGGGATGATTTCCTGGTCGGCGAATTGTCGCGCCAGATCCTGGATCATGCGCTGTTCGTAGGTAAGTTGAAAGTCCATCAGAAACTCCAAAAATCGGGCTATCGCGGCGCGCGTCGCAGCCGGGGTTGATGCG
>DATFAZ010000050.1:0-23265 GCA_035254105.1 Noviherbaspirillum sp. | reverse complement strand
CGGTACCGTCACCGAACATCAGTGGCTGACCGAAAAGCAGTTCGTCGATGCCGTTGCCGTGGCAATGATTACCCCTGGGCCGGTGGTCATCACGGTCGGGTTCATCGGCTATTTAATCGCCGGATTACCAGGGGCGACGGTTGCGGCATTGGCCACATTCCTGCCTTGCTATCTATTCACCATTATCCCCGCACCATACTTCAAGAAGTATGGCAAGTTACCGGGCGTCGTGGCATTCGTTGATGGCATCACTGCAGCAGCAATTGGCGCCATTACGGGCTCTGTCATCGTGATTGCAAAGCGGTCGATTATCGACATTCCGACCGCACTGATTGCGTTAGTCACTGTGGTGTTGCTGTGGCGCTTCAAGAAACTGCAAGAACCCGTCGTCATTGCTGTCGCAGCAGCAGTGGGCTTGATTGTTTACCCATTGCTGCGTGTATAAAAGCATGCATTCAACGGCTACGTGTTCTGGTGAATGGCACTGAGTTGCATACGGGATTAATGTCTGCTATCGGCGGAAACCTTTACTGACCGCTCTTGGTCGAGTGCGGATGAGTCGTCTTCTAATCTCATTGACTTGGTTTCGCTGCATATCAGACATCCAACTGATTGATCGGTTGGGGCAATCAATGCCGATTGACTAGCGACGTCAGTATCAGTTAACTCCGACAAAATGAGTCCGCACGGCAGATCAAATTGACCAATACAGTGGCCGCTGCTTTGCTCTTACATACACGTTGGAGTGGCTTTGGGAGGATATTCTTAAATACCGATATTCTTAAATATTAAAGTCATTTTCTTAAATAGCGTTACGTGCGCCACCCGCCACCAACCAGTGCGACGCCGGATGCAGTGTGATGCGGCGCGCGGTAAGGCCGGGCCTTCCAGCGTGCGGTTGAAAAACCGCTGGACAGCGATTGCACCGCGGCCGATTCCAGTGCTTCCTCATCCGTCATGGGCGGCAGGATGCCGGGAAACCGGGCCGCCAGCATGGACTTGCCGGTTCCGGGCGGCCCAACCATCAGCACACTGTGGCCGCCGGCCGCAGCGACTTCCAGCGCACGCTTGGCCTGCGCCTGGCCTTTGACGTCGGAAAAATCGGGATAGGCCGGGCGTGCTGCATTCGTATTTGCGCAATGGCGGGCAAGACGTGCGTCGCTGTCTGTAGCGGCAAAGTGCGCGCATACCTGCAACAGCGAGTCGGCAGGGAATACGGCGGCGTCGCGCACCAGAGCAGCTTCATCGGCATTGGCGCGCGGCAGGATGAACGCGCGCTGCTTGCCGGTCGCATCGCCGGCGCGGTGCATCGCATACGTCATCGCCAGCGCGCCGCGAATCGGGCGCAGTTCTCCCGAGAGCGACAGCTCGCCGGCAAATTCATATTGATCGAGTTTGTCGGCTGGCATCTGGCCGGATGCGGCGAGGATGCCCAGCGCAATCGGCAGATCGAAGCGTCCGGACTCTTTCGGCAGATCCGCTGGGGCGAGATTGACAGTGATGCGGCGGGCAGGAAATTCGAAACGCGCATTCTGCAAGGCGGCGCGCACACGGTCTTTCGATTCCTTGACCTCGGTTTCCGGCAGTCCGACGATCGTGAACGACGGCAATCCATTGGCCAGATGCACTTCCACCGTCACTTCCGGCGCATGCATGCCGGCCAGTGCACGGCTTTTGAGAACCGCCAGGCTCATCGCTTAGGGTTTGCGCAATTGTGCTTCGAGCTCGGCCACTCGCGCCTCCAGCATTTCCAGCTTGGCGCGGGTCTTGGCTAATACCTGGCTTTGAACATCGAACTCCTCGCGGGTAACGAGATCGAGTTTCGAAAAGCCCTGCGTCAACATTGCCTTCACATTTTTTTCAATGTCTTTTGCGGGCGAGTTCTCGAAAGCGTGATTGAGTTTGGATTGCAGGTCGTTAAAGAAGTTGTTCTTGTCCATGATGGTTCCGGATTTAAAGCGCACTTTGCTGGTGCGGGGGTGGGGATGCGCTTCAGCGTGGTGCGCACTTCATGGAGCGTTGTTCAAAACAAGCGCAATCATTGTGCAGATTCGGCTGAAAGGGAAAAAATGATAACGCATACGCACGGTAAAAAGGTGGCATGAGTCCTGCTATTTAGTTGGAAAAATGCAATTCAGCGCATTTTTTAATCCAACACAACCAAGGGAATGCCATGAAAAAAATGATACTTGCTGCTGCGCTCTTCGCCGCTTTCGCTTCGTCTGCTTTTGCCCAGCAAACAGCGGCCGCGTCCGATCATACCTTTACCGGCAACCTCACGCTAGCAAGCGATTACCGGTTCAGAGGGATTTCGCAGACTTTCCGTAAGCCAACAATACAAGGCGGCTTTGACTATGCACATAGCAGCGGTTTCTATCTTGGGAACTGGAACTCCAACGTCAGCGGCAATCAGTACCCCGATGGCGCCAGCCTCGAAATGGATTTTTACGGCGGCTATAAATTTGCCGTTTCCCCGGATGTGACTGCCGACGTCGGACTGCTCAAATATTACTATCCGGGCGCTGAAATCGCGGGAGTAAAACCGGATGCACTGGAGCTCTATGTCGGTGCTTCCTACAAGTGGCTCTCTGTGAAGTACAGCCACGCGGTCAGTGATGACTACTTTGGCTTTACGAATGCGGACGGCTCCTATTACCTCGACCTGAACGCGAATTTTGAAGTGGCCGACAAGACCACGCTGGGCTTTCATGTCGGACGCCAGAAGTTCAAGAATTATGGCGACTTCAATTACACCGACTATAAGGTCAGTGTTGCCCGCGACTTCGGCTTTGCCACGGTTGGCCTTGCGCTGATTGGTTCCAACGCCAACGAAGCAAACTACACCTATTCCAATGCGAGCGGTACCAAATCCAAGGACGTGAGCAAGACGACCGCGGTTGTATCTCTGTCCAAAACGTTTTAATCCTGTAAGAGGTGTGCGATGAAACTGGTTACTGCAATTATCAAGCCGTTCAAACTCGATGAGGTGCGCGAGGCACTGTCAGCAATCGATGTGCAAGGCATCACCGTCACCGAGGTCAAGGGATTTGGCCGGCAGAAGGGCCATACCGAGCTGTATCGCGGCGCGGAATATGTGGTCGATTTCCTGCCCAAGACTAAGATCGAAGCGGCAGTTGACGACGCCATTGTCGAGCGCGTGATCGAGGCAATCGAGGCCGCAGCCCGTACCGGAAAGATCGGTGACGGCAAGATCTTCGTGTATGACCTGCAGCAGGTCATTCGTATACGCACCGGTGAAACAGGTAAAGAAGCACTCTAAGGAGATTCCTATGAAAAAGCTATTCGCAAGCTTCCTGGCGGCCACGGCATTACTGTGTGCGGTCGGATTGACTCAGCCGGTATTGGCCGAGGATGCGCCGGCGCCGGCAGCAACGGTAACGGCGCAGGCGGCCACCGGCGATGCGGTCGCGCCGGTCGCCCCGGCTTCTGCGCCTGCTGCTGTAGCCGCTGAAGCCGCTGAAGCCGCAGCAGCACCTGCCGCCGCGCCGACACCCAACAAGGGCGACACGGCATGGATGATGATCGCAACCGTGCTCGTGATCCTGATGACGATTCCCGGCCTGGCACTGTTTTACGGCGGCCTGGTGCGATCGAAGAACATGCTGTCGATCTTGATGCAGGTGTTCATGATCTTTGCGTTGATCGTCGTCCTGTGGAGTGTTTACGGCTACTCGCTCGCGTTCACCGAAGGCAGCAGCTTCTTCGGCGGGTTCGACCGCCTTTTCCTGAATGGCATTACGCCGGAATCGGCCGCCGCCACCTTCAGTAAAGGCGTCGTCATCCCCGAGTTCGTTTTTGTCGCATTCCAGGCTACTTTTGCGGCGATTACCTGCGGCCTGATCGTCGGCGCGTTTGCCGAGCGCATCAAGTTTTCTGCGGTGCTGTTGTTCGTGGTCCTGTGGTTTACTTTCTCCTACCTGCCGATTGCACACATGGTCTGGTTTTGGCCCGGCCCAGACGCCTACACCGATGCCGCGGCTGCAGAAAAGGCAACTGCTGTCTCCGGCTGGCTGTTCCAGAAAGGCGCGCTCGACTTTGCCGGCGGCACCGTGGTGCATATCAACGCTGCGATTGCCGGCCTGGTCGGCGCCTATGTCCTCGGCAAGCGCATTGGCTACGGCCGCGAATCGATGGCGCCGCACTCGCTGACGCTGACGATGGTGGGCGCATCGATGCTGTGGGTTGGCTGGTTCGGCTTCAACGCCGGTTCCGCGCTGGAAGCAGGTGGCACGGCTGCGCTGGCTCTGATGAATACGCTGCTGGCGACCGCAGCCGCAACGCTGTCATGGAGCTTTGGCGAGTGGATATCCAAAGGCAAGCCCTCGATGCTGGGCGCTGCGTCCGGTGCAGTCTCCGGTCTAGTGGCGATCACCCCGGCGGCTGGTTTTGTCGGCGCGATGGGCGGGCTGGTAATCGGCCTCCTGGCTGGCATCATCTGCCTGTGGGGCGTGAATGGCCTGAAGCGGCTGCTGGGCGCGGATGATTCGCTTGACGTGTTTGGCGTGCACGGCGTCGGCGGGATTCTTGGTGCGCTGTTGACCGGCGTGTTTGCCGCCCCGTCGCTCGGCGGCACCGGTATCTACGATTATGTTGCCAACCAGGTCGCAGCGGAATATTCGATCGCCGGTCAGGTATGGATCCAGGCACAGGGCGTTCTGACAACGATCGTCTGGTCCGGTGTCGTGGCATTCCTCGCATACAAGCTGGTGGACTTGGTTATCGGTTTGCGTGTGCCGGAAGAGCAGGAGCGCGAAGGACTCGACATCACCAGTCACGGCGAGTCGGCATATCACGTCTGAAGTCTGTCTTCATAACTCGATCTAAGCTGTTTTGCCGCCCGCATCCACGGGCGGCAAAACCTATTTCGTCAGGACCTGCATCCCTGACGCGACGTCTCGATATCAGCCCTTCAGTTCTGGAAAGTCTTCTTCGAAATATTCGTGCGCAACCTTTTCCCCCTTGGCGCGCCGCGCCGCTTCGATATTGCGTAGCTCCACGCGTCGGATCTTGCCGGAGATGGTCTTGGGCAAATCCGAAAATTCAAGGCGGCGGATGCGCTTGAATGGCGCGAGGTTGTTGCGCAGGAAGGTGAAGATATCCTTCGCCAGTTCGCTGCTTGGCTTGTGATCCTGTCCGAGCACTACAAACGCCTTGGGCACGGCCAGGCGGATAGGATCGGGGCTCGGCACCACGGCGGCTTCGACGATGGCGGGATGCTCGATCAGTACGCTCTCCAGTTCGAACGGGCTGATGCGGTAGTCCGATGCCTTGAACACGTCGTCCGCGCGACCGACGTAGGTGATGTAGCCATCCGCATCGCGGCTGGCGACGTCGCCGGTGCGGTAATAGCCGTTGCGCGTGACTTCCGCCGTCTTTTCCGCGCTGTCCATGTAGCCCAGCATGAGTCCCATCGGAGCGGGATTGAGGACCAGGCAGACTTCGCCTTCATCCGCTTCACGTTCGTCGGCATCGAGCAGCGCAATCCGGTAACCCGGCAACGGCCGTCCCATCGAACCCGGCTTGAGCGGCTGCCCCGGCGTGTTCCCGATTTGCGCGGTTGTTTCGGTCTGGCCGAAACCGTCGCGCAGCGTGATGTTCCAGGCATTGCGCACCTGTTCGATGATCTCCGGATTCAGCGGTTCGCCGGCACCGATCAGCTCGCGCAGCTTCAGCTTATCGCGGTAGTCGGCAAGGTTTTCCTGGATCAGCATGCGCCAGACGGTGGGCGGCGCGCACATCGTCGTTACCTGGTAGCGTTCCAGCACACCGAGCATGGCCTTGGCGTTGAAGCGCGAGTAGTTGTAGATGAAAATGCAGGCGCCGGCATTCCACGGCGCGAAGAAGCAGCTCCATGCATGCTTGGCCCAGCCCGGCGAAGAAATGTTGAGATGGATATCGCCCGGCTGCAGCCCGATCCAGTACATGGTCGAGAGGTGCCCGACCGGATAGCTCTGGTGGGAATGCATTACCAGCTTCGGCTTGGAAGTGGTGCCGGAGGTGAAGTACAGCAGCAGCGGGTCGCTCGCTTTGGTCGGGCCATCCGGAGTGAAATCGGCTGGATGTGCGGCGTAGTCGAAGGGTAGCCAGCCTTCAGGCTGCGCACCGACGCATACGCGCGTGCACTGGTCGGCCAGGCCAGCGAGTTTGTCGACGTGCGCGGCGCCGATGATCATGTGCTTCACATTGCCGCGGTCGATACGGTCGCGCAGGTCTTCCTGCGACAGCAGGGTCGTGGCCGGGATCAGGACGGCGCCCAGTTTCATCGCAGCCAGCATGATTTCCCAAAGCGGCACTTCATTGCCGAGCATCATCAGGATGCGGTCGCCGCGCTTGACGCCCAGGCTGCGCAGGTAATTGGCTGCACGGTTGGAGCGGGCCGACAGGTCGGCGAAGCTCAGTTTTTGTTCGGAACCGTCTTCTCCGATTATCCAGAGCGCGGGCTTGTCGTTAGCGCGCGCCATATGGTCGAAATAATCCAGCGCCCAGTTGAATTCATCGAGCGCCGGCCAGCGGAACTCGCGGCAGGCTGTGTCGTAATCGGAGCGATGGGCCAGAAGGAAATTCCGTGCATGCAGAAACGTGTCGAGGCTAGTCATGATGTGTATGCCGGTAATAAAGTGAAAATAATCGGAATGCGGCTTTGCGGGCAGCGCGCCGCGACAGTAAACCGACCGGAACCTGGCAGGAGAGCGGGCATGCGCCGCGCCGTTATGCGGCACCGCGGTCAGCTTTCAAGACTCTACCTGACGTTTACGTAAACGTCTGTCGTTCGGACGCCAATCGGCTTGCCGGGTGGCGATGGCATGGGCGCTCATCCGTTGTGGTGCCTGGAACCGCTGCCTCGTCGGTCTTTTCTGGTTTTTTTCACTCCCCGTCTTTAAAATTGGCGAACTGCCCAGATTTATATTTTCTTGGGCGCACGTCCTCCTCGTTTCATTGCAATTTATGAGATGCGCGCCAAATAAGCGCATTTCCCGACAACATCCGGCAGACGCAGTTTTGGGATTGCCGTTAGAATCGGCATCAATTCCCGTTGCAAAAATGCTTATACGCCAAAGGTTTATATGGTTCCGCACCTCGTCACGGCCTTGAATGGCCCACTTCTTGACCTCGAAAAGAAAATGCTTACGGCTACGCCGGCAATCGAACGCTGGTTCCGGCTGGAATGGCAGGAACATACGCCGCCGTTTTACTGCTCGGTGGACTTGCGTAACGCAGGGTTCAAGCTAGCCCCCGTCGATACCAACCTGTTCCCGGGCGGTTTCAACAACCTGTCGCCGGAAATGCTGCCGCTGGCTGTGCAGGCGGCGATGGCAGCCATTGAAAAATATTGTCCGGATGCAAAGAACCTGCTGCTGATTCCGGAGCGCCATACCCGTAACACCTTCTATCTGCAGAATGTCGCACGGCTGATCCAGATCTTCCGCCAGACGGGCTTGAATGTCCGCCTGGGTTCGCTCTCCGAAGACGTCAAGGAGCCGACGCAGATTGATTTACCTGATGGTAATTCCCTGACGATCGAGCCGCTGGAGCGTATTGCCAACGGCCGTCGTGTCGGTCTGAAGAATTTCGATCCATGCACCATCCTGCTGAATAACGACCTGTCGTCGGGCATTCCGCCGATTCTGGAAAACCTGCACGAGCAAAGCCTGTTGCCGCCCCTGCACGCCGGCTGGGCAGTACGCCGCAAGACCAACCATTTCGCCGCATACGATGAAGTGGTCAAGCGCTTTGCCAAGATGATTGACATCGATGGCTGGATGCTCAATCCATATTTCGCCAAGTGCGGCCAGATCAACTTCCACGAGCGCACCGGCGAGGAATGCCTGGCATCCAACGTCGATATGCTGCTGACGAAGATTCGCAAGAAATACAAGGAATACGGTATCAAGGAAACCCCGTTTGTGATCGTCAAGGCCGACGCCGGCACCTACGGTATGGGCATCATGACGGTCAAGGACGCGAGCGAGGTGAAGGATCTCAACCGCAAACAGCGCAACAAGATGGCGGTGGTGAAGGAAGGGCTGGAAGTCAATGACGTAATCATCCAGGAAGGCGTGCATACGTTCGAGCGCATCAATGATGCGGTGGCCGAACCGGTGGTGTACATGATCGACCGCTATGTGGTCGGCGGCTTCTATCGGGTACATGCAGAGCGCGGCGTTGACGAGAACCTGAATTCGCCGGGCGCGCATTTTGTGCCGCTGGCCTTCGCGCAGCAGCATGCGCTGCCTGATCTGCACGCCAAGCCGGGCACCGCGCCGCCAAACCGCTTCTACATGTACGGCGTGGTCGCGCGCATGGCGCTGCTGGCGGCGTCCATTGAACTGGAAAAGACCGATCCCAACCCGGAAATTTACTGATTGCTGACCCATGGCCCGCATGAAAATCGCCTTCCTTGCCGACCCGCTTGACCAGTTCAAAACGTATAAGGACACCACTTACGCGATGATGGCGGAGGCTGCGCGGCGCGGCCATGCGGTCTACGCATTCCAGCAGAAAGACATGGCATTCCACGAAAGCACCGTGGTTGCCAATGTCGAGCGCATTACGCTGACGGGCGACGCCGACGACTGGTACCGTGCCGAAGCGCCGATGGCGATGCATCTGACCGAGTTCGATGCCATCGTGGTGCGCAAGGACCCGCCATTCAACATGGAATACGTCTACCTGACCTACATGCTGGAGGTGGCCGAAGCGAAGGGCGCGCGTATCTACAACCGGCCGCAGGCGATCCGCAGCCACAACGAAAAACTGGCGATCGCACAGTTCCCGCAATTTACCTCGCCGACTCTGGTAACCAGCGACGCCGCGCGCCTGCGGGCCTTTCATCGCGAGCATCAGGACATCATCCTCAAGCCGCTGGACGGCATGGGCGGAGCCGGCATTTTCCGGGTCAAGGATGACGCCCTGAATCTCGGGTCCATTATTGAAACGCTAACAGGAAACGGTGCGCAAACCATCATGGCGCAGCGCTTCATTCCCGAGATCACGCAGGGCGACAAGCGCATATTGCTGATTGGCGGGCAGGTGGTGCCGTATTCGCTGGCGCGCATTCCGCAGGGCGGGGAAGTGCGCGGCAATCTGGCGGTTGGCGGGCTCGGTGTCGCACAGCCGCTGTCCGAGCGCGACCGGGAAATCGGCAACACGCTGGCACCGCTTCTTTTGACGCGCGGCCTATTGCTGGTAGGATTGGATGTTATCGGGGATTATTTGACGGAAATTAATGTCACGAGTCCAACCTGTTTCCAGGAAATCAAGCAACAGACCGGCTTCGATGTGGCAGGCATGTTCATTGAGGCGCTGGAACAGCAGTGCACTGCCTAATTGCATTAAGCAGCCCAGGGACGGCCGGTTCGGCGGCAAAAACACATCCGCTTCCTCGTATACTTTGATCAGAGTCGAAATCGAAATCGACCAGTTTAGGCCAGGGCAAGCATGATTGGTATTCTTCTCTTGACGCATGAACCGCTGGGTGCCGCCTTTATCGAGGCCGCCACCCATGTGTTCCGTGCACGCCCCGAAAGAATGGAAGCCATTGACGTGCGCGCCGACCAGGATACCGCGGAAGTCAACCGCCTGGCGCAGGAAGCGATTGCGCGCATCGATGACGGTTCCGGCGTTCTGGTCATTACCGACGTAATGGGCGGCACGCCTTCGAATTGCACGCTGCGGCTCTGCAATCCCGGCCATATCGACGTCATTGCCGGCATCAGCCTGCCCATGCTGCTGCGCGCGCTGACCTACCGTAACGATACGCTGGATGTCGTGGTTGAAATGGCTCTGGCTGGCGGACAAAGCGGCGCAGTGCGCGTCGATAACCGCATACGGCTGTCACCTAATTAAAACAACAATTCAAAAAAATGATTCAACAGGAAATCGAAATCATCAACAAGCTCGGCCTGCACGCGCGTGCGTCGGCCAAGCTTACCCAGCTGGCGGCGAAATTCAAGAGCGAGGTCTGGATGACCCGCAACGCGCGGCGCGTCAACGCCAAGTCAATCATGGGTGTGATGATGCTGGCTGCAGGCAAGGGCGCGAAAGTGACGCTGGAAACCGACGGCGCCGATGAGCAGGCCTGTTTTGACGCGCTGGTTGAACTGATCCAGAATAAGTTCGGCGAAGGCGAGTAAAGAAGTACGCATGGCTTCCTTCACGCTCCATGGCATTCCTGTCTCCCGCGGCATCGCGATCGGCCGCGCGCACCTGCTTGCGCCGGCGGCGCTGGATGTCAAGCATTACCTAATTGCGCAAGAGCAGGTCGAGGCCGAAGTACAGCGCCTGCAAAAGGCGATTGCTGCCGTTCACAAGGAACTGCAAACCATCTGGAATGAATTGCCGAAAGACGCTCCGGCGGAACTGGGTGCGTTTATCGATGTGCATGCGCTGATTCTTTCCGATCCGATGCTGTCCGAAGTACCGCTGGACATTATCCGCAACCGTTACTACAACGCCGAGTGGGCGCTTGTTACGCAGATCGACGAGCTCTCCGCGCAGTTCGACGAAATCGAGGACGCTTACCTGCGCGAACGCAAGAGCGACATTCAGCAGGTCGGCGAACGCGTGCTCAAGGTGCTGACCGGCAGTGCGCTGCCAATGTCCGGCGACATGGCGCAATCCGCAGGAAGCATGATCGTCGTTGCACACGATATCTCGCCGGCTGACATGCTGCAGTTCAAGAACCGTGCGTTCGGGGGATTCGTCACCGATCTCGGCGGGCAGAACTCGCATACCGCGATCGTGGCACGCAGCCTCGATATCCCGGCGGTGGTCGGCATGTTCAATGCGTCCGCCCTGATCCAGCAGGATGACTGGGTGATCATTGATGGCGACGCCGGTGTGGTGATCGTCGATCCGACCCCGAATGTGCTGGAGCAATACCGGGAACGGCAGGCACGCCTGCTGCGCGACCGCAAGAAGCTCGGCAAGCTGAAAAAAATGCCGACCGTCACGCGCGACGGTACCGAGATCGAGCTGCTGGCCAATATCGAACTTCCCGACGATTGTCCGGGAGCGCTTGACGCCGGCGCAGCCGGCGTCGGGCTGTTCCGCTCAGAGTTCCTGTTCATGGGCCGTGCCGGCTTTGTGCACAAGCTGCCATCCGAAGATGAGCAGTTCGAGTCCTATCGCAAGGCGGTGGTTTCCATGAAGGGGCGGCCGGTGACGATCCGCACGCTCGACATTGGTGCCGACAAGCCGCTCGATGCGGCGGAGCAGACTGCGCTCAATCCCGCGCTCGGCTTGCGCGCGATCCGTTTCTGCCTGGCCGAGCCGCAGATGTTCCTTGCGCAGTTGCGCGCGATCCTGCGGGCATCGGCTTTCGGTCCGGTCAAATTACTGGTGCCCATGCTCGCGCATGCGTTTGAGATCGACCAGACGCTGGCCATGATTGAGCAGGCCAAGGCGCAATTGCGCGAAGCGAACAAGAAATTCGATCCCTTGATTCCGATCGGCGCGATGATCGAGATCCCGGCAGCGGCGCTGGCTTTGCCGATGTTCGTCAAACGCCTGGATTTCCTGTCGATTGGCACCAACGACCTGATCCAGTATGCATTGGCGATCGACCGCGCCGACCATGAAGTCGCGCATTTGTACAATCCATTGCATCCAGCGATCCTGTACCTGTTGTCGACCACGATTTCGGTCGCCGCCAAGACCGGTACGCCGGTCGCGGTCTGCGGCGAAATGGCGGGCGATACGAAGCTGACGCGCCTATTGTTAGGCATGGGCCTGCGCGAATTTTCCATGCACCCGACCCAGATCCTCTCGGTCAAGCAGGAAATATTGAATACCGACCTAAATGCCATCGCTGCGCATACAAAGAAAATATTGCGCTCAATGGAGCCGGAGGTGATTTCCGAGGCGATGGAGCAGTTGCGCCTGCTCTGAGCCGCTTGAGTTTGACGGCGGGTTTGACGCCGGGAATGCTCTTGGTTATTCTTATGCAATGCGCCGATTTGATAATCAGCTTGCGGGCGCGTAATAAATACGGCTAAAGCGCGCTTGAAAGTAAGCACCGAATTTAGCCCGATAAGCAGATTGCTGTCGGGCTTTTTTGTTTCCGGCGTATCGGCCACGCAGCGCAGAAGGCGCGTGCGGGCAGGTTGCGTCGTTTTTCTGGACCACTATGCCATCCCTGGGAATTGTCTCGCCGCAGACCATGCATTTTTCGGAGCCGCTGCCGCTCAGCAGCGGCGCTTCCCTGTCCGATTACACGCTGATGTATGAAACCTATGGCACGCTCAACGCAGACCGCTCCAATGCGGTGCTGGTGTGCCATGCACTGAATGCCTCGCATCACGTCGCCGGCATGTACGAACGCGCGGATGGCAGCATGAATGTCGGCTGGTGGGACAACATGGTCGGGCCGGGCAAGCCGCTCGATACCGATCGCTTCTTTGTTATCGGCGTCAACAATCCCGGCTCCTGTTTCGGCTCGACTGGCCCGATGAGTACCAATCCTGCAACCGGAAAGCCGTATGGCGCGGATTTTCCGGTCGTGACCGTCGAAGACTGGGTGCGCGCTCAGGCGCGGCTGGCCGATGCGCTTGGCATTGAGCAGTTTGCCGCAGTCATGGGTGGCTCGCTCGGCGGCATGCAGGCGCTGTCCTGGAGCATGCTCTTTCCGCAACGGGTGCGGCATTGCGTAGTGATTGCTTCCACGCCGAAGCTGACGGCGCAGAACATCGCATTCAACGATGTCGCGCGCCAGTCCATCCTGACCGATCCGGATTTTCATGGCGGCCACTACTACGAGCATGGCGTGGTACCCAAGCGCGGGCTGCGCGTCGCACGCATGGTCGGGCATATCACCTACCTGTCGGACGACAGCATGGCGGAAAAATTTGGCCGTGACCTGCGCAATGGCGATTATCAGTTCGACTATGGCATCGACTTCGAGATCGAGTCCTACCTGCGCTATCAAGGCGACAAGTTTTCCGAATACTTCGATGCGAACACTTATTTGCTGATTACCAAGGCGCTCGATTACTTCGATCCGGCCCGGGAACACGGCGATGATCTCAGCAAGGCGCTTGCGAATACGCAGGCGCAGTTCCTGCTGGTGTCGTTTACCACCGACTGGCGCTTTTCCCCGGAACGCAGCCGCGAAATGGTCCAGGCGCTGGTCAAGAACAAGCGCCGCGTCGCCTATGCGGAAATCGCGGCACCGCACGGGCATGATGCTTTTTTGCTGGAGGATGAGCGCTACATGAATGTCGTCAGGGCGTATTACAACCGCGTCTGGCAGGATCTGAGCCAGGGAGAGTGCGCATGAATTTCCGCGAACTGATGACCTTGCGTCCCGATCTTGCCTTTATCGCGCACTGGGTGCGCAACCACTCGGATGTGCTCGACCTCGGCTGCGGCGATGGCGTCATGCTCGAGTATTTGCAATCCGATAAGCATTGCGTCGGCTATGGTGTCGAAATCGATGACAACAAGATTCCGCTGTGCGTGAGTCGCGGTGTCTCTGTCATCCAGCAAGACTTGGAAGCCGGACTGGCGATGTTCGCCAACAATGCGTTCGACGTGGTGCTGTGCTTGTCTGCCTTGCAAATGATGAAGAACGTCGAAGGCATCCTCGCCGATATCGCCCGTGTCGGGCGTGAGGCGATCGTCTCCTTCCCTAACTTCGCCTACTGGCCGCACCGGGCGTCGCTGCTGCGCGGCCGCATGCCGGTGTCGAAGTCCCTGCCTTATGAATGGTATGACACGCCCAACGTGCGCTGCGCGACGATCAAGGACTTCGAGGAACTTGCGAACAAAGTCGGGCTCGAAGTGCTGGAATGCATCGCATTGCACGAAGGCAAGCCCGTTACCTTCCTGCCAAACTGGCGTGGCAGCCTTGCCGTATTCCGCCTGCGAAAAAAGAGCGGTGCATAGCGGCGCATGACGTTGCCGCATAACCCCGCATTGGACGGTCTGTATGTTTGAATTGCCCTGGCGCTTGGTCGTTCGACCCTGCGCCGTTACCGTGGAAAATGCAGGATGAGCAATAAAGAGGGAGAGAAAAAAGCCGGTACGCGCATCCGCGATGCCTTCCTGCAGCCGTCTGCCTGGACCATGTTTTTCTTTGGCTTTGCGTCCGGCCTGCCGTTTCTGCTGGTGGCCGGCACGCTTGCCTACTGGCTGAAGGAAAACAGCATCACGCTCAAGGACATCACCATGATCGCCAGTGCGGGCATGGCGTATTCCTTCAAGTTCCTGTGGGCGCCATTGATCGACCGCCTGCGCCTGCCCCTGCTGGGGCGTCTCGGCCAGCGGCGCAGCTGGATGCTGCTGGCACAGGTGCTGGTAATGATCGGCCTCGGCGCCATGGCCTCGGTCACGCCGTCGCAGCTCGGGCTGTTTGTCGGCCTGACGCTGATGGTCGCCTTTGCCGGCGCGACCCTGGATATCGTAGTCGACGCCTATCGCATCGAGATTGCACCGGCCGAGGCACAGGGAGCGCTGGTGGCCACATACTCGCTCGGGTACCGGATCGCGCTGATCGTCACCGGTGCCGTAGCGCTGGTGCTCGCCGACTATACCGTCTGGTCGAATGTGTACCGGATCATGGCGCTTGTCATGCTGGTGCCCGTCGCGGTCAACCTGATGGCGCGCGAGCCGGATGTGCTGCGCGTGCGGGCGCAGAGCTGGGCTGAAGGCTTGCGTGAAGGCGTGGTCGAACCGTTTGCCGATTTCTTCCGTCGTTTCGGTGGCCGGGTCGGGCTGCTGATCCTGCTCTTCATCCTGCTGTTCAAGATCTCGGACCAGGCGCTGGTCGGCGGCATCATGGGACCGTTCTATCTCGATCAGGGTTTTACCAAGACCGAAATTGCCGCCGTGTCGAAGGTGTATGGCATCTGGGTCGGCATAGCCGGCGCCTTCCTCGGTGGCGTCGCGGTTGCACGCTGGGGCGTGGAGCGCGGACTGCTGCTCGGCATCGTGCTCGGTGCGCTGAGCAACCTGCTGTACCTGTGGCTGATTGGCGCCAACGGCGACGTGCGCATGCTGACGTTGGTGATCTCCGGCGAAAACCTGGCGCAGGGCCTCTTGGGCACCACGGCGGTCGCTTATCTTTCTGCACTGGTGAACCAGCGCTATACCGCGACCCAATATGCCTTGTTCAGCTCGCTGATCACGCTGCCGGGCAAGGTGCTCGGTTTCTATTCCGGCCGCATCGTCGAAGCCGTCGGTTACGCACCGTATTTCTGGATCACCACGCTGGCAATCGTGCCGGCTATCGCGCTGTACTTCTGGCTGCGGCCGCGCGTCAGGCTGGACGAAGAAACCGCCGCACATTAACACGGTAGAAAGGCCCATCATGAAACGTTTGATTCCGACCGTTCTGACCCTGATGGCGCTCGCAGGCGCCGCTTCCTGCGCAGCCGCAAAGGATGAGGCAAGCCAGGAGGGTGTTCAGGTCGATGAAATGTCGTCGCTACGCAAACTGGTTCCCGAAGCAGAACTGGAAGCGGCGTCGCTGCAGCAATATGCCGACGTCAAGCAGCAGGCGAGCCGGAAAGGCGCACTGGTGCCGGAAAACGATCCGCAGGTGCAACGCCTGCGCGCGATCGCGAAACAATTAATTCCCCATGCCGAGCGCTGGAACCAGCGTTCGAACGACTGGCAATGGGAAGTCAACCTGATCGACTCGAAAGAAATCAATGCCTTCTGCATGCCGGGCGGGAAAATCGCCTTTTTCAGCGGATTGCTGAATTCGCTGAAACTGACCGACGATGAAGTCGCGATCGTGATGGGTCATGAAATCGCGCATGCGCTGCGCGAGCATGGTCGCGAACGCGTCGCTAAATCGAATCTGACCAATGCCGGCGCGAAGCTGCTTGGCCTCGGCCTGTCGGCGCTGCTCGGCGTCGATCCGAACCTGACCGGCGCGGCAACCGGCCTCGGTGCCAACCTGGCGATGATGACGTTTTCGCGCAGCGATGAAACCGAAGCCGACCTGGTCGGCCTCGACATCGTCGCGCGTGCCGGCTACGATCCGCGCGCCGGCATCGTACTGTGGCAAAAGATGGGAATGGTCAGTCAGAACAACATGCCGCAGTGGTTCTCCACGCACCCGGCGGGCAAGAACCGCATCGCCGAAATGCAAAAGCACATGCCGTCGGTGATACCTTTGTATGCAAAAGCGAAAGGCAAGTCGCCGACCGAGCTACCTCCCTATCAGAGCAATGTGACGGGAATGGCTCCAATCAAGTGATACGAAGTGATCGTGATCTGATCTGGCTGGGTGTGCCGGTTCGGGAATGAGGTGATTTTCTTCTGAAGAAACGTTCATCGAAACCTGATAAACATCCAGAAGGTAACGACTACAGCTACCAATCCTAGATTTCTCCTTATGAACATAACCAAACTTGTTCTGATGTGCTTAGTGTCTTCTGCACTAGTATCGTGTGTTCCTGTGGTTGAAAGGATATACAGACCAGAGATAGTGAACGGTCAATTACGCGAAACCAGTTGCAGATACAACAGTGGACCGGGAAGTTGGGATGAGATAGTTTTTGAAAAGGACAAAATAGAGATTAGGGTTCACGCTTTTCGGATATACAACCCGGATAGCACCCGGATTAGTGTTTCTTTTTTGGTCCCTGAAGGAGAGTCGGTCACGTTAGGCTCTTCAGATTTGAATCTGTTCCTTGTTAATTCATCCACAAACCTTCAGATGTACGCTAAAGAATCGCTATGGTGGCATCAGGATAAAATGCAAAAGCAAAGCTTGATGCATCCAATGGTATATCGGACCGAGGACTCGAAAAAAGGAAGGACAAGAAGTAACTACGGTGTAGTCTTTGATCTTCCAAGTGCGACAGTAGTTAAGGAAAACTTTGAAATAAGGCTGCCGCATCTCATTATTGATGGAAAACACACTGACCTTCCGATTATTCGATTTCATTACGAATTAAACGCAAGATTCCAATCGCTTAACTGCTAACTCAGCTTTCTGGACCTCTCGTCCATTCATGCGACAGTTAGAACAATAATTGTTTTTCAGATTCCCTAAATAGGGATTTAGCGTGTTTCTTTGTTGCTTGGCAGACCGCTATCACTATGAGCCTCCCGATCGTCACTGTCACCGCAAAGACTGCTTCTGGCCGAATGCAAGCCTACAGGCTGGTTTAAATCTCGATTCAATCCGACACTTCGTGCCCGCTGCAATCAGGGCTACTAGAAGTAATAGAGCGGCTTGCTTGCCCGTGCAAGGAGGCCGTCTTAAACCTGCGATGCTCGCCGTATCTTATATACGGCAGCACTTCTCAGTCCAAGCTTGTCCCTTTACACAGACAATCAAACCGCTTTGATGCGAGCCGCCCGACAAGGCGGCCCGCGCTGCTTTTACGCTGCTGCCAGCGCCTGATCCAGATCGGCGATCAGGTCGTCGATATGCTCGATGCCGATCGACAGACGCAGCATGTCTTCCGACACGCCTGCCTTCTTCAGTTCTTCCGGATTGAGCTGGCGGTGCGTGGTCGATGCCGGGTGGGTTGCGAGCGATTTCGCGTCACCGATATTGACCAGGCGCGTGAACAGTTTCAGTCCATCCAGAACGCGCGCGCCAGCTGCACGAGGATCGTCCTTGCCGTCGGTCTTGAGTCCAAACGACAGGATGCCTGATGCCTTGCCGTTCATGTACTTCTTCACCAGCGCATGGTCCGGATGATCTTCCAGGCCGGCGTAATTGACCCACGCTACCTTCGGATGCTTCTTCAGGTGCTTCGCAATGGCGAGCGAGTTTTCGCAGGTGCGGTCCATGCGCAAGGCCAGCGTTTCGATGCCTTGCAGGATCAGGAAGGCGTTCATCGGCGAGATTGCCGCACCCATGTTGCGCAGAGGGACTACGCGAGCGCGACCGATATAGGCGGCCGGGCCGAGTGCTTCGGTGTACACCACGCCGTGGTAGGACACATCCGGTTCATTCAGGCGCTTGAAGCGGTCCTTATGTTCGGCCCAAGGGAACTTTCCGCTGTCGACGATGGCGCCGCCGATGCTGTTGCCGTGGCCGCCGAGGTACTTGGTCAGCGCATGCACGACGATGTCGGCACCATGCTCGATCGGGCGGAACAGGTAGGGGCTCGGCACGGTGTTATCGACGATGAGCGGAATGCCGTGCGCGTGCGCGATTTCGGCGAGCCTGGCGACATCGGTGACGTTGCCGAGCGGGTTGCCGATGGATTCGCAGAAAATCGCTTTGGTGCGTGCATCGATCAACGGAGCAAAGCTGTCCGGCTTGCTGGAGTCGGCGAAGCGGACCTGGATGCCCATCTGCGGCAGCGTGTGCGCGAACAGGTTGTAGGTGCCGCCATACAGGGTGCTGGCCGATACGATGTTGTCGCCGGCTTCGGTGATGGTCTGGATGGCATAGGTGATTGCAGCCATGCCGGACGCCACTGCCAGCGCAGCAATGCCGCCTTCCAGCGCAGCGACGCGCTTTTCCAGGACATCCTGCGTCGGATTCATGATCCGGGTGTAGATGTTTCCCGGCACTTTCAAGTCGAACAGGTCGGCGCCGTGCTGGGCGCTGTCGAATGCGTAGGCGACCGTCTGGTAGATCGGTACTGCGGCGGATTTGGTGGTGGGGTCCGGTGAATAGCCGGCGTGTACAGCCAAGGTCTCAAGTTTCATATCGCTCCCGTTAGTATGAGAAAGTCAATGCCGGCTGCCATTGTGCCATAGCCAACACGGCGCAAAACGCCGCATGGCGAATCCGGGAGCGTCTTCGATCAGTTCTTTTTTGTCCTTGCGTTCAGCATGGCGCTCGACATGTCTAATATGTTTCGCCTGCGCAACTCTTCGGCTGCATTGATGCGGTCGCGTTCTTCCTTGTTCTGGCTGAGTTTCGACTTTCCCGCTATCCGGGTGATGTCGATTTCAATGCCCACGATTGCGGCAAGCAAGCCATCGATATATTCCTTGCTGGAGTCGGCCATTTTCCAGGGGCGCGTCTCCCCGGCGCGGGCTTCATGCGTGCGCGTGAGTCGTCCGACGATGCCGCGCACAAATTTCTCGTCGTCGCGGATAGCGATCTTTCCGTGGACGTGCACGACCTGATAATTCCAGGTCGGCACTTGCCGGTGGGCTTCATGCTTGCTCGGATACCAGTTTGGCGAAATGTAGGCGTCCGACGCGCGAAAGATGACCAAAACCTCGTCGCCGTCTTTCACTTCTTTCCAGACAGGATTTGCGCGCGCAACATGCGCCAGCAGTTTGCCGTGCGCGCCCGTGCCGGCATCGAACTCAAATGGAAGATGGTTGGCGTCGAGCCCATCCGGCCCATTCGTCACCAGGGCCCCGAGGGGATGCTGTTCAATGATGCGGTGCAGTTCCTCGGTACGGGTTTCTTCAAAATGCTCTGGCGTGTACATGGCGGTCCTGGCGGGTTCGTTATGGGAAAGGAAGACTGGTCAGGCCGGAAAGTCGTACTCGATCGTCAGCGGCGCATGGTCGGAAAAGCGCTGTTCCTTGTAGATCGCCGCCGCCGCTGCTTTGTCCGCGATGCCGCCGGTGGCGATGTGATAGTCGATGCGCCAGCCGACATTTTTTGCCCATGCCTGACCGCGATTGCTCCACCAGGTGTAGGCGTCGCCAGTAGTATCCGGGTGCAGCCGGCGATAGACGTCGTGCCAGCCGACTTCGTCGAACACCCGTGTCAGCCATGCGCGCTCTTCCGGCAGAAAGCCGGAATTCTTCTGGTTGCTCTTCCAGTTCTTCAGGTCGATTTCCTTGTGCGCGATATTCCAGTCGCCGCAAATCACAATTTCCTGCCCGCTCTCTCGGAGTTTCGCCAGATGCGGCAGGAACACTTCCATAAAGCGGAATTTTGCCTGCTGCCGCTCGTCGCTCGACGAGCCCGACGGGCAATACAGCGAAATCACGGAGAGCTTGCCGAAATCGCATTGCACGTAGCGGCCCTCGGCGTCGAACTCATGACAGCCGAAGCCGACCTGGATCGCATCCGGCTCAAACTTCGAATAGATGCCGACACCGGAATAGCCCTTCTTCTCCGCATAGTGGAAATGGCCGTGGTAACCGTGCGGCGCGAGAAATTCCGGCGTCATGTCGGCGGCCTGGGCCTTGAGTTCCTGCACGCAGACGACGTGCGGCGCCTGTTGCGCCATCCATTCGAAAAAGCCTTTTTTTGCGGCGGAGCGAATGCCGTTCAGGTTGGCGGAAATAATCTTTAGCATGGTTAGAGTCGGGAAAAAGTACGGCGGCTAGCATAACCGATTCATCCTGAAATTTCCGTGCACGTTCCTAAGCCATTACAATGCCTGCTTTGCCGGCACCATCGCCAGGCATTGTCAACTTATCCAGATCGAGGGCATCTTGAGCAAGCTACGTCAGGAATTCATTGCGTTCTCCGTTTCCGCAGGCGTGCTGCGTTTCGGCGAATTCGTCACCAAGGCCGGCCGTACATCGCCGTATTTCTTCAACGCAGGGCTGTTTTCCGACGGCGCCAATCTCGGTCGCCTTGCCGACTTTTATGCGCAAACGCTGCTCGACTCCGGCGTGGAATTCGACATGCTGTTCGGCCCCGCCTACAAGGGCATCACGCTGGCGTCCGCCACCGCTGTCGCACTGGCCAACAAGGGCCGCAATGCGCCGTTCGCGTTCAATCGCAAGGAAGCCAAGGACCACGGCGAAGGCGGCACGATTGTCGGTGCCAAGCTGCAGGGCCGGGTTGTCATCATCGACGACGTGATCTCTGCCGGCACGTCGGTGCGCGAGTCAGTCGACATGATCCGCGCTGCTGGCGCGACACCCTGCGCGGTCTTGATTGCGCTGGACCGCATGGAGCGATCCGGCAAGGACGGCGCGCTGTCGGAAGACTCGGCAGTGCAGGAAGTCACGAAGGCCTATGGCATTCCGGTGATTTCGATCGGCAACCTGAACGACCTGCTGGAATATATCTCCAATGCGGGCGCCAATCAGGATCTTGCAAAATACAAGGATGCAGTCGCTGCATACCGCAGCCGTTATGGCGTGATGTAGAAACAGAGCGCTCCGGCAGAAGCCTCAGACGAGAATTTCGGCCGGAGCCGCATGACTCAGAAACGCCGTGGGGCTTGCGCTCAGGCCATAGGCGCCGGACTGAAACACCGTAATCAGGTCGCCTACTTCAGCGCATGCCATTTCCATCTTGTCTGCCAGCAGATCCAGTGGCGTGCATAAAGGGCCGACAACAGAAACGATCTCCCGGTCTGTTCCAGTGACCTTGTTGCCCACGACGACAGGGTAATTTTTCCGAATGACCTGACCCAGGTTGCCTGATGCGCCCAGATGCTGATGCATGCCTCCATCGGTGACGAGAAAAACCTGGCCGCGCGACAGCTTGCGATCGACAACGCGGCAGACATAAATGCCGGCTTCGCTCACGATATACCGCCCCATTTCGAGCACGACTTCCACATCGGGCAGCGCTGCGCGCACGCGCGGAAGCCAGCGATCCAGATTGTCGCCAATCGGCCGCAGATCCAGCGGCAGCTCGCCGGGAAAGTAGGGCACGCCGAATCCACCACCGATATTCAGCAGGCGTACCGGCCCGGGCGCATCCTGTGCCAGACGCATCGCCAGCTCAAAGGTCTTTGATTCGGCTTCAATAATTGCGTCCGCCCTGAGGTTCTGGGAGCCGCAATAAATATGAAATCCGACGAAATCCAGCCCGCAGGAAGCAATGCGACGCAGGATATGGGGTACCTGTTCGGTATCGATGCCGAATTGCTTCGGGCCGCCCCCCATTTTCATGCCGGACGATTTCATTTCAAAGTCGGGATTCACGCGCACCGTGACTTTGGGCCTTATGCCGAGAGCGTTTCCGATACGCGCAAGTTCGTTCAGTTCGCGTTCCGATTCCAGATGGATGACAACCCCCGCCGCCACCGCCTGTTCGAGTTCCGCGCTTGACTTGCCGGGCCCGGCAAAACCGACCTGGCCGGGCTTGATCGGGGTGTCGAGTACCACTTTCAGCTCGCCGGCGGAAGCAACGTCGAATCCATCCACCAAGCCCGCAAGATGCTGCACCAGCGCCGGCATCGGATTGGCTTTGACCGAGTAGTGCAAGCGGATTGCTTCGGGAAGACTGTTGCGCAAGTGTTGCACACGTGCGCTCACCGCGCTGCGGCTATACGCATAAAAGGGCGTCTTCCCGACGCGCTGTGCCAGTCGCGTTAGGGGAATGCCGTCGATCTGCAAACAGTCATCGACTACCGGAAACGGTGTGTGTGCAAGATGCGCAGGTTTGGGAGCATTCATAGGCAGGCGCAGTCAGTCAAAAAGGCCGGAGCAGGATCGCTGCAATGATTTGCGATCGATTTTTCCGTTCGGATTACGGGGCAGGCTTTCAGTGTGGATGGCGACATGCGCCGGCACCATATAGCCAGGCAGGCGGCGCTGGCATTCCTGGACAAGCATTTGCGGCAAAAGCGTTGCGCTTCCCTTCGGCACGGCAACCACGCCGATAGTTTGTCCTAGCGTCCGATGCGGCAAACCGAAGGCGGCAACTTCCGCCACCATGCCGCTGGCGTGGATCACTTCCTCCACTTCGGTGGGACTCACTCGGTATCCGGATACCTTGATCATGTCGTCGTTACGGCCGATGAAATACAGGAAGCCTTTCTCATCCATGCGCACGGTATCGCCGGACCAGACCGCAATTTCTGCCAGGGGAAGCCCGGCATTTCGCAGCGGAACCGACTTGTAGCGCTCCGCCGTTTTCTCCGGATCGTTCCAGTAGCCAAGGGAGACCAGGGCGCCACGATGGACAAGTTCACCCGGTTCATTGGCGGCGCAGAGTGAGCCATCTTCATGCACCACCAGAATTTCAGCATTGGGAATGGCGCGTCCAATGGAATCGGGGCGACGGTCGAGTTCTTCTGGAGGAAGGTACGTTGAGCGAAAGGCTTCGGTCAGTCCGTACATCAGATAGATCTTCGTACCTGCAAGTGCCTCGCGCAAAGTGTCAAGCGTGGAACGTGGCATCGCTCCACCGGAGTTGGTGATGTACCGTAAAGAAGTCTCTGTGGGCCAGCGCAGTTGTGCAAGTTGTATCCAGAGCGGAGGCACGGCGGCAAGACCGGTAATACGCTCTTGTTCCACCATCCGGAGGATATCGCGCGGCAGCAGGTGGTTCATCAGCACGGCACAAGCGCCGCTATGGAATGCGGTGGTGAGTTGGCTTAATCCATAGTCGAAGCTCAGCGGCAGGACGCAGAGGATCCGATCATCCGGCGCGTTTTCCAGATATTC